>JAHYJO010000001.1 GCA_019429125.1 Nanobdellati archaeon | reverse complement strand
AATCAGGAAAAGAAAATTATGAGATAATGGCATCATTGATGGCAACATGGCAACTAAATGATTTGGATTTAAAAGCAGAACTTAAACAGATGCTGATAAAGAATCTATGTTTTTGCTAAACAAATACCATATTTCTGAAAATACAAAAAAAAATAAAACAAAATATTTTTCAAACATTAAAATACCACAAACAAAACCCTCAAAAAAATTATATTGTCTACAATATAGTACCCCCAATAGTACACCAAATAGTATTACAAATAGTATTACAAATATTATACAATATATAATACACTATGTATAACACCATAAACCTATATATACTACAACTTATCATATACTATTATGTCGACAATAGGTCTGAACACAGAAGCCAAAATAATCTCAAAGCTAAACGACAAGCCGTGTTCTGTTTCTCAACTCGCACAAGACCTAAAAATACGACGAGATTTTCTGGCTGGATTTTTAGAAGCCATGCGTCTCACAGGAAAACTTGAAGTGATTGATGTCGGCAGAGCAAAAGTTTATAGACCAATAAAGGAGGTGCAGAAACAATGAAAAAAAACATAGCCTTCACAATTCTTACAATAATTGCACTAGCAATAATAATCCCCTACATATTTGCCGCATCAAATTACATAGAAGGAACAGTAATCAGTATAGAGACTGGCAATCCTATAGGAAATGTCACAATAGACATAGTCAACTGCACAAACCAATCACAAATCTTAAACTCAACCACAACTTATACAAATGGAACTTTCAAGATTGAATACAACAACACATGGGGTCAATACCTAATTAACGCAAGCGGAAATTCTGCATATTATGAAAAACAATTCAAAAATAACACACAATGTTTTGAAAATGGAACAAACTTAACATTAAAATTATATCCTTTAGGGAGTAGTTCTCTTAATATAACATTAACAGATACAACAAACGGTAGACCCATTCCAGATGCAATCATTACATTATATAAGACAAGTGATAACACAAAAAGAAGCCAAACTGAATATATTTGCCCAAATAATATATGTAAAACAAAACAAGATGGAACAATTATAGTTATGGTTGACAATCCAGGGACATATAAAATCACAATAGAATCCAATGATTATAACAACTGGAATGAAACCCTTACAACTTTTAATGAATCCACTGAAGAAGGAAAAAATAGAGACTATACAAAACAATTGCAAGGTAGCAGTATTATCTCAGGGAAAGTAACAGACTTTTACAACAACAAAAATATTGAAGGTGCTATTATAGAACTATACGAGCATGACTCCAATCCTTATTCAGGAGAAAACCTAAGTTTTGAAGGAATATACAATTACACAACAACAACAAACTCAGAAGGAATATACATTTTATACATACCATCAAATCTAATTACGCCACCAACTGACAACAATAATTATGACATTAGCGCAAAACACAAAGATTGGACCCAAACAATAAACTACAACGGTAATCCAAACACAAATGGAGGTTGGCATAACCCTCAACTAAACCTAAATCTAAACATGAAGGGCATATTATATATAAACGGAAGCATAACAGACTGCAACAACAACGAACAAAATATATCCTTAGACATATACATAACAGATAAATCTGGTAACGGCTTTAATTATTACACACATACAGACAACGGAAACTTCAGCATATTTGTAAAAAATACAACAACAGGATATGATGGTTACAATATAACTATAAACGGAACACAATACAACGCAATAACTCTTGCAAATACACAACAAGATATTTCGGTATGTGTTGACGGCTCACAAAAAATAAATGGAACAGTAATTGATGCAGAAAATAATCTAAATCTAGAAGATGTAACTGTTATAATAAACCTTAATGACGGAAACCGTTACAACACAACAACTGATTCAAACGGTATTTTTGATATGGATATAAAAGACAATATTGAATTTTCAATAGATATTGCAAAATCAGGATACACCGGCATATCTCCTACTCCACACGCAAACGGTAATTATGGCATAATTAATCTAACAGGTGCGCACCACATAATTGGTTCTGTTGAAGACAAAGAAGGTTCAAGAAGAACAGCCGGCGCAAGAATAGAAAATGTAATAGTAAACATCTTAAACCAGACAACACACACATCATTATATACAACTAAAACTGACATCAATGGCGATTATTCTATCAACATACCATCAAACATCAACTACACCTTATCATTAAACAAAAACCATTACAATCCAATAGAACAAAATTTATCAGCAAGTGAACTGCCAAACAATACACTATATCTACAAGGAACTACACACATAGATGGTCACATCCTTGATGCGAGCAATTACGCAGTAAATAAAAACATAACTTTAGGCTCAACAATAAGTTTTGCCGACATTTCAGGAACACAATACCAAATTACATCCACAGAAAGTACATATTCAATAGATATGGCAATAGATAATTACAACATAACTGTCTCAAAAGCAGGATATGATACCCAAACCTATATTGGAGAGAGCTCGGGAAGTTATTCCTCAAAAGACATAAATCTTAAAGGCAGTTTAAACATGACAATTACTACAACCAACAATTTCAGTAATCAATCAATAAGTCTTGTAAACGTACGTCTTTTTACTTCAGGAAACATAAAATATGACAATATCGCAACCCTTGATGGTACGAAAAATATATTTGTCAATTCAGAAGATACATATTATATTGCAGTTTATCACAACAATTACTTACCGATCTATGAAATTATAAACACTGACAATATAACCTTTGAAAAAGAATACAGATTGATTGCAAAATATGAAACCAAAATAACAGATGCCGAAAACAATCTACCAATAGAGAACGCACAACTTCAAGCATACCATTATTTCAATCAAACCTATTATCTACAACAACTTAACGAAACAACACTTGAAGTAACTGTCAACTGTTCAGGAATGTTACTTAACAACATAAATGTTACAATTACTGGTAGTTCATATTCAAACTCACAAAACACAATATCGGGAGCCACAACATTTGCAGCAGTACCAATTGACACCTACAATGTTGAAGCAAACGGATCAATATATGGTTGCCGCACACAAACAACTTCAATAGACATAACACAAGGAGGTACTGCATACAACACTACAATCCTATTAAACACGACAATATTAATGATTAATCTAACAAACCCATTATCACAGACAATCTACCCTGCAAATGTTACTTACGAAAATTCAACAGGCGCAAACATAACAATGCAAAGTTTCACAGGTCTATATTATGATGCAGTTTATATCGCATTAGGAAACTACAACACAACAGTAAACGAGAGCAACCATTACACTAATACTGTCCAGTGTAATGTAACAATACCTGGTGAAATTAACTGGTGTAACATAACCTTACAACCAAGACCTGGAAACATAAGCATCTACATAATAAATGAAACTGGAACTCCAATAGATAACACAATAATAAACATAACAAACAGCACAGACACATACCAAATCAGCACAACTGGTGGTTGGGCAAACTTCACAAACATTGAATCTGTATGGAATCTAACAATCAACGCAATTGATAAGGGTTATCAGAACCAAAGTCACGCAGATATTTACGCATACCCAAACAATAACACAACTTACACATTCACATTGAATGCAACTAATTTGACAATAAATATTACAGATGATTTAGGCATTCTTCAAAATGCAAATGTATCACTTACAGATCCAACAACAGGAACAATACTTAGAGATTATCTAGGAAACTCCCTTAACGCACTCACAGACACAGATGGAATCGTTACATTTACAAGATTCAACCAGTCCACATACAACATAACAATCAATGAAACCTCACATGATTTCTACAACCAGACAATCATACTATCAATGGATTCAGACAATAACATGCTAATAAATCTTGACACAACACGAATGACTGTAAATGTAATAGACACATACAGCACACTCCTTGCAAACATTTATGTAAGCCTAAATAAGACCGACGGTGCTGCAAACTTCACAGGATACACAAACAGCACAGGAACAATAATCTTAGAGAACCAAACATTCCCACCAGGTCTCTACAACCTTACAATCAACGGTACAAGTCTTGGATACAACTACACAGAAAAACAAATAAACATATACGGTGGCTCACAGAACACAGAAAACGCAGTCCTTGAAGAATACAGACTTAATATACAAGTCAACAGCAGTTATGATAACGCAGCTGCAGAAAATATAAATGTGACTATTGAAGAAATACCTTCATCAAAAAACACAGATAATAACGGCACCGCACAATTCCGAAACCTTGAGAACAAAACATATACAATAACTATAAATGGGACTGATGTAGGATACAATGCAACAACAGTATCAATAAATGTTACAGGATCTATAATAATAGAAATCCTACTTGAAGAAAATACATTCAAGATAGAAGTAATAGATGAAGAAGGTTCAGCAGTTAGTGGAGGAATTGATGTAATTCTTTGGGAAACTTACCCTACACTAATCTATGATGATGCTTTGGGAGACAACCTTATAGGCGAAACAAACACTTCAAACAACAACATAACTTTCAGAAAAATGCAATATGAAGCATCACCAGGTCAAAACATAACCATGACTGCAAATGGAAGTGCACAAGGATACGGCATAACCCAAACAAACTACACAATATTTAATGGTACAAACGGTCCAAACACAACAATGTTAAACATCACGCAGATTCTTGTGAATGTTACGGATGCAATAAGTGCACCTGTAATAGATGCAAATGTAACCCTACTCGATCTTTCTGGAGGTTTTGTCAATAATGGAAAAGGTCTAAGAGTAAATGGCACAACTGTAGCAGACGGAACAGTGACATTAAAATGGATAATACCCGGCACATACAACATATCAATTACAAAAAATGTCAGTGGAACAATAGTCTACAATTCCACACTAATAACAATTTCAGCAGGAGAACACAAATATATCCATTTAGATCCAAACAACACAATAATCCCCTCTTTAAAAGGAACATATTACAACAGTATCCTTGAAAATGACACATATGACCTTATAATAAACACAACAGGTCTTGCAGGACCTGTTGAAAACATAACTGTTAAGATATATGCAACAGGATATGATTACAGCGATTCCTACTGGTATAATTATGAAGCAACAGATAACAAAACAACAGATGCAAATGGTATAATAGTCATCTCAAACCTGCCATCAGGAGTATATGATGTACTAATAGATGGTGAAAGCAAAGGTTATGGTATCACAAAAACAAAAATATCAATTGGAAAACTTGTATTTTCAAAAGGAACAACAAATAGTGATGGAATTATTGTAATCCCTATAGATGGTAGTCCTATAAATAATGCAGTAGATGAAGGATATTTCATAAGAATTACAACTGCAGGATACAAGACCTATGATAGTTATGATAACGGTCAGATGGGCATGATAGGTACTTATTATGACCAAATAGTATATGACCAAAACATATATCCGGGTTATAGTACTAACAATAGAACAAACATAACAATAAATGGTATAATAAACCTCATAGGACACATCACAGACCTTTTCTTTGTAAACACACAATCTGCTTTCAAAAATATTACAAACGCTTTTGTTGAATTCATAATAGACGGTACAGAAACTGTAAGATACACAACATATAGTGATGAAAACGGAAACTATAGTATTAATGTCAGCCCTATCCTCCAAGGTGCCACAAATCTTGATAGTCCTTTAACCTACAAAATAAGAACCACACAAACTGGATATAATACAAATACTGTAAAAACAATTATGACTAAAACACCATCAATAATAACTACAGACATTAGCCTTTCAGGAAACTCAAAAGTCAATGGAACTATATTTAATTTTGATGGAGGAATCATCTCAAGTAATATTCTTGTGATATATTTAGATAATTCACGAGATGAAATATATAGGACCACCACAGATGAAAATGGAATATATAGTTTTAAAGTCAATCCACACTATAAACCATACATATTATCCTTTTCAGATAATGAATCAAACATATTGTATAATGAAACTCAAGCTTATACAGAACCACACCTAAACGAAGATTATTATCTTTTAGGAACACACCAAGCCATTTTAAATATGTATATACTTGATGATTACAACGCAGAGATTGAAACTGCAGCAATCACAATAGAATCAATTGCATTTGGAGATATTATAGAAGACTACACAAATGAAAATGGACGAGTTAATTTTTTCATAGATGGAAATACCACAAAGATTGGTGCCTATAAAATCATTGCAGATGGAACAACATTAGGTTATGGTAACATAAATGAAAACATAATAATTACTGCAGGATATAACCCTATAACACTTACAATAAAAACAACCAAAATAAATCTAAGTCTTACAAGCAATCTAGGAAACTCAGTACACAACACAACTGTAACATTGACAGGAAATACACCAAGTTCAATATCGATTGAAAATGATACTGCAACCTTCAGCAAAATTATTTCAGGCAATTACATAATCACATTTGAAAGTGATTATTTCATAGGGTCTCCAATAAATATAGATATTGATGACATAAACGCAGGAACAACAATACAGACACCTGTAACACTTAACGAAAGCAGGATTTCAATTAGAGTAATAAACCAGACTGGAGACAACCTTGAAAATATAAGCATAACAGTCAATGGACCAACATCATTCACTGGACAGACAGACACAAACGGATGGTTTAACAAGACACAGATACTTAAAGGAAATTACAATATAACTTTCACAAACACTACAGAATTCACAGACAACAACTACTTTATACCACAAAAAATCACAATCACACAAACAATAGGAAACACAACATATATTGAAGTCACGGCAATTGAGAGAATAATAAATATAACTGTAAACGCTTACGACTTAAAAGATATATACAATACTTCAAAAACACAAATTACAAACAACACAATAACTGTAAGCCTTACAAATAACACAGGATTAACATTAAACAAAACTGGAGATCCAAACACAATAATCACAACAAATAGTATCGCTAATTTCACAGACCTCTATGATAGTATATACAGAATCAACGCAAGTAGCATTAACTATACTTCAGACAATGAAACCACTTTCAATACAACTGCAACCGATTTCAATACAGAACAAGACATATACCTAAAGCAAAATGACATGGCATACATAAATATCACAATATTATCGGAAACAACACCAATATCTGGCGCACAAACAACACTTTATTGGAACGCAACAACTCTGCTTACAAACAGTATCACAGATGCACAAGGCCGTGTAATGTTGCAAGTCAACGCAACAGCATACAATGAAACATTACATCTTATTATCTCAAAAACAGGTTTTATTACAACAACCACAATAGAATTCAATATAACAGTAGGTGAAACCTACAATAACATAACACAAATCTCACTTACACCCCTCTGCACAACTTGTAGTAGTAGCAGTTCAAGAGATTCACCGTCGGCAGGTTTTAGTGCACCAACCACAATAACACCTACAAAAAACAATACATACAATACTACAGATACTGACTCAAATGATAATTATCTTAAAGATATTACAGACATAACTTATACTTATAATGACAATAACATAGAAATTAAAAAAATAATAAATAATAATTTAAATATATATAGTCTTCTTGAAAAATACTTCGGAAAATTATCAGAAACAGACATTTTAAGTATATCACAAGATACAGAAAAAATAGGTAAATACATAGAAATTACAAGAGACATAACACTTAATGAAAACGGAAATGAGATTATTGGAATAAACACACATTACACAGGAAATGAGGTATTGAGCAATTTTGCAATTTATGAAACATTACCGACTGAAATTATAACAACTGACAATATTTTATTTACAGACACTTCAGCAAAAATAATAATTGATAAAACTACAAATTCATATCTTATAATCTATCCAAGATTAGAACCTAATACATACATACGCACAGAATATAAAACAGACAGATACATAAATCCAAAAGATATCATATATTTTTCAAAACCAAAAATATTCGCAACAGATATCATATACAAAAATAAAGCACAATCTGACAATACGACTGAAATAACAACAAAAAAAAGCATACTGGATTACTGGTGGCTAATGATTCTTGCAGCTCTAACTATAGTTGCTGGAATTTTTGTAAAAACAAAAACTAGACAATCATCCAGAAATTATAGTTTCAAACCGATTGAAACAACTAACCCTATGAACCCCCCCTATATAGCACAAGCAAACACAATGTACAACTTTGAACAAGCAGAAAAAGTACTAACGACTTTGCCCAAACAAGTCTTAGATACAATAAATAAAACAGAACAAAGGATATCGCAAGATATCAAAGAAGTAGCTCATAATGAGGTAGCATACCTCGCAAAAAAGCTGGAGAAAGAGAGATTTATAGTTGACTAAAAAAGAACATCTCTCTCTCCAGCAAGCCCATTTTTTGATCTATATATTTCCTTACATAAGATTCAGAGTCAAACTTTAGTCCACAATCAATATCAACAAGGATAAGATTGCAAGCATCTGCTGCAGAATAATTTTTAGATATGTTACAATCCAAAAGTCCTAAAATATATGAATCATTTATTTTACCAAATGAAAAATCATACATACATCTTACAATACGCCGTATCATCTGCCATAAAAAACCAGTACCATAAAAGTGAATCAATACCAAATTCCCAAAAGCTTCAACTGTAACCTCAATCTCTCTAAATGTTGTTTTTCCATTGTCTTTTTCAATCCTCGCAAAATTAGAAAAATCATGTTTACCAGAAAAAATAGTTGCAACATAGCTAAGTTTACTGACCTCAATCTTCTTTGCAGTTGAAGCATCAACAATATATACATAATGTTTCTTGACAGGTAAATGTAACATGCCTTCACTCTTACCAAGAATAAAGACATCTGTTGGTAATTCATGATTCAACCGTTCAATATCAATATTTTTTTTAGATTCAAGTCTTGCAAGATTGCAGCATGCCGAAACACCTTTATCAGTCCGGCTAATAATCCTAAACCTTGGTGCATCCTCATCAATAAAATCAAGCCGTTCAAGAGCAGATATTACTTCACCTTCAACAGTCCTTCCTTTAACCTGTATCTGTGACCCACAAAAATCCTTGCCTACATATGCAACTTTAAGAATCATGATTAAAATATATGCAAAAAGAAATAAAAATCAATTAGGTAAAATTGAATCTGAAATTGCATTAGCAATATCTATATAATCTTGTGATTTAGGATCACTGCAAGTTGCACCGAGATACATATTTATAAGACATTTCATAGCAACCATATCAAGTTTTCTATTATAAGGGTCCACCGTATACTGTACAAGTGCCTTCCGCATAGCCTGATTAGTTATACACATACCTACTGCAGTTTCATTAGTACACGAATTATCACAATATTCAGTTCCACTCGGTAGACATTGCCCTGCAGAATAACCATCACAAGCTAAACTACCACCATTACAGCCAGAACCCGTACTGTTACAGACTTTAGCAGAATCATCCACAAACTGACAAGTGCTATTACAAATATCAATAAAATAAGTCTCCCCTACCCCATTACAGCTATCCGTTTTATACCCCGGAGCCCTACCATCACACTGAGTATCAGCACCACACGCAAGACTGCAATTACCGTCCAAATCTGACACACCATAATTACAAGTAAAATCATAAGTCAAATTAGCGCAAATATAATTACTATAAGGTGCTGTCACACAATCTGCGATATGTGCATTAGTATCAGAACTAAATGTTCCAAGACACGTCTGATACCCTGCAACCGAACAAGGTTGTGTTTCATAACTGTATATTATATCTGCAGAAGTTGAAGAAAGACAAATGCCTTCTGGATAATTACCCACCGTACTATTTTCCACATGAGCATTAGTCACTGACGAAATATTAAGGAAATGCGCATCATCACAGTTATTGTTTAAGTTAATACCAGTCAGTACACCATCACTAGTCACATCCTGACAAGAAACATTATACAAATAATTTGAACCAGTATACAATTCTGCATGCGCATTAGAAAGACTTGACATCTTATATACCAAAGTACTAAAACTTTGAGTATTTGATACAGTACAATTAAGTTCCGAAAAAGCTGGAGTCATGACTAAAAGAAATGAAAATGCTAATGATATCATAAACAAATTTTTAAATTTCATACACACACAATAATCTTATAATCTCACCAAATTAACAACATACACCCAAAACTATACAACAGTTATCTTTTGTCACAAGACCAAGATCAACTAATCTTGTATCACAAGTATTACCAGTTTCAGCAGCATAACATGCAGTCTCCTGCAACTCTGAAAGCATGATTATAGATTTAACCATTTCTTGTTCTTCTTCTTGTTCAACAAAAACACTATTATTTTCATCAACCAATACAACATTGTCATCAACTACTATAACTTCATCACTGTCAAATATTTTCGAACCAACTATTTTATCAATCTCCCACAAAATATTTTGTCGAGAAACACTATCAATATCAGATGTTTCTAATTTATTTCTAGCCATCATAATATAATTATCTCGTTTACTTATAAGACTCTCTGCAAATCTATCAATCTTATCAGAATCAAGAGCATCTAATTCAGATTCTCTCTCTTTTGCAAATGATAACAGAACCTCCGCCTTATTTTTAGAACCAAAAGTAAATAAAAGATGAATCCTTTCAAAAAACAAATCAAAAGCATAAAATACCTCACCCGGAAGAACACCAGCATCAACATCCAAATTTACTACATACACCCCAGACACAAAAAGAATAAGAACACAAAAAAAGACAATATACAAATATTTCATAATTATATCACTACAACTATATTTATCAAAAATAGTATATAAAAACATAACCCCTCAAACTATAAATCAACAACATAAATTAAAATCAGAACAGCAACTCACATCTGTCACAATATTATTTGTTGAAAGACTAAGAAAACTACATAAATCATTATATTCATAACGAACACACCACGCATTTGTATTTAACTCCCGCCGTATATTAACATTTGATGATTTGATTGTATAATTTATAGATATATTATTTGGATAATCACCAATATATGATACATCTTTTTCAAATTCAAGAGAATACCCCGTTTTCCCAAGAACTTTCCGTTCATGAACCATATATTCTTCAATATCATCTATTATAGATTTATGACCTACAACAGAAATAATATTAAAAATATCCGATTCCATCTGATTAATCACAAAATAAGTCCTATCATATTGCATATAAGATAAGTCAATATTACGATTTTGTGTAAGAATACCATTTAATGTAGTTAGAGCGAAAAGAATAACTATTATGCTTATCACAAAAAACTGGCCTTTGCGTTTTTTTACCCTAGATACTTTATACCTATCAATCATAATACCACGCTTTCCAAGTCATAACATAAGGTTGAGACATATCCTCATTTGCAAGAAGCACAAAATCACTTGACACAACATCATTTACATTATCCTGTACTGTAGATATAATGACTGTTTTAGGAGATACCCATAAAATCATACTGCGTAAAAGATGCCATTCATCATAAGATACAATATTATCTGTAATCCACACAGTCCGTCCTGTAAATCCACCATAATTAGCAATAGCAATCGGCATTTTGCCTCCAGAATCCATCACATATCCAGATTCAACCAAAACAAATTGAGATTTATTTAATCCAAAAACAAAACCATGACTAGATTCTAATTCATTATCTCTATTCATATCATAGAAATTATGAGGTTCTTCAATAAATAACTCAATATAATTCCCACTAATATCAATTTCATTAATTATATAACTATTACCATCAATCTCAATTCTATCTCCCTGAACAAGTCCTGAAAAATAACCATCATTTGTAAAATTACGGTCTTGATTCTCATCGATGTATATCAAATCATATCCAAAACCAGTAGAATTAATGATTAATACGCCATAATCCTTATGACTCAAAGACATCATATCAAATTTATAGATTCCATTTGTTGAATTGATTGTATTTGAAAAATCAAGATCATTCTGAGTATCACCAACACAAGGAGTACCAACATTAACAGTACAGTTAGCAGAACCGATAGTATGATTAGTATCACCTACATACACATCAACAATACCCGTAGTCATATTCCACCACGCAGGATTAGACATATTACGACTAAAAGATACTTCAGTATTCACCACAAAAGGATTAACATAAAAATATTTATGCAAAACATACCCTGCATCAGACGGATTCAAATCTGAAAAAGAAGAATTAAAAATAACAGAAGGTAAACTGGTATCATTCCACAAAAGACCAAAAACGTTTCTCTGAACCTCAAAATCAACAAAAGATTTATCACTCAGATTTGAAACCTGAATCACTCCTTTTCCCTGCCTAAGGAAGTTTAATAATTTTGAATTATATGTACCATTAATCAAACTAATATTACCTATCATATCAATATCATTTCCTTCAATAGGAATAACTAATACATCAAACATTTTCCAATCAGAAACAAACGTAGTATTTCGCACCTCAAGTAAAGTTTTTTTACCATTTATAACAATAACTCTATCTTCACCTAGAGCATTTTGTAATAAATTTTCACTATAACTCTTATAAGTCTCAGTATTATTAGTAATAACACCCACACGCACCACAGGTTTTATCAAATTATCAACAGTTATTGCAACACCCATTTTTTCACGACCAGCAAGATATGATGCAACTCTAGAAAATGTATCAGAACTATTTCCCGAAAGAAGTTCCATATAACCAATGTAATTCATAACCCCTGCAATTTCTCGTGATTCCTGTGACAATCTTGCAATACGCCAACCATCATATTCTGAAACTACATCCATAACATTACTTGAATAACTAAGAAGAATCATGACTGCAATAACAGCTTCAAGACTATGCATAAAACCAATACGACGTTTACATTTCCTAATCCACATAATACTTCATTACTCCCATAATCACTCAAAAATATAAAATATTTATTCTAGCCATAAATCCATCAATTGTTGAATATCTGTTCACAGAAACCATATCAATATCCATACTCCCCCAACCATAAGATAATACTGTTCTTTCAAGTGCTATAAAATTCCCTTTAGAATCAATATTAGATATTGTGTAATTAATACCTGATATCAATATGATATCATTTTTATTCAGACCATAATAAAATACATCAGCATCAATATCTACAACATCATAACCAGATATACTACTACTATTTCTAACAATGAAATCTACAATTTTTAAAACACCATATTCTTTGTTGAATATAGTATTACCCGAATGATTATACCCTGAAACATTGTCTGTAATTATAATAGGATACTGCTCAATTACTATCTTTTGATGATACCAATATTTCTCAACAATTGAATCACGAAGCTTCGTCCGATTATCAGCATAAACAGAAATTAATGATTCATTAATTACATTATCTTCAATTTCTATATCCCTTAAAAATATCTCAGAGAAAAGCCATGCTTCAGCATGAAGATTATTAGTATCCAAAGTTTCATAAAACGGATTTATTGACCCTATAGCAATATTTGCAGCATAAATTATAGATAGTGTCAGAACTAAAAACGCAAATATATAGTCAATATTCACTTGCCCTTTATGTCTATAATTTACAGATAAATAAAACAATTTATACACCATAAGAACTTACCCAAATACAATAAATACAATAAATGCTACAGCTGATAAAAACAATGCATGTTTGAAACCTGATGCAGCCGAACCTTCACTTATTTCTCCACACATAAGACCACTCGTTATTGCCTGAATAAGAGCCATCATAAAAAATATTGCTTCAAAATAACATAATTGTCCTTCACCAAAATTAAATGGAACACATATTGCACAGACAAAAGGTACCATAGAACAATAATCTATATCTTGAACACTTGAAGAACTATCTGACGCTCCAAAAAGATTTATATCCATAAGACCAGAAGATACTAAAGGCATCATAATATTATACATCATAAGAGCTATGACAAGGAAAAGAAATGAAATGAAATACATCATAACAACTTGTTGAGACATATCTGCTTTTCTTTCATCATGGAGTTCTTTTATCTTTTTTATATCTGTTGAAAGATCATCCATAACCTCAGTTACATCACCCCCTGCATTAAATGCTTCCAAAATAATAGTAAATGACCGTCTCATAACACTACTATATTTAAGCCTTTCAGCCATAGCTGCCATAACTTGAACAAAAGGCATACCCCACGAAAGTTGATGCACAGATTTTGCAATTTCAGAATTAAGTTCTCCATAATCAGTATTCATACGACTGAGCAATGCATCCTGAAATGTCATACCACTTTTTTTGGCTTCAGCAAAATCTCTCAAAAATCTAGGAAATTGATCTTCCATCCGACTATATTTAGAAAAATTAACATATGCATAAATCATAGAAGGTACTACAGACATAATAGCCCCAATAAACAAGATAATAATACCTAATGACTGAAATTTTGAAAAAAATGCCAAAATCAAACCTATGATTACCAAAACCACACCTATTATAAGAGAACCCTGTTTAATTAATTTCTCATTTTCATGTGCAAAAAGTGTATTTATATCAAAAACCATCTAATTCGTCTCCGGAGTTATACCCTTTATTAATAATATGACACCTGCAGATACTACAGGGATAGCCAAAAACACGACCACCATCTGTGACCCTACAATAAACCCAGCCATATCTGCACCACCCATAGACCCCATTATAGCAGTTAATACCATATACAATATTGAACCAATCATAACAACTGTAAGGTATATCTCAACAATCATTGAAAGTTTATGCTGTAATACCTTAAGCATCATCTGATACTGCGAAATTGCAGTCTTCGCTTTTTCCCTAAGATAAAAACGAAGATCACCACCTGAAATTTCAACAGTCCTCATCCCCCACAAAAGTTCCATCAATTGCTGAGATGGTGTTCTCTCGGCTGCATTTTTTAAAGCATTAAGAATATCTATACCCAGTACATCAACCTCTTCCACAATCTTATTTGCCTCTTTTGATATTTCACCATACTCATTAAATTTCGCAAGTGCACGAAACATAGCAATAGGTGGTGTACCACCACCAGAAATAGTCGTAAGATAAAGTGTGGCATAAGGTACAAGCCCATCTATCTTTTTCTTTCTGTCATCCCTGCGTATGCCAGGATAAATATAAAAAAAACCAAAAATAAGAGCTGAAAAAAATATAGCACCTAAAATTGATAAAAAAATAGACATAAAAATATTGCTAGTTATTATGAGAATAATTACTGATAAAGATAATGACATACAAAAAAATACAACAATTGAAGTAAGTATCGCAACTGAAATATATTCTTCAAGCGACATATTTATATCGCCTTTTTTCATTGCAACTTTAAGTTCACTAAAATTAACCAGATATGATTGAATATAAGGCCTAAAAAAATCTGACGCAAATTTAACATAATTAAAACCGCTAAGACCTTGTTCTTTTTCTACAGCATTAATCGGTGTCAACGTCATAATCCTCACCTATAAGATCCATCAATGTATTACTGTCATTATAATAAGCATTAATCACTTCATTGACACGCAAATAATTAGTTATGTATCTATCAGACATCCATTTTAATATTTTCATCCTTTGACGAAGCTGATCCTTCAATATATTTATACTGATTCCACTTTCATTAGATATTTTACCAAGAACATAACTATCAGAAACAACTGCACACTTATCCTCAAAAGTATTTAACTCAAATACTTTATTTGCTAAAATTTTATCATTTTCAGAATCATATCCTATAATTTCCTGAACCTCTGTCACCCTTCGAACATAACCGTTCTGTAATTTTAACCTTTTTGCAAAGACTAAAAGATCCAATGTCTCAAGAAGAGATTTAGATAAATTTATAGGTCTTGTAGTAAGCCTATCTACAACTTTTTCAAGAGAATCAGCATGGAAAGTTGAAATACCAGGGTGTCCAGTTGCAATCTGCTGAAAAAATACTGAAGCTTCAATCCCACGGATTTCACCCACAATTATGTAATCCGGTCTCTGCCTGAGTGACCCTTTAAGTAGATCAAACATACTAACCTCACCACGACGATTTCCACTAGCATCCATTTCACCAAAACCCGCTCTCGAAACCTCAGGCACCCAATGTTCATGAGATAATTTAATTTCAGGCGTATCTTCTATAGACACAATTTTTGCAGAAGGTTTTATGAACATAGAAACTGCATTCAATAAAGATGTTTTTCCAGATGCAGTCGCACCAACAATCAATATTGATTTACCATGTTCAATAGTCAGCCAAAGATATGCTAGTGTTCTTGAATCCATTGTACCAAAATTAAGAAGATGTACAGGAGTCAATGGTTCATTTAAGAAACGCCTAATTGTTATATTTGACCCTTTAGATGCAATATCAGTAGCAAGGGTTGCCTGTACCCTTGACCCATCAGGTAATGCGCCTTGAAGAAGGGGTTCAGCCATAGATATGGATCTCCCACATTTCTGTGCAATCCTCATAACAAGAGTATCTAATTCTTGATGCGTCTTAAAGATAATGTTTGACTGCAATGAACCTAGTTTTGGATCCCTATGAAATATATACATAGGAATACCAACACCATCACAACTTATATCTTCTATCTGAGAATCATTGAGTATAGGTTGCAATGCACCCAGACCAACAAAATCACGGATTATATAATATTTATATATATCAAGCTTATCAGTATTAATTATAATATTAAAACGTATAATTATCTTATCCATCATAGATTCAATATATGCTGCAGATGAATCCTTACTGAAAGACTTAAAATCAACATCAATCTCTTCTTCGATGACTTTCTTGATTCTATCAATCTGTCCTTTGTCCTGTGGAGACAAAATTGGTTCCACGACATTATAAATCATGGTATTTTTTTTAGTATCCCAGATTATGTTCGCCCAAGCATAAACTTTTTCACCATTTTTTGGTGCTACAGGAAATAATGGATATTTTATATTTGTCTTAAAAAAGTCAGAAGTATTCAAATCTTTACGAACTCTAATTTTATTGACTTCAAGATTATCCAAATCAACCCCTTCAATATCTTGTTTAAGTGTATTCTTCATATTTTTACGAGAATGCCCAGATACATTTTCAATTCCAGAAGAACCAGATACTCCAGAAAACATGATTGAATTATCTTCAGTATTGTTAATATCATTGTTACCATTATTATTATTATCATTATTATTATTATCATTATTATTATTATTATTATTATTATCATTATCATTATTATAATCATTATTATTATAATCATTATTATTATTTGAATCAGCATCAGTATTATTAGAATTCTTATGATGATTATTAGAATTAAAACCTGATGAAACACCCTCATCATTATAAGACCTTCTAAAAACATGAGAATGAGATACAGTATTTCTCACTGGATATGATGCAGAACTTAATGAACCAGACAAAGATCTAAAAGATTGCATTGGTACAACATTATCTTCAATTATAATTATTGGAGATGAATTACTTCCACCATTAGACAAATTAGGTATCGACATACCCTCACGTTTCCCTACACGAGCGAGTATTTGTTCTGTATTTTTAATCACAATATTATTTTTATCTCGACAAATAATAGAAGCTTTATACCTCTTCGCAAACTTTTTTGTAACTTTTTTAAGATTGAATCGCTTAATAATCCCCACCTCTCAAAAACACAGAAACACCATCATATTCCACTTTCAAAACCTTACCTGAGCTTGATACTATACCACTTACATTAACTGAAACATCTACAATTTGTTTACTGTCACCCATTTTAATCATGAATTCTTTTCTAACAGGAGTAAAACCTGAAATTATATATGTCTCACGACTTATAGTCTGCGGGATATCAATTACTACAAATCCAGAGGTTGCATTTGCAAGTACAAGCTTATCTATCGCAGATATTATGAAATTTGAAATTTGTAATGCACTTTGATCTTCAATATCATCTGAAACACGATTATTAATTGTATTAAAAGTTGAAGATATACCTATAATTACAACTATTGAGAGAGCGATAAACAATATCTCTTCAAGAACCAAGTTTTGTCCTTTACGCTTTCTTGAAAAATACCACATCATATCTCACTAATTACCAAAAGATACTGTAACAGGTGTCACAGTAAGAGGTCCTCCAGTCTTATCTGCACGTTCCTCCAAAACAAAATCATCAAGAGAAGATATTATCAATGACACTTTTGAAGATGAATCTGTTGAACCAATAATATTACTTCCCTTCTTAGTAATCAATGTCAGATACCCTTTCCCATTTTCATCATTGATATCATCTAATTCGCGATATACTAACTTAAACATTGTCTTATATCCATCACCCCCACCATTAGGAATTGTCTTGACAACGATTACACCTGCACTATTCACACCTGAAAATCCAGTAATTACTTTCTCTGGCCCAGATATTGTAACAAAATTGTTAACACAATCAATATATTCTACTCTATAACCTTCTGTACCTAAGTATGTTCCAGAAACTGCTCCTATAGAATCCATCGTATTATCAGTACAATCAACATCAACATCATTTGTAGAACACAAATTTGAAAAATTGCATTCATTAGTTTCAGATAAAATCACATTATCACTATCATTTCCAGTATATAACGACTGAGAAATAGGACTAAACCCATCAAGAGACACCCATTGCCCTACAGCTGAAGTGACTCCTTTTGTAAATATAGTATAAGTTATAGAATTAACCCTATCTGAAGGTAAATTTGCCTTGACAGTTCCATCGGGCATTTTTTCTAAACTACCACCTTCAATCCTCATCTCACCAGCAAGATTCAGATTAATTACACGTGAGCCACCAGATGATGATACTTCACCAATTGCTGATTTTATATCTTGCATAAGTGAAAATGCTTGAGTTACTTCTGAATTAGTCTTACTTTTGTCAAGCATTGGAAGCCCCCACCAAAGTGCACCTGAAACTGCAGCAATACTAATTCCAGTAAGCAATATCATAGATATTATCTGTACCTGCGCCTTTTTCCGAACAATTACTGATTTCATAAAAACTACCCTTATTATATTGATGAATTTGATGATTAACTTTATTTAGTAAATTAGTTATTTATAATTCGTTTTAATAGAATATATAGTTTTTAAGAAAAAATACCAAAAAACAAAATAATAAGATAAAATTATAAAAATAAAAAAAAATTAAAAGAAAAATAAATGAAAAAATGAAAAAAATCAGAAAATAAAATACTTAACAGAAATCATCTGTACTAGACGCAACATTACACCCATATGATAATTTATAACCATTCTTAAGTATAAATTCAAAAGTCTTTGTAGTCCCCACCATAGGAAGGGTTTCACCAGTAACAGTTAAAGTACAAGTCTCTGAAATTTCAATAGTTGGCTTAGTATTACAATCACCACTAAAACTAGGTGTTATTGCATTAATTTTACCATCTACTATATAATCCGTAGTAGTGTCATTAATCCCTGCAATCACAACTGAACCCATATTCTTGATAATAAAATTAAGATTGCCACTATTCTTTTGAACCTGTAATATCCTCAAATCAGTCCGCATCTTATCAGACTGTGCATTCACTTGATCATCAATAGCTGATGTCTGCTTGTCACTCATATTCATTATGAACTCATAAGCAAGACCTGCTGCTGCAACAGTCATCATAAGAAGAAGAACTATTGCGATTATGGGAGTAATTCCCTTTCGATTTACATTTTCTTTTGACATAATTATCACTCATTTTTTTAATACTCATTGTTCCATATCATTTCTTAGTAATCATTGTTTTATAAATCCTTAAAAGTATCATTGCATTGAAATACATTGCCCCAACTACAAGCAAAAGCAACATATTAGTTATGCTTACTGCTAAATACTCTGAACTAAGCATTCCACCACCTAAAATCAAAAAGGCAGATACTGTCATCAGCATTATACATACAATTAAAAAATTTTCAAGCATCTCAGGTCCAAGTTTCATAAATTAAACACCACCATAAGGATTATTCTGTTGAGGTACAGCTTGCTGTTGCATCTGATATGGAGACGGATTTTGTGAAATCTGACCACCTATAGATGGTACAACACCACCTGAACGTTTAAGTCGTTTATCTATTATAGACAGGTTCTCAGCAATCACCTCATTACTCTTTAACAATTTCTCATTAGCATCAGTTATGCTTTTTACTAGAGGAACAACCATGCCACGAAGTGCAGATACGGCCTCAGACTCATCAACATCTTCTTTACCTGCGTCCTCAACTATATCAATAAAATTTGTAAGTTTTCCCTGAAGCGAATCAATCTTACCAATAAGTGTTGCAAGATCACCGCGAAGAGACGTATTAGCTTTTACCATCTCATCAACAATTCTCTGATTAAGCTCAACCATATCTAATATTTTATCCATCATCCTTTCCATATTTGAAAATGACTTAGAAGATTCCATACTGGTTATTCTTTTTTCAAGCCGTCTGAGAGGAGTTAAAGGTACTACCTCATAATCTTCATCATCAGATATCTGCTCATAATCTTCTTTTTTAACCATTATTTCACCAACAATATTACTTTGATAATGAGGTTAATACAAAAATATTAATACCTCAAAAACTACCTATTTTATATATTGACATTACTGAGTATATATAGATAATGGTTATCAGGCACTGTTCAAAAAGTGAGTGATTTTGAATATTTTTTAGATATTGTTTGTTTATAAACACCTGCAGAGATCCATTTAATATACACATTTCACGTTGAATTACAAAAGAAATAAAGGTCTTTAATTTAACTACATTCTGTTTGAAATCACTCGAAAAATGAACAGTGCCGGTTATCATCTTCCCCCTAATAACAATAAATACAAAAAGATTAAACTATTTTTAAAATCAATCAGAACTAAAAAACTAAAAAATGAAATAAAAAAAAGAAAAGATGCTAACTCCTACATCATAGGGGGCATTCCACCACCCATAGGAGGCATTCCACCGCCACCACCAAGCTTTGATGCAGAAATGACATCATCAATCCTAAGTATCATCTCAGCAGCCTCTGACGCGGATTTTATTGCTTGAGTCTTAATTTTTACAGGTTCTACAACACCTTGTTTAAGCATATCTTGAGTATTATTTGTAAACACATCAATGCCTGCCCAAAGATTACCTTTATCATGAGCCGAACGAAGTTCAACAAGTATATTAATAGGGTCAATTCCCGCATTCTCAGCAAGAGTCTTAGGTATTATCTCAATAGCATTAGCAAAAGCAGCAATTGCAAGCTGTTCACGTCCCCCCACAGATTCACAATATTTCCTAAGCTCTTTTGCAATCTCAGCTTCAGGAGCACCGCCACCAGCAACAATCTTACCCATTTCAATAGATGCAGAAACACCACCAAGAGCATCTTTCATAGCCCTCTCGATTTCATCCACAACATGGTCAGTACCACCCCGGACGAGTATTGACACTGATTTTGGATCTTTGCACTTTCTTACAAAAATCATCTCACTGCCTGAAATCTTCTTCTCTTCAACAATGCCTGCCAAACCTAAATCTTTTTCAGTCATCTCATCTAGATTTGATATGATACTTCCACCTGTAGCTTTTGAAAGTGCATCCATGTCCGACTTCTTGACTCTTCGCATTACCATAATTCCCGCTTTTGCAAGATAATGCTGTGCCATATCATCAACACCTTTCTGACAGAAAACAACATTTGCCTTTGAAACTACTATCTTTTCGACCATCCCCTTAAGCATCTTTTCTTCCTGTTCTAAAAATGCATTCATCTGAGACGGATCAGTAATTCTTATCTGCGCATCACTCTCTAATTCTTTCACTTCAATCGCACTGTTGATAAGCGCAATCTTTGCATTTTCAATCTTTTTAGGCATGCCTGAATGTACTATTTCTTTATCAATTATAAGCCCACTAATAAGAGTTGTATCATCTGTAGACCCACCTGCTTTCTTCTCAAGCTTAATCTGTTCAAGATCAACAACAGTCTTTCCATCAACTTCAACTGCTACCTGAATTACAGACTCAACTGCAATCTTTGCCAAAAACTCTTTTGCAGACTCGCTGGATTTACCAGTCATTGAAGTAAGTGCAATCTTTGTAAGCATATCTTTATCCTTTATATCAACATCTATAGCAATCTTAGCAAGAATCTCAAGACTCTTTTCTCTTGCAAGCCTGTAACCCTGAGCAATGCTTGTAGGATGTATCTTCTGCTCTAATAGACCTTCAGCCTGCTTTAAGAGCTCACCCATAAGAATTGCAGCAGTAGTTGTACCATCACCAACTTCTTCGTCTTGTGCTCTTGCAACTTCAACAACCATCTTTGCAGCCGGATGCAATATTTCCATCTCTTCAAGAATAGTCACGCCATCATTTGTGATTACAACTTCACCAAGAGAATCAGTAAGCATCTTATCCATCCCTTTTGGACCAAGCGTTGTCCTGACTGCATCAGCCACAACTCTTGCAGCAGCAATATTTGCCATCTGCGCATTCCTTCCGCTTTCTCTAAAAGTACCTTCAGATACCACAATTATAGGTTGTCCACCAATCTGTCCATTCATATCTTCCATCCTCCATATTTTCTAAGAAACTGTATAATCTAATTCTGTAAAAAGTAATGATTCATTCGTAACCAAGTTTTATAAATCTTTATGATTATGTGCGTATACGAAAACAAATAATAAAATATAAAAATATCAAAACCAACTTAAAAACCCTCAATACTTTACCTTGACATAAGAATAAAGAGATTCCATAACCTTACGGTCATGTTTTGTCTTAAGTAGTTTATCAAATCGCGATACATTAATAGCCGATACCTTACCTCTCGAAAGAATCTCAAACGGTTTCAGGTTCCTGTTAACCTCTTCAGCAGAACTAGTCCAAGAAAACGGACCAATCATAATTCCTGGAGACAAAACTGTTTTTACCCCCGTCTTAGAATAGTCTGCAATAAAACATCCAAGCTTTCTGCGACCACTATCTATCAGCACACCGCCATTACACATTAGTTTGACATTAGTTCCATCATGGCGCAAATTAGCACCTATTGTACCCGCACCAAGATTGACATGCTCACCAATGACTGAATCACCGATATAACACAGATGCGGAACATTAGAATTATTCATAACAATAGTGTTCTTGAGTTCAACAAATGCACCGATGTGACAATTATTACCAATTGCAGTCCTTGCGCGTATATATGCATTTGGACCAATCTTTGAATCATTACCTATGACACACGGACCTTCAATATAAGTACCACTCTTTATGACAGTACCACACCCGACAGCAACATCACCTTTAAGGACTACGCCATCTTCAATAATAGCACCTTTATCAATTAATTTACTGGAATCTTTAGATTTCTCAAACACTTCAGCAACCTTTATTTCATTAGCAAGAAGAATATCATAAGGATACCCCACAGGAATCCAATATTTTTTCACAACCTCGCAGAATACATCATTTGACTTTGAAATTTCAAGCACTGCATCAGTGAATTCATATTCTCCACGTTTAGATTTATCAATCTTTTTTAGTATGGAAAATATATTATCATCAAGGACATACACGCCAGTATTTACAAGATTAGATTTAGGTTTTTCAGGTTTTTCAACAAGATCGACAACTTTATTACCCTTGACTGTAAAAACACCGAACCGTTTTGGATCAAATACTTCTTTTGCCAAAACACTGAAATCATGCCCAATACATCTTTTGATATCGTCCCTATGATAAAGATCATCTCCATAAAGGATTATAAATTTTCCTTTAATCATCGTTTCTGCCTGAAGAACCGCGTGCCCTGTTCCAAGCTGATCTTTCTGAGATATATACCTAATTCGCACCCCTTTAAAAGAATCACCGAAATGATTTTTTATTATATCAGAACGATATCCCACAACAATTATGACTTCGTCCACAAGCCCTAAAAGTTGAATAAGATTATGCTCAAGTATTGATTTATTAGCAACAGATATCATAGGTTTTGGGCGCGTACAAGTAAAAGGCATAATCCTTGTACCTTTTCCAGCCGCAAGAATAAGTGCCTGCATAAAATCACACACCCCTCAACGTTTCAATCACATCCTTAACAATCAAAGAATAATTTTCAAGTATCTCATTCATCCTCTGCTCCGAAATTGCCTCACTGGTCACACGAAGTATGGGTGCAGTATTAGACACCCTGATAAGAACCCACCCATCAGAGAAATCCACACGGACACCATCAAGAGTATTGACTTTTTCATTCCCATACTGCTCAATAAAATTGTCCTTAAGATTAGAGACTACATCAAACTTGATATCATCCGGACAATCAAGAGCAACCCTTCGTTTAGGATACAACGGAAATTCAGATACAATCTCTGAAAGTTTCATGTCAGTCTTTGAAAGGATTTCAGCAAGCTTCAATGGCACTAAAATTGCATCATCAAACGGGAAATATTGAGGAATCACAAAATGAAATGCAGTCTCTTCACCAAGTATTGCATTCTCCTCCTTTGCAGACTGCATCATGTATGTATGACCTACAGGAATCCTCACGACACGCCCACCCATTTTTTCAACCTGCTTTTCAGTTGCCATTGAACACTCAACATTGATTATTAAAACATCATTATTACCGGAAAACATATACTTCGCAAGCGCATAAGTCACCTGATCTGAATTAAGTATCTGCCCAGTATCATCAACAATGCCCGCCCTGTCACCATCGCCATCAAAACCCACACCAAAAGCAGCCCCCGTCTCCAAGACCTTACTTTTAAGCTTTTGAAGATTTTCAGCCTCAACATCAGAACCCCTATCTGAAAAATTAGGATCCACATTATCAAAGATAACAGTCGAATCAATATTATCAACTACTGCAAAAACATTAGGTGCAGAAAGAGAAGTACTCCCGTTACCGCAATCAACCACAACCTTTACATTTTTATCAATAGAAAATGCATCAGACAAATATTTAACATAATCATCGCACATATCAACTGATAACACCTTACCAACAGAATCAGGTTGTACAAAAACACCGTGAGCCACAATCTCACCAAGCTCGCGATTCACATCCTCAAAAAAACCAATGCACTCCTTATCATAAAACTTAATACCGTTCCATTCAGAAGGATTGTGAGATGCAGTAATAAATGCAGTAACATCTTTCTTAAGTTTCCAGCCAGAAAAAAGAGCAACCCCAAATGATGTTATGCCACAATTGACCACATCAAGCCCACCGCGAGTAGCCCCACGAACAAACGCATCCAGAAGAGCAGGACTAGATGACCTTATATCAGCCCCTACCAAAATTTCAGAACCCATATCCTTTGATTTCATGAGCATGGAAAGCGCAAGACCAATTTTTTCCATAACTTCGTCAGTCAAAGATTTACCATACACACCACGGACATCGTAGGCCCTAAAAATTGACATATCCATATTTTCACCAAAACTTTCAATATAACAGATTATTCAACAGTCACATAAATAGTTTATACATTTTTCATTTGACAGTCACGCTCTTTGCAAGATTTCGTGGCCTATCAGGATTGCACCCACGAAGTATAGCAAGATAATATGACAGCACCTGAATAGGGATGATGTCACAGATTGGCGACGCATGCCCCACATCAGGAACCTTGATAAAATAATCAAATATTTCATTATCCATATCAGATACACCTATTATGTACCCCCCACGAGATTTTATTTCCATAGCATTACTCAAAACCTCTTTTTTAGTCTCGTCATTTGGTGCAAAGACAATGCAAGGTGTACCTTTCTCAATTAGGGCAATAGGACCATGTTTAAGACTCCCACCCGCAAACCCTTCTGCATGGATGTATGACACCTCTTTAATTTTAAGTGCTGCCTCAAGTGCAGTCGGATAGCTCTGCCCACGACCAATCACATACAGATGTTCCTTATCTTTAAGATATGAAGCAACCTCAACAGTATCAAGGAGCACTTTAGGGTCTGTAAGTTCACCCACATGATTGGCAACACATTTCAAGAGTGCTTTACCTTCATCAAGCTTACCAACAGATGCATAAGCTAAAAGTGTAAGGATTGACAGTTGCGACGTATAACTTTTAGTTGAAAGGACACAGATTTCTGGACCTACATTCATAAGAAGCGAATAATTAGAATTTCTCATAAGAGAAGAACCCATGACATTGACAATGGAGATTATCTTGACCCCTTTCTTTTTGGCAACCTTGACCGCATCAAGTACATCTGCTGTCTCACCTGATTGTGACACAGTAATCATTAGCGTCTGCGGAGTCAAGAAATGCTCATAATTAGGAAATTCAGATGCATCAACAACATTGATATGTTTTTTTGCAATCCTAGAAAATGTATATGATGCTGAAAGCGCAGCATGGTAAGACGATCCTGAAGCTATAAAAAATGTACCGTAAGACTCATTTATTGCATCGGCTATATCTTGAATTACTTTATTATCCTGATGTATCGCCTTATTTATTGTCTCTTTCTGTTCTGAAATCTCTTTAAGCATGTAATGTTTGAATTCACCTTTCTTTGCCTGCTCAACATCCCAATCAATGACTTGTGGTTTTTTAGATAATTTTTTACCAGTAACTAGATCTATAATTTTCATATCACCATTAAATGCTACAAGCTCATCATTTTCTAAAAATATAACATTTTTTGTATGTTCAATAAATGCAGGAGCATCGCTCGCGATAAAATATTCACCATCACCCACACCTATAACAATAGGTGAATCTTTACGTACACACAACATAGTCTCTGAATCTTTATCTATCGCAACAATTGCATATGTACCTTCAAGAAGATATAATGTCTTACGGAAAGCATCCTCAAAAGAAATACCGGTTTCACTTTTCAAAAAATCTTCAATAAGATATGGGATTACCTCACTATCTGTATCAGACTTGAACACATATCCTTTTTTCTTAAGTTCGCCCCTAAGAGACTGATAATTTTCAATTATACCATTATGAACCACAGCAATCTTGCCATCAGTTGACAAGTGCGGATGAGAATTAGCTTCTGTAACATTACCATGTGTCGCCCATCGAGTATGCCCAACACCCGTTGTACCCTTAGTAATTTTAGTATTATTTATCAAAGAATCAGCATCACTTATCATGCCTACTTCTTTCACAACAGAAATTGAAGGATTACCGATAACAGCAACACCCCAAGAATCATAACCTCTATATTCAAGAGTCTTAAGGCTGTCAAGTATAATCTTGTAAGCCTCTCTTTTTCCTTTATAGCCGACTATCCCACACATATAATTTACCAAATAACAAAATATAATAATAAAACGAGCTATAAAAAGGTTTTTCAAAAGTGATTAAGGGTATTACAACTGGTTTTATAATGGGGTTTATATACTAAACCAAACATTTATAAAGAAAAAGACGACAAATATACAAATAATGAAGACTATTATAATCAAACTTATAATAATACTAAAAAACAAATCATAACTAATATTTACATAAAATCACGTATATTCACATAAATTATAACACAGAAAAAAATACACAAAAATATTAAAAAAATACACAAAATAAATAATAAAATAGGATTAGATTAATATGGCACAGATAATAAAAGAGATTAACGGCAAATTCTTCTCAAAAGATGCAATTCTTGTAGATGAACCTGAAAAACTAAAAGGTCTTCTAAACAATACGCGATGGGAAATCCTAAAACTTCTTGCAGAGCGACCGAGATACCCTGCAGACATCGCAAAATATCTTCATATTCACGAGCAAAAAGTTTACTACCACATAAAACAGCTTGAAGCAAACGGTCTCATTGAAGTAAAAAGCAAAAAAGAACAAGGTGGTACTCTCGCGAAATATTATACAGTAACAAACAACGCATTTGCACTTGAACTGCCATCCGGCGACATGAAACTTGCAGATTTTCCGATGAGAAATGAATCTGAAAAGCAAAAATCATTCCTTTATCCCTTCATAAACAACGGACAATTAAACGCCCATATAGTTGTAGGCTCACCCGACCCTCACGGACCCCATCAAGTGCGCGCAAGAGACGGTCATTACGCAATAGACGTAGCATTATTTCTAGGACAGATTGTATCTATGCCTGAAAAGTTCACAACAGCGCTTGACATTGACATAAAATCCAAAGACACAATAGACACCAATCTGATAATCGTAGGCGGTCCGCTCACAAATCTAATAACAAGTGATGTAAACAATTACCTACAAGTCAAATTCAAAATAGACACGTTTCCATTCAGAGGCATAATATCCAAAAAGACTGGAAAAACTTATAATGAAGACAACATAGGGGTCATCGCAAAAATAGTAAACCCAATAAACACAACCAAAAGTATACTAATCTTTGCAGGAAACAGAGCAAACGGAACAAAAGCTGCCGTATTAGCGCTCACAAGATTCACAGAAACAATCCTTGAAAAATACAACGGCGAAGACAACTGGGCCTGTGTAGTTGAAGGTCTTGACATTGATGGTGATGGTAAAGTTGATAGTATTAAGGTTTTAGAATGAAGGGAAACTCACAAACGTGCAGATTCATTACCTATAATATCCAAAATCAAATAATTATTAAAAAGATAAGGGAGATAATCCTTTACATCGGGAAACTGATCTGTTTTCAATATTGAAATATTTCTTCTCATCAACGTTTTTGCCTTTAGAACTGCTTCTTTTGCAGAATTTCCTTTTAAAATAGATTCAACCAATAAATTTGAAGGTTCAAGGAATAAATTTGCCCTATTATCTCTATGAATTGTAGCTTGACAATTATTATCCGTCCTCAATGCAAAATCATCAACATAACCAATAAAAGTAGTACTGCTACCCCCCCACAGTTTTATCTAATTCTAATGCAGAACTACACGATAAAGAATAAATTATCCTGTCTTTAAATAAATCATGATTATCATCCTTTTCAATAATCACGTCATTATTATGTTCACAAATCATTGTAGGATTACCATACCCATTAAACATAATAAAATCAGGATTTATTTTATTAATAACCTTCTTTACTACCTCCCTATTTGCATCCTCTTTGTCTTTATTTATTGTTTTTAAACCTCTATCCTCTGATTCGTTTAACAATTGTTTACTATAATAATGCAAATAAGAAGTAACAGAATCATGACAAGGTCTAACAAAAAATATAGTTTTCATATTTATACTAAAACTTCCTTCAACGCACGCATATATTTTAATTGAATTTCAATAATTTTATTTCTTATATCAGTATTATTATTAATTTCTAAAAGTAACCCATTCCTATCTAAAAATCCACCATTAGACCCCTAATACAATCTTAACATTTGGAGCCATAGTTTTAATACGTTCTATTACTATCCTTTTTATTAAAATCTCTTTTTCGTTACTCATATTATTTCCAACTCAATTAACATTTTCAAAATTGCCTTTACCCTTTCAGTTTCATTACTTATCTCTTCATGAATTAACTTCCAGTTTATAGTTCCTCATCAATAATTACTATAGGCTTACTTCTTTCGTCAATTGGAATACCTGAATAGACCTTAAAAAAGCGTTCCGCATTTTCTAACATAACTATATATTATCCATCAAAAATATAAAAAAATATTCATCATAAATCTTACAAATTAGATTTCACCTGAACACACTAAATACTAAACAAACATCCCTTAAATATTCAAATCCTACCATATATAAGTTCAATCAATTCTTTCTTAGAATGAATCTTCCGAATCTCTTTGATATCAACGAATGCAATCCCGCAAGATGATTCAGAGGATGTGTTCTCAACAATAACAACCGGTAAAAAATCACAAAATTCACTCAATTTCTTAAGATCTGACATCTTCTGTTCATTAATAAATTTAGACTCTGCATCACACATGCACGAATCATCATCAGCTTTAAGTACTATTTTTACGGGTGCAGTATGAAACACAAAATCAGAATAACCAAACTTAGAAGTCATCTGTGTAAGTTTCTTTTCCAACATAGTCTTTTCGCGCTGCCTAAAATGCATCTCTGATGAAAATATATCCACGGGGCGCCGTATCACTTCATTAATCAATTCCTCAATAGCTTCTACAACATAATCACTGGTACGCCCAGTTTTCTCAGCAAGATAAAGTGTCTTTTTAGATACGCCAATTGTACCAGACATCTTCTGAAAAGATAGATCAAGATGGATCCTTATGTCATGAAGGCGCTCAGTATCAATTGAAACTGTATTTTTTCCTTTCCGAGATAATATAAAAGGAAGAACAAGATCTAAAGAATTCAAAAATGTTTCAGGATGTACTACATATATACCGAAACGTTCATATACATAATTCTCAGAAATCTTAAAATTACGACCACGAATACCACAGATTACAGGTGAAGCCCCTATTGCCGAACCCATATTTTTAAGGTCATCTGCCTGCGCACTCGAAAAACTATCCACATTTGAAAGAATTTTTATAAGGATAAATGCATCTTTCTTTTTAGCCGCGATATCAAAACAATAGCGCTCGAACTGAATAAGCTCAAAATCCCTTCCAATTAATCCTTTTTTTATGTATTCAATTACCGAGTTTTGCATGCCAAACGCCACAATATATATAAAATTGTCTATTAAATCAGATAAATGTTGCTAAACTTTATATTGGTTTTGCAATAACTTTTAATAGAAGGGCTCGTAGCTCAGTCTGGTTGGAGCGCCGGTCTTATATGGCCACGTTTCATAAATTCGGAACTTGCTTTCCTAAGTATTGGTCTTGGAGAGCCGGAAGTCGAGGGTTCAAACCCCTTCGAGCCCATCTTCTATTTTTTTAATTTCTCACTAACTAAATTCAAAAATTATCAATTAAAATTCAAACTTTATTAGCTCTAAAATTATAGATTACAAGAGACATAAGAATCAAGATAATAAAACCAATATAGTTCAGCCCAGAAACATTCCGACTAAATGACTTAGATGTTTTAGATGGTAACATACATACTTCAATATATTCTTTATCAGACTTACCAAACGAAGTAATCACATTAATACCTAAAGAAGAACCGCCTTTAAAGCAACCGTCCGTTGCACCTAACACCTTAAGACTTACAAACTTCTGCTCATATGGCTTAAAAGACATATCCATACTCATTCTTTTCTCATCATTTTTATGTGTTGCAAACCATGACCAATATTTAAGAGTTGATGCACTCTCAAGAGAAACAGTAAAAGTATCTTCAAAATCATTCCTATTCCTGATAGACACAACAACATCAGCCACATCCCCCAGATAAACCGTTAACGGATTAAGCCCTGCATAAGTCACATCAGGTTCATATGATGTTTTAGGTATACCTTCACAGCAATTTATGACCTGAGTAGCATCATAAACAACCCATTGACCATAAGGTTTATTATTACAAACTGTTTCAGCGACACTATCATAAAAATCACAACCATTTACCTTATGACAATCCGAATGACACAAAGTATCAACATTATAAGTACAAAACTCAGTACAACCTATATCAACACAACCATTCTGTATACAAATATCCCCCACAAGAGAACAATCCGAATCACTCATACAATCATATAATACTTCAAAATAAATCATATCAGTACTATTATAAAGACCATAAGTATCATTGCAATAAAATACAAGGTCATAAGATCCAACAAATACAGTATCATTTAATAACGAAAAATGATCAAGAGAATCTTCATACATAGTTACATTCTCTGAACCATTAAGACTATAACCACACCAATCAATTAAATTCCAATCATCAGTCACACTAATATTAAACCAGATTGCTTGATGATTATATAGACTGTTCAATGGTGAATCAATAGTTATTTGTGGTGGATTATTAACCAAAAGTGTAACATTAATGGATTTAAAACTCGATGTAACAGGCATCGAAATCGGCACATAACCAGATTTAGTAATATTCATAACATAATCACTAATATATTTAGCAGTATAATTCTGCATAAAATCTGACAAGATTTGTGTCTCTATATTTCCAGAAACATCCGTAAGCATACTAAATTCAAAAGTGCCATCAATCTGCCAAACAGTCACATTTACACCCTCTATAGAACTTCCATTTGAATCGTTCACATATAGATTAAAATAAAATAAGACTTCAATACTGCCAGAATTATCAGATTCAAAATAAATCTCATCAACATCAAAAGTTGAATTAATTATAACATTTTTATAGTTTCCAGTTCCGCGCACATAGATATCAACATCATCAACAACAGAAAAATAAGTATTATACACTGTATTATTTTTAGAATTTGAAAAATAAATACCATAACTATTATCACCGACAGTTGTAATTGTATTATTTAATAACACACTATCCCAACTTGAAGATAAATCAACAGCATATGAATTATCTGTTTCACTCCCTTGCACAATATTACAATTTTTAACAGTAATATTATCATAACCACTATTTACCTCAACCCCGTAACCAACCCCGCTTTGTGAATAATTAATAATATATCCTTGACAATCAAGAGTTATATTGTCCGCATCAATCGTAAAACAAGTTCCTGATGCAGACACATCATTATTTAACAGATACTGTCTATTTTCATCAGATAAACTGCCACAAGAATTAAAACCAGAATCATATTCTAAAGTTATATCATGAACTTTTGGTGATTGGCGAGCATTCAATGTCAACATGTTTATGCGGTACCGGATTTCTGTGCCTGAACCGATACCACCACCTATTGTGTAATTTGTGTTATTTGATATTTCAAGCCAATTAGTTCCGTCTGCACTGAATTCGACGGAGATATCACCTGACATAGGTGGACTTACAGTTGAGATAGTTGGTTTAATTTCTGTATCTTTTTTTATTTTTATATCATCAACCCATAAGTCTTGAGCATGATCACCAAAATTACAATAAATATTAGAATAATCATGTGTCAATATCCTTAACCTAAAAGTCTTTCCAGAAAAAGGAGTTATATCTCGAGTAAATTCTTGCCAACTCCCAGTAATTATTGGCGGAGTATATAAAAGTCCTGTCTCAGGATGTGTTAGGCTACCACAACTATTTCCGCGTCGTGTTGCACACGCAAGCCAAAAATATGTCTGACCTAAATCGCAGGCTTTGGGGCCATAATCATAACCATCACGCTCAATAATAATCCCTCTTGAACCTGACCAAAACGCACCCCAACCTTTTATCGCAAATGCAATAGAAATATTTCCAGAAATATCCGGAAGTGTTATCTCTTTCACAAGCCCAGCATCACCACAAAAACCATTATACCCAGTATCAATAAACGCCCCATAAGGGGCGGTATAATATGTGCCGGATTGAGTTGTTGACGTGCTCATAGAATCCGGCTTACAGTCATTCTCATAACTTATGAAAGAACTGCTAGAGAAATCATCGTAAAATAAAAATATATTACTCTCATTACTTTTACTTGTCGCATAAGGATTACCATAATACACATTAATTGTTGTATTAGTAAACGCAGAAAGATTTACTTTTACCCAGACGATAGCATGGACTATGTTATTCTCTTCAACCCAGTAATTCAATTGATAATTGTTATTATCTGTGAATCGCAGATCAGAATAGTCTGCATTCATGCTAATCTCTTTATCAATAATTATCTTAAACTGATAGTCTGTGAGTTCTGCACCAGTGTTTGAGATATTTATCTCTTTCTTGTATGCCCAGCTGTCTGATGTGTTCCATGTCGCCTTGAGTCTTGAAATGATGTTAAGCGTGTCTATAGTGTTTGAGGTATACTGACCTATTATCAGAGGAATTTCTTGTGAATAAATTATTGTATTTGGTTCGGTTAATGTGTATTGATTCTGATAAAAAGTATCTGACTTTATTGTTATCTGATTTTCAGTATCTGAAGCGCCATTAAAATTTGTAGTTGGTCTTCCAGTTATACTCAGCCATCCGGCAGGACTATTCTTAAATGTCGACTGTGTAATTGTTCTTTTCAATACACTGTCTACATATACAGACCAGATAGTTCCATCAAAAATTAGACCTATATCATATTCAGTCCCAGTATTCATAGCACCTATATTTTTACTGTATGCGGTATTTCTTATAGTACTAAAAGTCCAGGGTTGTACACCGTCATAAATATACATTGTATTACCATATCGAAACATTGAAAAAATCATATTATTGTCTATAGTATAAACATCAAGAAAATAAACAGAACGATCCAAATATGAACCGGGATTATTGAATAATGTAAATTTCGTTGTAAAATTCATAACAAAAATGTCCTGTGTATTTGTATAATTGAACCGAATTCCATTATATCCGGTGCTCCATGTACCACCACCCCAACTATTCCGGTCAGATTCAACAGTAAAGGAATAAGGTGTCTGTATAGATGGTGTTGCACTGTAACTTGTCAGATTTAACCAGAAATTTTCAGTAATTGAAGAAAAATTACTTTCAGAACTTGCAGACTGATTCCCATAATAAATATAAATAGACCCATTTGTACTTGATGCAACATAGGGCACTTTTACCCAGATTAATGCTTCTTCAGCAGTTGAGTCCCATGACTCTATCCAAAAATATATTTTCTGTTCTACATCTGAAGTTTCATTTAACCAAGTAAATCTTATATCATCACCATTAGATGTTGTTGCTGAAAAATCAAAATCAGATGAACTAAGATTTACAAGAACTTGATAATCAGTAATATCCTCAACATTCCCTGTATTATTAACTATAATCTTATTTTGATATAACCAATCACTATACTCATTAAAAAAACCAGAAAGTACTAAATTGCCAGAATTGGAGAACATATTGATGTATATTCCACCATCCCAATCATTATCTGCTGTCCAAATCAAAATACCATCGACTGCAAATACACTGACAGACATAATTAAGATAGATAAAATTAAGACAATAATGCAACCCGATTTTTGAAAATACATAATTCTCTATTATACATTTAATTCGAATTGATATATATATTTCATTTCAAACAGAATAAAAACGCTCAAAAATCAGAAAGACTTTTTTGCAAACCTTTATTTTTAGCAGACTTTAACACAACCTTTTGTTCATCATCACCAACCCCATCAACATTCAACCCTTTCAGCTTCATCGCAGTCTTCTTGCCTACAATCTTCTCAAGAACAGAAACATCTCCACCACGAACATCTGACGCCGACCTGAAACCCTTATCATAAAGAGCGCGAGCCCGAACCCTACCAATCCCTTTCACAACAACAAGTTTCAATAACTCAGAAGACACACCATTTTTAAGCTGCACCCGAAGACGACTGACAACCCTAAAAACATCTTTCAACTCAAAAAGCTTAGAAAATTCACAAATTGAATAAAGCAACCAGTCAGCATTATCAAGCTTAATCTTAAATTCACCAGGAGTAACATAATAATGCTTGCAGATGAAATCTTCAGTATTCTCTTTTATCCACGCATCAAAAAGAAGCGCAGTCTTAACAGAATCCAAAAATGCCTTCCGTTCCCAGTCCCATTGCGATGGCACATTAACCAATATATTTTTTGAACAGGAACTGACAACTTCTTCCAGCATTTCAACATCAGCCTTTTTAGCGCGAACCGCAGGTCTTAACTCAAGCGCCTGCGACAGAAGATTAAATATGCTAAAATTATTAAGAACTTTTGACTTCTCTTCAAGAATCTTTGCCCCTGATACAAAACCCAATACATCCACCTTATCAACAACTTTATCTTTAGATACCGTACCTAACGAATCCATATTATCAGCAATCACAAATGACTGCTTTATAGCTCGCGCAAACATATCCGCAGTCAAAGGATCAATATAAAGCTCAGCAACACGAAGCCCGAAAGGTGTAGCGATAAGTTTACCATCAAAAGATTTAACCATACCAAACTCAGAAAGCATATCCATCATAGCCTCAATCTTTAAGAAAAGCTCGCGAAGATCCTTAAACTGATGCGCATAAAACGTCTTTGAGATAAACGCCTCAAGATCAGACACCATCTTCACATGCCCTGTTGCGATAAGGCTTAATAGATGAATACGAAGAACAGGCTCAAGAGACAATTTAGAATAAATATTTTCAGGAAGCCCATTAATAAATATCTTTTCAAACTCGCGGGCATCATCAGAATTTTTTGTAATAATGACCGAACTACCCTCTTTTGAATACTTGGCACGACCCGCACGACCTACACACTGCTTATATTCCAACACAGGTATGTAATCATACCCACGAGTTCCATAAAATCTCTTGACATCGCGCATAATGACATAATCACAAGGAAGATTCATACCATAAGCCAGCGTAGTTGTCGCAGACACAAATTTCAATATGCCCGACCTAAACGCATCTTCAACAAGCGCTTTCTGGCTATGAATAAGACCACTATGATGAAATGCAGAACCACTTTTAACCACACGCGCAAGCCGCCTGCATTGAGTTGTCGGACTTGACACACAACGCAATATTGATTCTGAAAGTTCCAAAAGCTTAATCTTTTCAGTCGCAGACAAAACTTTAACAATTATCTTAGCAATATCTTCAGAAACTTTTTCCGCACTCTTTTTAGATGACACAAAAATAATCCCTTGCTTATTGTCCTCTGCAACTTTAGAAATGACTGCATCAAGTGTGTCTGAGACTTTAGGCAATGAAAAAGACGGTCTTGTATTACCTGAAAAAACAACCTTACCCTCTGAAACATACCCCTCATGAAGCACAGTCGGCCTGAAATCCGATTCAACAAGAATAGCATTGAGCCAATCTGCAAGCTCACGACGATTGTTTATAGTAGCCGAAAGCGCTATCACCTGCGCAGACGCAATCTCATTAATTCGCGTAAGCACAATCTCTAATGTCGGACCACGAGACGGATCATCCAAAAGATGCACCTCATCAGCTATCACAAGACCAATATCAGAAAACCATTCCGCCTTGTGCCGTAAGAGACTATCCGCCTTTTCAACTGAAGTCACAATTATATCAAACTCAGAGAGCCATTGGTCACGTCCATCAAAATTGCCGATACTAACCGCCGTCTTGACACAGATTGACTCATATTTTTCTTTGAAATCATGATATTTCTCCATAGCTAGCGCCTTAAGTGGCACCAGATAAAGCACTTTCTTGCGCGTTTCAAGAACTACTTTAAGCGCTGCAAGCTCAGAAACTAAAGTCTTGCCCGCACTAGTAGGAATTGCAAGAAGCATATTTTTCCCGTCAAGATATCCTGCACGAACCGCATCAGCCTGTGGCGGAAAAAGAGATGTAATACCTTCCTTTTCTTTTATTATCTTAATGACTGGTTCAAGAACTGGATATTTAGACGAGATTTCATCAAGTTGCATAGACAAGATTTAACAGATTAAAAATAAAAGATATTGCCCAAAATCAAATATTCGAACTGAATAAAACCCAAAATAAGTATACAATTAAAAGGAACCTATTTCAACCCGGTTCGATACACAATAAATTTATTGCCTGTTAAATACCTACTACAACAAACAAAAAACCAATATAATTTTTCCATTGCGATAGATAATAGACAAAATAACAAATTGGTTTGGTTCTTATGAAAATTAATATATTTTAATAACAAAAACAAGATAGAATAAAGCTTGTTGGATTCATAGAATATGAACAAGAAATTGGGTACGTCTGAGGAATACCATTTGTCTCAAATGCACCCCAACAAGTTTTTCCAACATTTGCACATCGTGTATCACAAGTCACATTTGCTAAAGCAACAATCATAGAAGGAATTACCCCCCCACTCACCTCTTGCCAACTAGCCAATCCATCAGCATCAGAAGTTAAAACTTTTCCATCCGCCTGAGTACCATCTTTGATTTTAATATTTCCAACAACATCTAATGTTTCAATAGGTGTAGTAATCCCAATCCCAATACGATTATTAATTGTATCCACACATAAATTATTATCACATACAGTTTCATCCCATGAATGACTCACTGTAGGATCAGCCCAAATAAGAACTTTTTCATCCTCAATATCATCTTTTGAAACAGCCACAATCTTTGTAAAATATTCTTTAGTAACAGTATCATGCAACGTCCACGCAACCTGCCAGGTACCATCTTCTTTTGTACCTGTAACTAAAACCATGTCAACCTCATCAACACCGACATCAGTCTCAATATATGCCTTGACATATTTTGCACCTGAAACTGACGCAGTCACAATCATCTGCTCACCGGGCATATACTTCTGCTTATCAAGATATGCAGCATTTATGACAGGAACAGTATCAGAAGTATCAAAAACTGACAAGACTGACCCGAATAAGACAGAATACACATCACCAAAACTAAAAGCATAAACTGTCCCAGAAATAAAGACAAAAGATAGAACAAATAACGAAAATAGAAGCATCATCTTTTTATTCATAATAATTACCAATATAATTTATTTATGCACAATCTATATATATAAAAATCCTAAACTTTACGCTTTTCCGTAAACTTTGATTCAAAAACCTTACGCTTTTCCGTAAGAAAATAATACAAAACCTTACGGAGTCCCGTAATCCCTAAAAATCAGACAAATCAGAATCCTTATTCTTAAGCACAAGCTTTTTTGCATCGGCAATCTCATCCTCCGTAAACAATTGCAAGAATTCAAGAACTCCGTTTTTTTCAGCCTCAGCAATATCCTTGCGTGGGATACTTTCCTGTTTGAAAAAAATAAGCGCATCATCATACCGAGAAATAGACCCAAGCGCATAAGTTATTGACTCAACACGTCTGATATTCTTCATCTTTTGTGCAAGGATAAACTTCTGCCGTGCCTCATCAAGATAATTATCACCATCAGACTTATGCAGTGCCCGGTCTATCTCCTCAACAGAAAAATTAGTCAAAAATGCCTGTATCTCACTTTTGAGAGCATTTATCTCAAATATCATATCAATATTGTCTTTTTGCCTATACAGCACAAGTGCCACATCACAATCATCTATCGCCTTATTTGAGAGTTTTATCGCCTGTGGCCTGTTTAGATTTCGAAAAGACCTTGCATTCTCAAGCACAGCCTCAATATTTTTAAGGACATATTCAGGATTTCTAGATTTACCCTCATCTATAAGATTTTTCTGTTCACGATACCTTTTGCTGAGATTATTAAGAATTGACATAACATATTACCTTTATAATATTTTTAACATTTATATACATATAGAACATCTATAATACTTATAGATATTGTTTCAAGTGATATATATGCACAAGAATATGCACAAAGACCTTGAGAAAGTTCATCAGATACAAACAAAAAAAAACATGACCTGCAACGAGCTTGTAGACCAGATGGATAAATCAGGTGTCATGGGCGCAGGCACAATAGCCAAAGCTGCAAACATAATGGAAATTATGATAAAAAACAAGAAATGCACAGTATTTTTGGGTCTAGCAGGTGCAATGGTACCCGGTGGCCAGAAACAGATAATCATAGACATGCTAAAAGACGGTTGGGTAGATGTCATCGTAACGACAGGCGCAAACCTAACCCATGACCTTGTAGAAGCTCTAGGATACCATCATTATCAAGGCACACACATGATAAGCGACGAAGAACTAAACAAGATACGAGTAGACAGAATCTATGACGCATTCATGCCTGATGAAGTCTATGAAGGCCTTGAAAAATTCTGCAAAAAAACATTCGCCAAGATGCCAAAAGAGAAAATGAACATAAAAGAGTTCCTTTGGCTCCTAGGAAAAGAAGTACCTTACGAAAATTCAATACTGAAAGTTTGCGCAGACAAAAAAATTCCTATCTTCTGCCCCGCACTAAGCGATTCAGGTATAGGTCTTCAAGTATGGGGTTACATGCAAGACAATAAGATTGACGTTTCCGCATTTGATGACCTAAAAGACATGATAGACATAACCTGGACTTCAGAGACAAACGGTGTATTATACATAGGCGGAGGTGTACCAAAAAATTATATCCAGCAAGCGCTTCAATTTGCACCAACAGCCGCATCATATGCAATCCAGATAACAACTGACAGACCAGAATCAGGCGGTTCATCAGGTGCAGAACTACGAGAAGGAATATCCTGGGGAAAACTTGACAAGAAAGCGAAATATGTTAATGTGACCTGTGATGCAACAATAGCACTACCATTATTGAGCGCAGCAATCAAAGAACGTCTTGGGAAAGATAAGACTCAAAAATAAGATTAACTGCCTTATTATGTAACTGACACAAATAATCGCGCAAAATACACGCAGTCCCATAATCAGAAACATTCTTAGTCTCAAATACAGACCCTTTACCGATAACCACCTCACCAATATGTTGCATATCCCTAAAAAACAGATTAAATTTTTCTTCAGACATATTAAAATTATTCTTACTATAAAGACAACAATTAGAATTATATGATGAAAATATCACACCACAATCCTTTTTAAGATATAGGTTCTTCAGAAAACCATTACCAAAAAACTCAAAAATCGCATCAGAATTAAGATCAACATAAAAATCATCATCAGAAATATAGAGATTTCTGTCTAAAGCACCATAAAGTGCAACTTCAAAAGGTAAAAATTCAGGCAATACAGGAAATAAAAAATGATAACTACTACCTCCTTTCACCTCATTAATCACAATTTCATCTTTTGAAAGATAATAGTTTTCAAGCAAAGACATACTACCACTATAGAATGAAAACTTTAAATAAATAGCCTTTGAAATACCTATCAAACCGACTATTTCAATATTTCCCCAGTTCCGGCAGGTATATGTTTCTGTATATCATCAACAGATATCTCTCTCAATATTTCCTGCTCAGCCTTTGAACAGACTAAAAATAGTTTTGTCCTTATCTCTTTCGCCAACTCTTTTGATTTTTTGTACCCAGGCGCAATAGCAACATATTTCTTAGTTTTTGATGATACTGTAACGACAGGTGCACATACAAGCTCATCCCCAATCAACGCAAATGCAACGCGCAATTCGGGTTTCCCCCAGTTTTTCTTGCCACGCACCATAAACGACCCCTTCTGAATATATTCACCAGTAGGTGCCTGTTTAGACACCTGCTCAGGCGCAACCCAGAATACATCAACCGTCCCTGCCTTCATCTTCCACGCCTTAGAATATGACCCCGCAAACTGCGCAGCCTCAGAAATTGTAGTATCATCAACCTTTTTACCGTCGGATTTTATGACGACAAATGATGACCCCGCAATGTCTGCATGAAATATTATGTCTTCTGCATCTGTGTGTTTCTTGACCAATATCTCATTTGTAGTCGCATCTTTCCCACCGAGCACAAGAAAACCAGTGGATGACGTAAAAGACCGGAACTTATCAAACCATTCTTTCTTCTTCAGCACTCTTTTAACATTAGGTTTATGTTTTTTAACCGTCTCTACTTCAGATTTTTCAATCTTGTCTTTAGTCAGACCCATAGATTTTTGAATGCCTGGTATCTTCTGCTTTGACCTTTTTGCTTTTTGGTAATATACTTCAGCGCTATAGTTCAATGGCTTTTCAAGATATATATTCAGTTTCTCGCCAAAATCAACGACCATTATCTTGTTTTTCATATCGATACTTTTTATCTTGTCAATCTTGCCAGACCTGATAGTTTTCTGCACAAAGTCCCAGCCTTTCAGACTGCATGCTTCATTTACCTGCCTAATCATCTCATCCAGTACATTATAATTAGAATATATCATCTCAGCTTTTCGGGTAGAATCCTCAATATTTTTGTTGACAGTCAAAAGAGCATCATCCTGTGTCTTTAACCTGTGTTCAAGAGACCCCATCACCTTATCTGTTTTTATTGTAGTCTCTTTCTCATCCTCAAGTTCCATCTGTGACACATAAAACTCACTTGCTACCTCATTTAGAGTGTCAAACATTTTAGTTTCATAATTTACATATTTAACCAAAGAAAAAGATGACATGTCCAAATACTTCTCTTTTTCAAGGACAAGACGAGGTTCTTTTTTTCTTTTGAAAAGAGAAGACATTGCCTTAAATATCTTTTTAGTCTGTGTGGCATCTAACTTTTTTGCAATCAAATCCTTGTCCATTTTCGCATCAGTAAGCACTTCCTCTGCATAGTTACCCCCAAGACTCATATCACGCGCAAGAAACGATATGATATTCTTTGATGACTTTGACAATACAAGTGAAAAACTATCAATATTTAAACCCAAAATATCAATTGACACAGGTGGCATCTTATATATCTCATTTGCCTTAAGCACCCTGTCTTTCCATATCTGCACAGACATGACAGACACAATCTTATCATTTTTGTCAGTTATTATAGTATTACCATTCCTGAAAAGCTCAAGATATATCCTATAATCCTGTGTCTCAATAATAATTATACGTTCAAAACCAATTTGCTTTATGCTATCAATCCACTGCCCTGAAAGCCGTTTCCTTAAAAACATACAAAAACCAGTCGGTCGCAACTTATGTTTCAATGAATGCGGTGTCGTAAAGAACTTACCATCTCCTGTTATGAGCATGTTAGTCCCACCGCTTTTGACAAAGATAGACATATGAAGATGCTTACCCTCATGATATATCTTCTGTATCTTCCCCCCTGATAAAAACTGTAGCTCCTCAGCGAGTATCTTAAAATCAAAACTTGACAATTCTGGCATATGATTAATTATTCAATGATATATTAATAAGTTGAATCAGATGCACATAAAAACCGCACAAAGATTAAAGATATATATAAGCAAAACATAAATAAGATAATAAAAGGTGAACTTATGGTTTCAAACGAAAATATTGAAAGGCTAAAAAAGGCAATAGGAATAGATTTTGATCACAGTCATGCTCCTATAAATCAGCCACTTACATCAACAGGACAGGCACAATATATGCAAAATCCGGAAAGACAACCAGAAATGCCAAGAGCACAAACAACTATACCACCTATACAGCCAAAGTCTATATTACCACAATCAAACATCCCCCCACAACCAAGACCACAAGCATTTGCACAAAACATGAATATGGACCATACTCACCCAACCCAATCAAATCTGATACCACAACAACCACGACCTCAGCAACCAATTGAACAGACACAGAAACCAAATGTCCCGACACAAAGAGCTCCTGCACCAACCTCCGCAGCTAATTCTGCACTTTTTGTAAAAATCGATAGGCACGTAGAGATTACTGATGATATCCATAACACCCGTATTGAGATGAAAAAGATGCTTGAAACTATTTCTCTTCTAAACAAAGCCGAAAAGCTTAAATCTGAAGCTGTCGAAAAAATAGAAACACGGTTAAATGTATTTGACGAAAAACTAGAGAACATTGACAGCAATCTTGTAACTCCAAAAGAATTTTCAAGTCCGTCAACCATAAATATCCAAGCAACTGACGCAGACCTTGACAATTTACAATCAGAGATTACAAAACTAAAGACCGAGATTGAAAATTTGTAGATGCAGGGGTCGCCCAGCCTGGTCAAAGAACATACCTTAAATGTATTAAGGGGTATCATTCGGCAAGAGGCGGTGGACTCAAGATCCACTCTCGTAGGAGTTCGGGGGTTCGAATCCCCTCCCCTGCATTAACCTTTATTTATAATTAAAAACCAAAAAATCACCAAATTCTTTAGGGATAACACCCGAACAAAACCGGCACAGTTCATTTTTTGAGTGATTTCAAACAAAATGTAGTTAATTAAATACCTTCATTTCTTTTTTAATTCTGCGTGAAATGTATATATTAAAGGGTTTTCTGCCAGAGTTTATAAACAAACAATATTTAAAAAATATTTAAAATCACTCCCTTTTTGAACAGTGCAGAATAAAGGATGGAAATATAAACTATGAAGATTCGGGAGAAGTTCCTGGTACCCCACTCAACCAATTTTCGATAGATGAACACAACGAATATTTCAGGATAGGAACCACTGTTAGAGTAAATAATGTGAGTATGGGAATTAGAACACAGACAAGAACAATGGTTCCAGCAATTCTAAATACTGCAACTGTAGTATCTAATAGTCAACAAGAAATGACATCCACATCATCAATAACAGATACTCAAACGAACACTGAATCAACAATAGCAATCGCACAAAAAATAGCACCGACACAGATAGTAAAATCAAGACCAACCCTACCCACTACAATAAACAACCTATATGTCCTTGATGAAAAAATGAATATAATAGGAAAAGTAGAAGATTTAGCACCTGGTGAAAGCATATACTCAGCAAGGTTCATGGGTGACACAGCATACATGGTCACATTCAAAAAAGTCGACCCATTATTTGTAATAGACCTTAAAGACCCAACAAAACCGACAGTCGCAGGAAAATTAAAGATACCAGGATCCTCAGACTATCTTCATCCATATGATAAAAATCATATAATCGGAATAGGTAAAGAAGCAATAGCATCAAAAACTGGCGACTTTGCATGGTATACAGGAGTAAAAATTGCGCTTTTTGACGTGACATACATAGATACCCCAATAGAGATATCTAAATTTGAAATAGGTGACCGTGGCACAGATTCATACGCACTACAAGACCCTAAAGCATTCCTGTTTGACAAAGAAAAAAACCTGCTTGTAATACCAATACTTTTAGCTGAAATTGACAAAAGTCAATATAAAGATGAAATACCTAGTTGGGCTTATGGTGAATATAAATGGCAAGGCGCGTACGTATTCAACATTGACACAAATAACGGCATACAATTAAGAGACAGAATCACCCACTCAGATGAAGATGAAAATATAGACAATAACAACTGGTATTATTATGGCTCAAAATACTCGATAAAAAGATCATTATACATTGGTGATTTTCTATATACCATATCAGATGGCCTAATAAAGATAAATGGACTTAACAACCTGAATGAGATTAACAAGATAAATATATCTGGAAGTGATTATGACTATCCCTATAATAATGTATTAATTCAATAAAAATCAAAGTATTTTTTCAACTACAACACCATAAGGACTCTCTTCAGAAAATATCTGCGCCTGAAACCGGTATACACCCACACCAGACAAAAGATAACAATCAGAAGGAAGCCCTGCCTTGACACAAGTCTGCGCAAGAAACTGTTTCTTATCCCAGCCAAATTCAACAGGCACCTGTGGCAGAAGAAGCCCTGAAACATTCCCGCGCCGAATTATCAACCCATCTTTACCGATTGTTATCTTATCCTCATACCTTTTTGTATCAGACAACACTATCTTTTCAGGAACCGTAAGGACAGATATTTCAACAATAACTTTATCCAACTCAACCAAAGACAATTCAATAAATCGCGGATCATCAACCGCAGCATATACTGCCGCTTTAGATATAGAGTCATATAGGGGTAAAACTGGTTCAGGAAACCCGATACACCCGCGAAGCTCCTTTTCGGGATATGTCAAGAGAGTCACAAATACACCCTGTTTATCACGCGCAAACGAAAAATCTTTAACTTCTAACGCACCGCCAGACAGATAATCCTTTATCGACAATCTTGCATATTTTACAAGCTTTGCACCTTGTTCAAGAGTAAGCATGACCATAATTTACCCACAAAAATATAAAAGCATATAAAGTTGTCGCAAAAAAAGATACTTAGCACTTCTACTTTGGGTCGGTAGTCTAGTGGCTATGACGTCGCCCTTACAAGGCGAAGGTCGCCAGTTCAAATCTGGCTCGACCCATTACTTTTTAATTTTTAACGAATTAAATCATATTCTAATTACATACAAAAAAAACAGACATGTGCGTTGACTGAAAGTCAATGCGCTCACATGGTCAACCTTTGTTAAGGTCGTATCATAAAGATACCCGGGCTTTTTCAGCTTACTTAAAAGCTTGGAACTTTAGTTCCATAATTCTGAAGCCTGTATTTAGTACCCCATAACTTGTATCAGTCCGCGAAGCCCTGGACCAAGCCCTAAAGAAAATATCATCAACTTAAAAAATCGCCTTTCATAATCATTATCAACTTCTTTATCAATATAATAAAGCACAAACCCAACAACAATTATTTTTAAAGGAAACATGGCAATAGGGCCAAATGTACCAATAAATATATTAGGCACTATGTGTTTCTCAAAAGCACCAAAAAAAGACATAGCAACAAACGTAGCAGATGCATCAAGAATATGAGATGCCATCGCAACCATATTTTCAAAAGACAATATATATGAAAACTTCTTGCGCACCAAATACAATAAACTCATAAACACCGAAAATATAAAAAATATATAGAACCCTCCAATAATATTTGAATAAGACAGATAGAATAATATTGGAATAAACAAAACATAAGGCAAGCGCATCCAAACAGAATAAAAGTCAACAACACCTTTTTTCTCTAAAATCTTAAGAATAAACATCAATGAAAATGCAATAGATACAAAAAAGACATCATTAAAAGGTGTAATAAAAATAAGAGAGGTAAGAACACCTTGATCTTTTAAAACCCGTGTTCCAGCCATTATAAGTATCCACCCAGACCAACCGACCAAAAACTTAAGACCAATATCAATCTTCATCTTCTCAAAAAACTTTGATGCCAACCACACGAAAAAAAGAAATGCCAACCCATAAAGAACAGTTTCACCAAGTGTATAATAAGGATTATCATTCAAAAGAGGATACACTATCTGCTCATTAATAAAACTGCTTAAGTTACCAGCCATACCAATTAATTAACATAAAATAACTATATAAACATAGCATTTAAAAAGTTAGTTTTTCAAAATAAATACTATGAAGCAAGCAATCATAATCCGAAAAGATTTGAATATGGGAAAAGGAAAGATGGCAGCCCAAGCGAGCCACGCATCCCTTGAAGCCTACAAGAAAGCACCAGCAGAAAACAAAAATATATGGGAAATGCAAGGCCAAAAAAAAGTAGTCCTAAAAATAGATAGCGAAAAAGATATTATAGACCTATTCAACAAAGCAAACGCAGAAAAGATGAAACCCGCACTGATACGCGATGCAGGAAAGACAGAAGTACCATCAGGAACAATCACAGCACTTGCCATAGGCCCTGATACTGATGAAAAGATAGACAAGATAACAGGCTATCTAAAACTTTATTGAAAACAAAAGTGAACCAATATGCTTGAATACGTCATGCTCATAATTTCATTCATAGGATTATACATTTCAATCATCTGGATAAATCTACTTTTTCTAAGTAAAAAAGAGATTGAAGAAAGTATTAAACCTAAAAAAGGCTATTACCCCTCAATAACTTTCACAATCCCAGCCTATAATGAAGAGACTACAATAGCAAAAACAATAGAATCAATATTAAATATAGACTATCCCAAAGACAGATACGAAATATTTGTAATAGATGACGGCTCAAAAGACAACACTGCAAAAATCGCAAAAAAATACAAAAAAGAAGGCGTAATAGTCATAAGCACAAAAAATCATGGCAAAGGCCATGCATTAAATGTTGCACTAAAAAGATCAAAAAAAGAATTGTTCGCCTGTGTAGATGCTGATTCATACATCGAAAAAGAATCAGTAATACGCCTTGTCCAACATTTCAGAAAGAAAGAAATATCAGGTTGCTCAAGCAGTATATTAATTAGAAATCACAAAAAAATTATTGAAAAAATTCAAGTATTTGAATACATGTATGCAGCAATATTTAGAACATTATATTCATTCATAAACTGTATGTACGTAACCCCTGGTGTCTTAAGTGTATACAGGACAGAAGACCTCAAAACTGAAGGTTATTTTGATGAAGCTGACAACATAACTGAAGACCTAGAAATTGCATTACGCCTCCACAACAAACATAAACACATCGCATTTGAGATTAGAAGCATAACACACACGAATGCACCAGACACGTTTAAAGCATTGATGCGTCAAAGAATCAGATGGTTTAGAGGTTACATATATAATGCACGAAAATACAAACACATGCATTTAAACAAAGAATTCGGGCTCTTAGGACTATTCATGCTACCCCTTAATATACTAGGAATATTTATAGTATTCTTAACCACAACAATTGTCTTTAATGGCATATTTACTTGGTTAAAATACATATATCAACGAACAATAATTGCAGAGACCTCAATACTTAATCTAATAGATATACTCACAATAAAACAAACATTATTGACCATAAATTTTAAGATAACAATACCACTATTAATAATAACAGCAATTGGATTATACATGATGTATAAAGCACACAAACTTATAGAAAATAAAATAGATTTATCCCCTAAATCTATAATAGCATTTTTACTATTCCTCACCGTATATTCATGGATTGTAACTCTAAGCTGGATATGTTCCTTAATTCTTGAATTACGCAAATCAAAACGAGTATGGTAGCATTTTTAAATATATCTGATGAAATTAATATCATAATCAAAAACAGAGGACTTTAAATGAAAGAACAATACATAAAACACATATTTATAACAAGCCTTATAGCAGCAATAGTCATCTTCACAAGCGGTATCATGATAGGTTGGGTTCTTGACAATTACAGGACTAATGAAGTATTAAACATAATAAAAGACAATGAACTAAACAGTGAAAGCTATAATATAGAATGGATATTTTTAGAAAACATAGGAAACATAGATTGTAAGATACTAACCCCTAGAATAGAAATGATAAGTAAAGACCTTGGCGAGACTGGCCGTGAACTGCAACGATACGGTAGTGCATCTGATTTCAAAAAAACAGAATTTGAATACCTGAAACGCAGATATTTCCTGATGGAAATAAAATTTTATAATCATATACACAACTATCAGGATTCATGCAAAGATGAGTATACACCTATACTGTATTTTTACAAGATAGATGATAAAACTTCAGAAATACAAGGATACATACTTGACGAATTTGTAAAAAAATACAATGATGACACAAAACAAGAAAACGGATACAAAAAACACGGAAAACTTGTAGTTCTATCAATAGACGGTGAATATGATAAAGACCCATTGATAAGCACAATACGTAATAGCTACAATATAGATATAGATAATTTACCAGCAATGATAATCAATTTTGACACTATAAGAAAAGGTTTTGTCGAAAAAGACGAACTTGAGACCATCTTTAATATATACCAATAAACCAAATACTTATATACTTACAATATTTTATGTGATACATGATGGGGGAAAAAGATACCACCGAAAAAGAAATTGAAGATAATGATAATAAACTTAAAAATACTCAAAAAAAAGATATCAATAAAAAAGTAATTGAGACTAAAGAGACAGATACAAAAAACAAGACTTCTCAAAAAGACGAAATACCAAAAAAAGACTTTACAAAAACCATAGTCATTACGATATTTATTATACTTATACTTGGTACTGGCTGGATAATGTTTACAAGCTACAACAATAGTTTTGCAAAAGAACAATGTCTTGCAATACAAAACCACCCTGACTTAAACTATGACTGTTCATGCTACCCATCAGAAAAACCGACTGACCTTGACCCGTTCATAGATGCAAATACCGAAAAACACTGCAGATGTGACTGTGATTTAGGCAACAATGAAACATATACAGCATGGATAATTAGAGCAAACAAATAAATTTCAAGACAAGTCAAAATTATTACCTAAAAAAACAGTTGCATATGTCCCTTTACGAAGCGAGAAAGATATTTTACATTTTATTTTTCCTAAATTAAGTTCATCGTCACCGATTTCTACAACCTTAAATTGTTCTGCAGTCTGAAATGCCTTTCTGCGACCACCTTTTGACCCCAATTGTCTTGAAGAATCATCCCTAAAATTACCAAGACTAATATTCTCTGCCTTAAGGACCTCGCGCATTATAGCAACTAATTTAGGATCTTTTGGTATGTTCATCCCAAACCCGAACAGAGGTATCTCAAGCATACGATTACCAAAACCTGAAGCTATTACTTTATCTAAAATCCTATTAAAAAGATATGACTGATAAGCGTGCACCATAAGTTTCTGAAGATTGGGTGGCAACCTAAAAAAGGCACCACGATAATCCTCTGGTTTCTCAATCAGATGAGACATCATCACCCGCTCATAATATGAAGACTTAGGAAACAGTTCAAGAGCAGCCTTAATGTCACTCTTTGCCTTAATTCTGGCTTTTTGTATCATTTCAGACTCCCGAGGAAAGCAAAGACAGATATAATCAAGCACAGCACCCTTAAAATCACCAAGAATTACATGTTTTCCTACAATGTGTGATATAGGTCTTATAGACCCAAACCTCTGCTCACCGAAATGATTGGGAAATTTAGGATTGTCTTTTATTTTTTGAAGATATTTTGAGAGTTCCTCTTTATCTATATCAATGCCTCTCAAAACAATCTCAAAGTGATTGCCGTAAAGCTCACCAATGCGCAATTCAGGCCCTCTGCCAAGATATTTAATACTTATGTCGCCCAACACAAGTTTATCTATATCAACACTCTTACACCCTTTAATAGACACTCTCTGTGTTGTATGCGCTATCTTATCCTTTGTTCCACATATAGCAACATCTTTTGAAGCAATTCCCAATTCAGATGCAATGATGCCTACAGCGCGGAACTGATCAAAATCCTCTTTTTTAAGTATACAATGTAAAGTATTTCCCTCATTTGGATAATCAAATTGGGTATTAATATCAAGAATGCGCTTATCAGGTAATATCTCTTTCACAACAAAATCAGATGGCATCTGCTTCAATTTTGCCTTTATTTTATCCATAAAATAGATAAGGTATGTATAATTTTAAATATTAAAAGACATTTCCCTAAATACACCACCAAAAGTGGTCACTAAATTATATACAGGCAAGTTGAACAAACATATTGATATAACCAACAAACATATAACTGTTTAAAACAATTAAACAATTGTTGAAATATGTTAAACAATATTATAACTCCGGGAATTGAAAGAATCCTTAGATTCTTCTATGAAAATAAGAATCAATGTATTCACCTTAGAGAACTTGCCAGAAAAACAGAACTTAATGAAAACAGTGCATACAGATTCCTAAATAAACTTGAACTCTCAAGAATCTTAAGTTCTGAAAAAGAAGGGAATATGAAAAGATACAAAATAAAAAAAACAAAAGAGACATATGCATTATTTACCTGTTTTGACACAGAAAAAATGCAACAATTAAATACTCTCAGAAAAGACGCAATTAACATATTTATAGACACCTTAGACGAAAAACCGATAATCATGTTCCTTTTCGGATCAACTGCAAAAAATAATTATACAAAAGAATCCGATATAGATATTTTGCTCATATCAAATAAAAAAATAGATACAACAAATGCAAAAAACTATGTTGAGACACAAACATCTATGAAAATAAATGATTTTCAGATCACACTTCCAAAATTCAAAAAAGAAATTAAAATTAAAGAAGAACCAGTCATTCAATCTGCAATTGAGACAGGTTATCCGTTAACCAACCATATATACTATTATACGTGCATTTACGATGAATATCTACGAATTAAATAATATGCTTAATAATCCACATTTAGTTGAAAAAAGAATAGAAAATTTTATACATAAAAAAATAATTAAAAAAGAATCATCAAAAGGAGAAATAAAAGGTCATTTCCAAAAAGCCAAACATAATCTCAATTTCATAAAAGATGCAATACAGTTGAATTATCCAGACTGGGCAATAACCGGATGTTATTATGCCTGTTACCATGCTGCATTGGCATTAATATTAAGTAAAGGCTATTCTTCAAAAAGTCACCTTGCAACACTCTGTATCCTAATTAAAGAATTTTACAGTAAAGAATTAACAAGAAACGATATAGAATTAATCTCACTTTTTCTTAATTATAAAGACATCTTATTCTATGTAGACTCAAAAAACAAACGAGAACTTGCATCATATTCCGCAAACATACTATTTGATAATGATGAGATAGAACAATTAAGAATCAATACAGTAATGTTTGTATCAAAAGTCAAAGAAATAATTAATAGCAAAATTTAGTCTCAAAAAATACATAACTAAGTAAAACTCCCTAAATACACCACCAAAAGTGGTCACTAAATTATATACAGGCAAGTTGAACAAACCCAATTATGTATTTAGAAACAAAAACATTCAAAGAGCCCGAAACTGAATTTAAAGATGTATTTGGTACGTTTGTGGCTGTTTTTAAACGAAAAAATCTTTCAATATTGAATGGTAAGGTCGGAGAAAAGGTCACTGAAAAGGTCGGAGAAAAATTAACCAAAAATCAAAAGAATATTATAAAATTTATACTTAAAGATGCTGGTATTTCAGCAAATGAATTATCTGAATTGATGGATATTTCTCAAAGAAAGATAAAAGAAAACATCAAGAAGCTAAAAGAAAAAGGTCGGCTTAAACGCATAGGTCCTGATAAAGGTGGACATTGGGAAGTTATTGAAAAAACATCATAGACACATCACAAAAAGTAATCATTAAATTATATGCAGACATATTGGAAAAATAAAATATACAAAAGTATAATATAATTAATTACTACAACACCAATCACTAAAAAACCAACTAACTTTCTCAAATACTTATCGCATCAGATGCATTCATAGTAATTACTTGCTTTTTTTGTTTTTGTTCTGAAACAATTTTAAACATTTTTTTATATTTAATGACATATTTATTTCATTAATTATTTTTTTAGAACTTTTTTTCTTAAATAATACTGATGTGCAAACGATTGAGATATAAATTCAACCGTTTTAAAATCAATAATTATATTATCTTGTTTAATTGAATCAATAAAATCAAAGAATCTATCTGCGGAATTTCTTAAAGCTAAATCTGTTGATACTTATTCAGCAATCAATATTTTAGTCGATGTAATCATAAATATCCACATTTTTTAGAGAATAAGGAATCCTAATACTTATAAAAATACTCATACCACACAAAAAATAAAATTTTCAAGAACAAATAATCAACATTAAAAAAGAAAAGAAAAAGAGGAGCATAAAGCTCCTCATTCAAACAATTTACTGTACAGCATCAGTTGTTGTACCTGTAACAGTTACTTCAGACTTACCAGCAAGCTGATCAGCGAACTTAGCATAGTTCTGTAGAACGTATGCAGCGTTACCTGTGTCATCAGCACCATAACCAGCAACTACAAGAGCTGTTTTACCGTTTGTGAATGCACTGTCAACTGCCTGTATAAGAGCACTGTCTTTATAATCTCTTACACCATCAGTTTCAGTTCTCCACTGAGCAGTAGTTCGAGTCTTACCAGCAGCAGCAAGTTCAGCAACAATACTGTTTACAGCAGGACCACCAACTAGGATTAAGTTACCAGTCTTTGCAGCTTCAGCATCACTGTCAAGCTTTGCAATACCTGTAGCAGGAAGTGCAGCAGGAGTGTATCCACCAGCAACACCAGCAACAGTAGTTACAGATGAACCAGGTCCACTAACAGTTACAGTTACTTTAAGAACTTCAGCAGGTACTTCGAAGATTACTTTATCCTTCTCTGCATTTGCTTTAGGTGCCAAAATAAGAGTTCCGTAAGTCATTCTTACATCATTTTCTTCTGTACCCTTAGATTTAGTTGCAATAACAACATCATCAGCCTCTGCATCAGTTTTCTTTTGTAATGAATTCCATGTAGCACTTACATTAAGAGCTATTATGTCATTGTTTGCATCAGTAATAGTAACCTGATTTGTTTCATTATCACCTGCAACAGCCATAACTGTATCTTCAAAAGTCAAGTTAAACTCAGCAGCAGATTCCTCACCGTATGATGCAATCTGGTTCTTATTATTTGAGTTTTTAAACCCATATATAAGACCACCATTAGTAGTATCCTTCAAACCGATATAAACAATATCTGCATCTTCATCAATACTACCTGGTACACTGACTTTAAATCCATCATCGTTTCCATCAATTGCACGCAAAGTTATAACATTTACATTTTCAATTGTAGTAATAGATTGTTCATCTGGACCAACAGTAAAGTCAACCGTTTCAAAATATAGTTCATATCTACCAAAATCGGAAACAGTTAATGCATCAAGAGATATAGCAGCATAGTCATTAGGGAATGATAGTTTGTTGCCAAGAGTTATTACATCTTCATCAAGTTCATCATATTTCTGGTTATGTTTAGCACCAATTCTGAGCTCCTCACCAGGAGTCTCTGAAGCCTCTATAGACCAAAGCCATACAGCATCAGTTGAATCATCAACTTCACCAAACATAGTCATTGGATCACCATCAGTTATTGTATCAGTTGTTGATGTTCCAGCAGTTACAAGAACCTGTCTTGAACCTGCATCATCTGTATAAAGAAGGTTATCAAGTGTTACTTTAATACCGGATGTTCCAATTTCTTTAGTTACAGGAGACTCGGAATTATAGTTAATAAATGCCGTATGTACACCAACTTTGAATGCAGCAGTACCCTGACCTATTGCAGTAACTTCAAGCACTTTGCCATCAATTTCTACTTTAGTATCCATACCCATTGCAACTTCCATACCTTCTTGTACTGTTATTGAATTAGATGCATTATCAACGTTAGTTATTTTAAGTCTCTTACCAAGTATTGTAACTTCAAGTGGATTTGTAGCTGTTATTTTAGAAATATCCATGTTTGAATCCTTTTCAAAAACATATGTGTATGTTACAGCTGGTTTATTTATAGTTGCAAGTACAATCTCTGCTCCAAAATCAGCATCATCAACACTGGAAAGAACCTTAAGAGTTGGTGTTAGACCTATCTCTTCATGAACATCATAATTTCTTGATTTTGTTCCATCATCAAAAGTTATTTTTGTATCAATAAGACCTGCGATTTTATTGCCTTTAAGAGTTGTACCTAAAACATTTACAGCTTCATTAAGTTTTAAATCATCTGTCTTTACTCCTGTAGCTGTTGTAGTTGCACCTACACCGCCAGCGACTGTACCGCCAACCTGTGCTAGAGCTGCGCCAATGTTTATTGCGCCTATAACATCTTGTACTGATCCACTTGATCCGACAACAATAGTGGATTGAATTCCATTATCAGTTGCGAATGGTGCAGGGAAAGTTCCCAAATCAGCAGCCAAAGCGCCACCCATTAGAGTTGCGCTCGTCAATACAGCACCAACAAGTGCTGTTCCGATTTTTCTTAATTGCATATTTATTCACCAAGTTTTTATTTGTTCAATAAAAAACCTACGTCCTATAGAGAATATTGATACATCTCACAGAACCGATTAACTACATATTATCTGCCAGTATATATAAGGTTGTCTGAAAACAGTTCCACTTACCTAAATAACACCTATAATACACCCTTAAAAAATAAAACAAAGATTCAAATGGACACATAATTGTTCAAAAAAACTATATTAGCCTTTTTTTTAAAATAAAGATAGAAAACAACGCTTTAAAAAAACACTGCTCTTTTTTATCAAAAATTAACAACTAAAAACATAAATACCTACAGTTACCAATATAAATTATAACTCCTCACAAAAACAACCATTTCCAAACAGACATAAATGTTATTCTTTTCTCATCAATCACAACTACTTCATCATAATCTTCAGTAAGAACAAGACCTTCTTTAAGACCAAATGTTGAAAGAGCCGACAAAAGTGCATCAACCTCTATTTTTTTAGTGACAGGATTACTAACATCCCAACACACCTGTATGGCTTGACAAATCCTATCTTTCTCTTTAACTAAAAAATCAACTTCGCGCTGCTTAGAATCTTTCCAATAATAAATATCAAAACCTTTATTTTCAAGTAACTTAAGATACACTATATTTTCTATAATCTTCCCATAATCCTTTGAAAAATAAAAAGATACTGAATTTCTAAGACCCATATCAATACAATATACCTTTCGAGGATTCAATATTTGATCTTTAAGAGTATATGAAAATTTACGAACAAAAAATAACATATAAGCATTACGAAGATATGATGAATACCGTTCAACAGTGTCAATACTCCCACCAATAATATTTTTAATTTTATTAAAAGAATGCAAAGAGGATATATTTGACAAATAATACTTAGTCAATTCTTCAAGTTTAAAAACATCGTTAATATTATACCTCATAACAATATCTTTCATCAATATACTCTGAAAATAAGAATTAAGCAAGACTTTTCGATTATCAGCATCATCAATAAGTACAGTTTTCGGAAAACCCCCAGATTCCATATATTGTAAAAATAATTTTTTGACAGCATGGCGTTTAGACACAAGATCCAAATTATTTTTTATATCCACACCATTAAATTCAACAAACTCCTTAAAAAATAAAGGATACATAACAATATCAACATAACGCCCAGAAAGAACTGTTGAATATTCAGAACTCAAAAGCTTTGAACTTGAACCTATAACAAATACCTTCACTTTTTTATTCTCATGCAAAAAACGAGCAAATTTTTCCCACCCCGAAACAATTTGAACCTCATCAAGAACAACATACTGTTTTCCAGAACCAACAGATACATCAGTTAAATAAACATCATATATTTTATTAAGTAATTCAAGATTAATACTTTTAAAACGAGGATCCTCAAAATTAATTATAAGAATATCACAAGAATCAACACCATTAACTATCAAATCCTCACAAATCTGCATAAGTACAGTTGATTTACCAGTACGACGAGCACCACTAATCACGATAATCTCATCAAGTTCTATAAGTTTTTTTATTTTATCAAAAACGTCTGACCGCCGAACACCCACAAATTGCTTCTTTTTCCAAAAGTTCCAATCATTCAATATTTCAAGTATCTCAATTGAGTTCATACTAAATAATACACTCAAAAACCATATAAACCTTCTGATACATCGTTAGGTTTTAGCCAAAAGCTACCGATAGAGATTACAACTTTCAAACACACATTATAAAGCTTTCGGGATTCCAATCCTAGTCTATTTATAAACAACCTGCTATCCTAATACCAACAAACCCAAAAAAGACAAAATAATAATCAAAACCCTTATAAATCTTAATCCCAAAAATAAATATAGGTGATATAACATGGGTGTAATCAGCATAAACTACAATAAATTAAATGTTAACAAAACTGGAAACACAAACCAGAAGCTTTCAATCAACACAGTACCAAAGATTGAAGATGTAAAAGAAGGAAACATCAACGCATTTGGCACAAAAAGCGACATATTAAACATAAAGTTCAGTTTCAAAAGTACATTTGAACCAGAAGTTGCAAAACTTGACATAGAAGGTACAATCATATACACAGGCGAAGACAACAAAAAAATAATGGACGAATGGACAAAGAACAAAAAACTGCCAGAGACAGAACACATAGAAATCATAAACCATCTTTTCAAGACTGCAGGACTAAAGGCACTAATGCTTTCAGAAATGGCAGGAATACCCCCCGTCATAGCACTTCCTAAAGTCACTAAGGCAGTAAAAAAGAAATAAAACCTCTTTTTTCTTTTTCTAATATTTTTCTAACTCCCTAAAATCACCACCCCAGTTGTAACCCAATTATATGCAAGCACAAGAAACAATATAGACACATGGACTTTAAACAACTATTAAATCAAGAAGAAAACAGTGACATAGAGTTCAAAGAGATATTATCAAACCCAAAAAAAGTAGCACAATTAGTAACCTCATTCTATAATTCCAGAGGGGGAAAGATAATCATAGGTGTTGATGACAATAAGAACCCAATAGGCCTAAACAATCCACAAAAGACAGAACATGCATTTGTCCAAAAACTAAAATGAATCTAATTACTCAACTGGATCCCATAACAGGAAGAGGACGCTATTATATAATCAAGGTGACAAAAGGTGACATTATAAATAAAAATACCACCAAAAACTCTAAACTTAAAAACTCAATCTTTACTTTTTCTCAACAAGCTCAATAATATTAGTCCTGCCACGGCGAGTCTTAGTAATCAGACCCCGCTCCTCAAGGTCAAGCATCATCCTACTCATCTTTGCCTTTGAAAACCCAGTTTCTTTAACAAGTTGCCTTTGGTCGCACTTACCTTCATTTGCCATAAGAATCTCAATGACCTTACGCTCACTATCATGCAAAACAGAAAGAACAGTCTTTATCTTTCTTGCTTTCTTAAACTTAAACAACATAAACGACAATAATACAAGCAAAATACTCAAAAATGCAACAACAGGATAAAACCAACGATTTGCATAAATCTCCACAACTTTCTCATAAAAAACCTTATAAGAATAATCACTACCTAATTCAGGTTCATCCACACTCCAAGTAACAGTAATATGCCTGCCATCATCAGTGCTACCAATAACTGCGCCTTCAGGAAAATATGGAGCAATACCTGAATTCTGCTTGACCATAGCAGTACCAGTAGGAAGCACAAATGATATGCTAAAATTATTTGTTGGAATTTTCATACCATAATCATAAGAGAAAAAGAAACCATCAGCAGAAACAGACTGCAACCCGACCATATTAAAATCAAGATATACAGTATAATTTACAGTTTCAACAATGTTTGGCTTACACGTTATCTGAGTCCCATATGAATACCTATTAGTATTACACAACAGCATCCCATAATCATCCCGTGCACCAAAAGAATCAATCTGTGCAAACACAAAATAATAAATCTCGTCAGTAGTCAAAGATTCATAATCCACAATAACAGAGGTCTTAGCAACCCCAAAATCATCAATTGCAATAACAATATCATGATTTCTTATCTGCGAAGCAGACACAGGAACAGATATTAATAAGAGTAAAAGAAAAGATACACATATCCCATAATATTTATTTTTAAACATCTAAACCAATCATACTTTTGTAAGTACCATGCCACCAGCACCGGCCGCCGCATAACTATGCATCAGTTCAGAAACAAGTATAAGCGTATTCTGCATCTGGCGCATATCAAACTTTATAGATTTCGGAGCAAGAACATCAAGTGTTGTAGGTCCGAATGTTATGACAAAATACAATAAAGTCTCAAAATCTTTTGCAAGAATCTCAACCTCAAGCACCTGACTGAAGACTTTAGTTATACCTTTTTTAGTAAACTGTTCGGAAGGTTCAATTGGTTCAGGCTCAGTTAGAGAATCACTAATAAATTTTACATCTTTAATAAGTTTCATCTTATTCAAAAGACCAGATAAAAGTCCTTTTAGAACAGTTTTATCAACAGCCTGAGTATCAAACACAAGCCACGCATTAATCCAACCTTCACTTACAAGCTTGTCTACATTTAATTCACTAATTTAAATCACCTATAATTATCAATTAAAAACATAAATCGAAAAAAAAGTCAAAATGACCTTATTGAACAATAAAATAACCGATGAAACGTTTAAATAAAACCGTTCCACACATAATAATAGCAATACAAGTTTATATATCTTTTGAAAAAAGGGCACAGTTCATTTTTTGAGTGATTTCAAACAAAATGTAGTTAATTAAATACCTTCATTTATTTTGTAATTCTACGTAAAATGTGTATATTAAATGGATTTCTGCCGGAGTTTATAAACAAACAATATTTTAAAAATATTAAAAATAACTCACTTTTTGAACAGTGCCGAAAAAAGAAAAAAAGGAGAGTTATAAAAACCCCTTTAAATTAAAATTTATTATTGGCCGGAATTTTTACTGCCGATATTACCAGACACAGAACCAGACATACTATTATCTGTACCTGACACAGATGCATTCAAAGATATATTAGATGAATTATTACTATTCTCATCATCAGAGTCATCATCAAAGTCATCATCAGAATCAACATCTTTGTCACCCTTATTATCTTTCATTGGCTCACGAATATTTTCACGATTCCGCATCATTTCTTCTTTCGGCTCACGAATATTTTCACGAACTTGTACTCGTTCTTCCATATTTTCACGAATCTGTTCTTTCATTTCATTAAATTCCACATTATCTTTCATAGGCGTATTCATAAGTTTCTCAACAGAAAACCCGCTTGCAGCATATACAGCCATCCTTTTAGCCTTAAAAGCCTGTTCAATAGAATCCTCAACATCATCATTATCAAGAGATTCTTTTGCTTTTAAAAGAATAATTTTAGCTTCGTCAAGTTGCTCAATTGAATAAGTCACATCCTTACCTGCTTCAGATTTTTTTTCAATCAAATCTTCTGCACGACCAATTGCATCTTCAGCCTGACCTATAACATCAAGAGCCTTAACACTCATATGTTCCCGTAAGGTTTCACGATTAATCTTCTCAAATTCAGCATCAACATCATCATCAGACAGATTACGTGTCCTCTTAACCACTGCTTTCATCTTTTCTTCCTTATTCTGAACTTTTACTTCAATAGACTTAGAACTGCCTTTCATACTTTCAATAAATGAATCAAGTTTTTCTTGCTGTTTATCCTTAAGATTTCCACGAACTCTCAATGTAAGTTCCTGTTCAACATCAGCAACTTCCTGATTATGTAATTTTAACATAGACTTAATTCTAATATTGCTCATCAATGCTTTAGTCTCATTACCATTAATTGCTTCAATATCTTCTTCAGCCGAAAGAAGCATCGCATCATGACGATTTTTTGCTTTTTCCATAGCATCCAAATTATTAGCAATAGCCATCATCTTTGCTTCCTTAAGCCTTTCCTTAGCAATCTCAAGCTTCTTCTCAGCTTTCTTTGCCTTATTGAATGTAAACATAAGACCAATATTATCCATCGCAACATCCAACCTGTATAACGGAGAATCAGGAGTTACACCAGCCTCTGCTGAATCCTCTTCGTCACTTTGTACAGCAATGTCATTAAGATCAGCGACATCATCACCAACAGCAGTATTTATAGCAGTATTAGTTAACATAGTTACTGCATCCTCTGCAAAAGCTGCAGGAACTACCATATACATAGCTGCGACAAGAAGCGCAAACAATTTCATTAAATTTTGTCGTTTCATATCATTTCACCATTTTTAAATATACAAAATATTGCCAACCTAATAGCAATCCATAGAACTAATCAATAATACTCCTATATAAACATTCCTTGAAACAATGTGGAACAAGATGAAACAATAACCCCTATTGCATACTTTATTGCTTTTTGACTTTATCAGCAACAATCAAAAATATCTTGTTACTGTTACCGAAAGGTTTCTTTTTAACAATACCACGAGATTCAAGATTAGTAATAACCCTACTCAATTTTGCCTTTGAAAAGCTAGTTATATCCTGCAACTCTTTCTGTTTAAGAACACCCATATTAGCTTGAAGCGCATCCACAACTGCACTCTCACTTTCAAGAAGATGCGAATATACAATTTCCTTAATTTCAGTTTTTTTTCGATTGACACGATAATATATGAAATAACGCACAACTAAAAATCCAAACAATAAATAAAACAATAAAGATACATAAGACACACCACTATCAATACCAGATGATGGTTCAAAAATAACTGAAACATCAAATGATGAGACATTATTATAATCCCATGAAATTATATGTCGCCGTCCATCAGAATAAATAATGTCAGGTGTTGGAGTCACAAAATAATCCGACCGAGCAGGAAGGATATACCCTAACGGAAGTTTTACTGATAACTTAAAATAAATAGCATTACCACCAATATCAAAAGAATCCTTAAACATCTTCATATTTTCAAAATCAAACAATGAATAAGAACTTATATATTCTGCAGACACATAATTTTTTCCAGAAAGCGCATTAGACATATCACATAAGACAATAGTCTTACCTACCTCAAAAGAACTACTACAATCAACAGGCACATTATTTAACAACACACGCACATCTTTTGAATCTGGCGCAAAAACAAAATCATAGACATGTTTACCCCCCTCCAAAACCAATACAAAGTCATAACTATATTTTATTAAATTAGGACCTACATCCACAAAAATAGAATATGACTCAAAAACATCAGATTCATGAGCAAATGAAAATGACGGATAAAAAATAAACATAGAAATAAATACACTCCAAAATAAGATATTTACATTTTTAATCATTTTCATAATAACCCCACTCCATAAACTTTATATTTACATTTAGGACATGCACCCTTAATTAGTTTTTGCAATGGTTCAACCCTTCTCCCTCTATCCACCAAAAGCTCACCGCAAGAAGGACAATATGTCTCTTGCACACCATTAACAACATTACCAACATACACATATTCAAGCCCTACCTTTTTTGCAATACCATATGCGCTCTCAAGAACCGCAACAGGTGTAGATTCAACAGTCATCTTATATGCAGGAAAATACCTTGAGAAATGAAGAGGTATGCGCTTATCCAACGCATAAACCCACTCACACAACGCTTTTATCTGAACAGATGAAGTATTCCATCCAGGAATGAGAAGATTTGTAAGTTCAATATGAATCCCTAACCCATAAGCCAACTGTATAGTATCTAATACTGGACTGACCCCCCTAACACTACAAAGTTTCTGATAAAATATATCATTAAACGATTTCAAATCAATATTTACAGCATCAAGATACGGTACAATCTTCTTAAAAGGAAGAGAATTAATGAACCCGTTTGTAACAAATACATTCTGAATGCCACAACTATGTGCAAGCTTTGCAGTATCATATGCAAACTCAAAAAATATAGTTGGTTCAGTATAAGTATAAGATATTGATTTCACCCCTTTCAACAAAGCAAGATTAACAACATCCTGAGGAGTCATATCCTCACCAAATATAAAAGAAGACTGCGAAATCTCCCAATTCTGACAGAACTTGCAATGAAAATTACAGCCGACAGTAGCAATAGACAGAGACTCAGAACCAGGATAGAAATGATACAGCGGTTTCTTCTCGATAGGATCAACTGCCAAAGATACAATTTTACCATAATTAAGAGAATAAAGAATACCATCAACCTTTTTTCGCACACGACACGAACCAATACCCCCTTCAGAAATAATACAGTTATTAGGACAAAGCTGACACTGTACCCTTGAACCTTCAATTGATTTAAAGAACATTGCCTTTTTCATATTTAACTCCAACTAATACCTACATTATATTATATTCAATAATACTTAAAAACTACATTTTAAACATAAATTTTGTACAGACAGGCAGAAATTTGAAATATATAAAGATTAAAAACAATTATATTACTAGTCAGTATAATTGATGCAGATACCAATTTGTATCAGGGGTGGATTAATACAAAGGGAATTTACATAGCAGACAAACCCATACCCAAATAAATTGTAGATGTTATCCCCTAAAAGTAATAGAAAAGTTTATAAAAATAAACATCAATAATTAAAATAGAATATAATCATCATAGGTTGAAAATTATGGGATTAAAAAATAATACGACAAAAATTGAACTTTTAAATGGAGTACTTGAAGAATTAAATAATTTAGGTACACCACTAACAAATTATCTTGATAACACATATGATATGACTAACCCAAAAAGTTTAAGTCCCTCATACCTTAGAGAAACCATCAAAACATCTCTAGAACTTTTAAATGAACCAAATAATGATACAAACTCAAAAAAACTGAAAAATTTAGATAATCTTATTAAAGGACAAATAAACGCATTATATACAATAGATACACAACTTAAATCTTCACAACCAGAATACACACAAGTTGATAATGACTCAGAAAAAACATTGATTAATAAGACAACCACACCAATTAATTACATCCCAGATGAACTTCTAATTTCTGATACATCAACAGAAAGACCTCTTATCTATAAAATAGGAACAGGTATTATAGCATTAGGTCTACTTACATTTGGTAGTCTTACAGTAGGAGAAAAACTAAAAACTACATCAAACGATATAAAAAAAATCTTAGAAAAATTTAGTTTTCCTGAGTATACACAAGAACACAATCCATTCTTTGATAATGCTTTTTGGAGATCTTATCTCTCTTTCTTTGAAGACCTAAAACAAGAAGGAATACTTACAGAAGAGATTGACGATTTAGTACAATATCTTCCTGAAAATGATAGCGAAATAGATATACCAGATGCAATTAAAGATGCAATAATAGAAATATTATCTAATCCAAAAGGAAACCTAATTTATTGGGATGACAAAAAATATACAGTTCCCTATGACGATTACACTCAAATAACAAAGAAAATCTTAGAAGAATCTGATAAAAAAACAGATATACCATTTGTAAATACATATTCAATTGATGACAATTTTTCATTGATTTTGGATTCTGATTATATAACAGAGATTGTTTATAAAAATAAAGATCTAAAAAAAGGCCCTACTGGTATGCTCTTAAAAATCGTACCTAAAGATACAATTGAAGACACTACTAATTATTTAACAAAAGATAGCTCAAAAGAATTAGATTTAGCAATAAAACAAAGTTATACTGATGAAGATCAACTAACGCATATTCTTAAAAAATATTATTTCAGAAAGGATAAATCCACAGTTCCACCAGGTATAATTTTTACAACAAAACGTAATAATGTTGTATTTAAGAATTTAGAAGGTAAAGAGGATGAATCAACATACTTACTTGTAGGTATTGAAAATCAATGTGGATATGTAAAGGGTGAATATAATTCAGGAAACGCATGGGATCAATTAAACAAAATAGAAAAAGATAATTCAAATTTATTTCCACAAAGTGGATCCTCTGGAACCTTAACCGATGGTAAAAAAGATAGAGAGGATGATGGCGACGATGGCGACGGTGGCGGCGACCACAGACCAAAAGTTTAGAGGTGTATTTATATGAAAATATTAAATAATATAAAACTATTAAACAGATTCAACATATTGCTAATTATCTTAGTTATACTGTTTACAGCATCAATAACTCTTGTTTCAGCTGAACAATTTACATATTATGCTAAAGACTTCTACACAAACGCATCATTAAACCAAACAACATTCATAAGATCTGAAGTTAATAACATAAATAATATTTATTTCAATCAAAATACAGGAATAAATAATTATGTCTATGATGATTTAGACAATGGATATTATGACCTTATAATGTATAGAAGTTGTTATGTCCCTACTTACAAAAATAATTTCCTAATAAATGATCCAAATTATACTCCACAATATACAATCAATCTCAAAAAAAGAACATGTACTGTAAATGTTGAAAATCCTACAGTTAAATCCTCAAGTTACATAGTAGATAATGTCGTAACATTTACAGATAAGATTACATCTTGGACAGAAAATTACGTGCCAGGAGTACCTCTTGACATATATGATCTAGATAACACAGTAATCTTTAATGTATATTACAGTAATGGAAGTCTAGCATATACAAGTGGCGAAATAACAGTTACAATACCAACAAAAAAAGATAGTAATGGCACAATAATTAAAGATGGTGTTGCAGAAATAACAACAGAATGGTCACCCTCTATCGCAGACAAATATAAATATGAAGTCATTGGTCTTTTAGATGACTGTTCATGTATAGAATCCGCTCAAGACTCAGCATTTAATTATCTTAACATTTATGAAACTGCAGAAGGTTTCAGAATATACGAAGTCTCAGCAAATCCAGAAACAATATATCCAAATATACCAACATGGGGAGACACCTCAACAATATCTGCAACAGTATCCACACAAGATGTTAAATACACTATAACAATAAGGGAAAAAAATGAATATGGCAACATTGTACAAACATTCTCAAGTACATCCTTAGATTATGCAATAGTACAATTATGGGATGGAACAGATAATTCTGGAACTGTTGTTTCAACAAATACTTACTATATTAACATAACTGCAACTGATTCAAATAATAATACTGCATCAGGAAGTAATTGGGTTTATGTTGACTCAAGAGAAGCAGATTCAACACCCCCAAATATAGATATAATAACTCCAACTATAAATGAAATCATATCAAATCCAAGACAAGAAATAAAAGTAAAAATAACAGATCAAGGTTTTGGAATAAATTGGTCAACATTAGAACTTACTCTTGACAGTACAACAAAAACTATGATAACCTCTGGAAATTATGCCTCATACACACCCTCAGAAAACCTTTCTGATGAAACACATAACATAGAAATTAGAGTAAAAGACTATTTTGGAAACCCTACTGTTACAAGTTGGTCATTTTATGTTGATACTGAAGCACCAATCATAACAAATAGTAACCTTTCGCCAAACCCAGTAAGACTTGGAAATACTGTAACAGTTACAGCAACAATTACAGATTTAAACGCTGTAGACACTGTATACACAAAAATAAATGGTATTGCAGGAACAATCACTATGAATAAAGCAGGTGATATATATACCGGAACATTTACAACACCAGAGATACCAACAGAATATACTATTATGATTATTGCAAATGATACTTTAGGTAATATTGCAAAAGACGCAATAACACTTGAAGTAAGAAGCAAACCAGACCTTCATATATCTGCATTTGAATCAAACATACCTAGTCCCGTTAGTGAAGGCTTAATAATAAATCTTATAGCTCATGTTGTAAACGGTGGAGATGAAGTTCTAAATACACAGATACAATTATGGGATAATCTAGTATTAATTGCAACAAAAGATATCACTATAAATACTATTAGTTCTGAAGAAATAATATTTAATTATGACACATTAGGAAAACTAGGCATACACAACTTTAAAGTCATCGTAGACCCTACAAATAGTATTTATGAATCTAATGAAACAAACAATGAAAAATATCTTGAACTTGAAATCAGAGACACAACACCCCCACAAATACTTACATTTACACCAACAGAAGATCAACATGTAAACACATTCAATCTTGGAGCTACAACCAATGAAAATGCAACCTGTAAATATGATACAATAGATACAGATTACAGCGCAATGGCAAACACATTCACAACAACTGGCACAACGATCCATACGCAAGAACTAACTCTTACAGACGGTGCATACACATTTTATACAAGATGTCAAGACAACTATGGAAACTCAAACCAAGAATCAAACATGACATCTTTCACAATAGACACAAAACCATACATTAAAATATCTACAGACAATATAACTATTAACCAGACAGATAGGTTCAATATAAGTATAAATCTTGAAAACTATGGATACTCAACTGCAGAAGGTATATTAACAATAACTATCCCTGAAAGGTTAACACTTATATCGGGAAACACAACTGATAATATATCAATTATTGTAGGATACAATAATACTTATGAACTTGAACTGGAAGCTACATGGTGGGGAGACTATGTCATAAATATAGAAGCAGATTATAATAATCAAATTAAAACTTCAAAAATTTATGTCCAATCCACACCCATACCAATATATGAATTCAGAATTGCATCCCCTGAAGAACTTGTCGAAAATGATACAACACAAGTTGCAATAGGTATATACAACAAAGGTATTGTAAATGGTAATAATGCCACAATAAATATCTCAACAACATCAAACTTAGCAATAGTAGGTTCATCCTCAAAGGAGATAACAACCATATATGCAAACACAACCGAGCAGAACGCATCATGGATTGATTTTGAAATTAAAGGCATAAGTTCAGGCACTGGAACAATATACATCACAGTTGATGGAATAACGCAGGAAAAGACAATAACAGTAAAAAATACACATCTATACATTGACCTTTCTGTAAGCTCTATAGCGCCTTTCAACATATCACTTGGACGATCATTTTTAGTGACTGCAGTAATCTATAATACTGGAAATAGCACATCACTTGCAACAAAAGCAGAGATTGCTTTAGAAACAGGTCTTGAAACATCATCAACAAACCCAGTATTGCTTGGAGACATAGAACCAACTGTAAACGGAATACCACCAATAAGACAAGAATGGATTATTAATAGCACATCATCAGGTCCAAAACAGATAAATATGACAATCATAAGTCTTTTTGAACCAGAATACAATGCATCAGAAAGTGTTATGATAAACATACTTGACCTCCCTGAACCAGTGCAACCATTCATCACAATAGAATCAGATGTTAATAAAACAATACTCTATGGTACAACGTTTAATATAACTGCAAAGATAAATAACATAGGTACTGATGCTTCAATAAACACAAAGGCACAACTCTCAGGCGTAGACGGTCTTGAATTTATTACAACTCAGACAATAGACATTGACATACTTGAAATAAATCAAGAAACAACAATCACATGGACTTTGAATGCAACAACTACAGGCACATTTAATCCACAAATAACAATTACAGAAATAGAACATCAATTTTCAGATAAGACCAATTTTGATATTAGGTATGCCCATGACGTACGCATTAATAGTTTCAATGCACCTACAAGCGCAAACACCGGCAACACTATAGTTATATCAGGCGTACTTGAAAACGCAGGTCTATACGACGAGAACGGAATAAATGTCACATTATCAATAAATGGGCACATAATAACCACAAAAACATATAATCTTGCAAGCGGAAACACAACCGGAGTTGAATTTGGATGGACCGCTTCCGAAGGAACACATACATTGAAACTGTCAGCATACATACCATATGATCAGAACACATCAAACAATAATCTATCAGGAACAATAACTGTAACAACTGAAACTAATAATGGTGGTGGGAGCAGTAGCCGTTCAGGCAGTAGCAGAAGTTCAACAATAATCATTGTAAATGAAACCAATACAGAAACAACAGACGAAAACGTCGCAACAACATACATTTCTGAAATAGAACTCTCAGACAGCCTATACATAGGCCAGACAATGACTTTAAAGGGATGTCTAACAAATCCTAAATCAAATACTGTAGATCTTGTAATAGATTATAAAATTGTAAAGACACAAGAATTAGATGAAAATGATTGTTTTTCAATCACATACAAGATTGAAAACCTTGCTACAGGAACACACAACATTGCAATAAAGCAAGGTGAAGCAACACTTTACTCAAAAGATGTTCTTATATACCAATATGTGCTTACAGACTACAAAGAAGATAAAGAACAAACAAATGTAACTGTAATTAACGGGCCAACTGGCAATATCTTATCAACAATAGGTAGCTCAAACTTGATTATCTACCTATTGATACTGTTGATAATAATCGCAGTCTACTTCAAAAGAGAAAAAATACGCACAATAGTCATTAAAAAATAATCAAAAACACTCTTTTTTTCTTATATTTTATTTTATATGTTTGTTAAACTCAATATTTATACTACTTGCTAGTTAAAACTTAACGATACCTTTATAAAATTAATAATGTATATATCTTCAATAAGTGGTAAAAATTATGAAATATATTATACTCAGCACAATTATATTATTAGCACTACTATCAGGAACTGCGTATGCAATAACAGATATATCAATATCAGACCTTGATATATCCCAAAAAAATATATACAAAGGTGACATGGCACAAATTACAGTAGACTTTGATGTTGAAACAACAGAAGACGAATCAAAGGTCACTCTAAGTTTCTATATAGACGGCAGACTTGAAACAAAAATCACAAGGTACTATTCTGAAAAATCAGAATCATACACATATAGCTATGACACCAAAGACCTAGAAATAGGCACGCACACAGCAGAAGTAATCACACGCATATATAAAGGAACAAGTGTGCTAAAGGCTGAAGACAGCAGAACTGAAAAATTTGAAATTCTTGAAAAAAAACCAACACCTGATCTTACAATGAATATTTATCCAAAAAAAGCAAAGATTAACGATAACCTACATATTTTCGGCTATGTAGACCCAACTGATGAACTAATTGAAATTCTTGTTAACGGCATGCCAAAAACAACAATAATCGCAAACATAAATGGCTATTATTCAACTTTTATAAAAATAGATAAACCTGGAGACCATGTAATAACAATCATCGTTGGAAACACAAAAATACACAAAATTATAAATATAGCACAAATACCAAAAGAAACAGAAATATTACCTAAAGAACCAAAAAAGGACGTAATAATCACAATAATAGAACCAAAAAACGAAGAGATACCATCAGGAAATAAAGAACTTGAAACCAAAATAGAAAATATTGAACTAAAAATTAAAGATATTAACACAAAAATCGAAAAGATCACAGAGACCACCAACAATAATCAAGATGAAGATACAGACTTTAACTACATAAAAGTTGAAACTAGCAACAAAGAGCTTGATATAAACCAATATGAAAGCAATTTATTAAGATTGACAATAACAAACAACGAAAATGTAAGTCATCTTTTTTCTGTATCAAGCGATTTCTCAGACAAAATTATTTTCCTTCCAGAAGCAGAAGTTATCAAATCAGGACAAAGCAAGATATTGCCAGTCTATTTTAGCATTGATGATAAGCTAGGCAGATACTATGGTATAATATATGTCAGAAATGAAGAACGAATTGTAAAAGAAATCCCTCTTACGCTTTTTGTAAGCGAGAATGATTATCTAAAAAAAACAATAGCTCAACCATTCCTAGGTCCTTCAGACATAAATCTAATTATCATGTTACTCACGATATTTACAATAAGCCTCATACTTAGTATAGCTCACAAAATAACCAAAAAAACAATTAAACCCCTTGAGCTTTCAGACATTCAAAGGCCGAACGCAAGCATGCTAAAGAGAATACACAATAATACACAGCCAAAACCTACAATGAACAAAAACACAGATACTACATACCTTGTTCCTTGGGGCAATATAATACTCTAAAACAGACAAATATAGTAATATTTATAAGTTTATACAACTTAAATATATTTTAACTCTATTTGGTGGTGAATTAATATGAAAATGAATAAATACGCTTTTTTCGCATTAAGTATCATAATCATACTGGTAACATTACAACCAGTTTTTGGTGCTGATAATAATGCAGCTCTTGAGTTAAGTACTCAGACCGCAGCATCATGTCCTGTTGAAGACACGATGATTACCGCAACACTAAAGAATTTAGGTACTGATACACAACGATACAAAATAACCTCAGACAGTAACTGGATAACTATAGGTAATGACATAATTACTCTTGACGCAGGTAAATCAAAAACATTTGCGCTTTGGATAAAACCAGCAATTAATGCTGAAGATGGTCAATACACATTAACATTAACTGCAACACCCGATTCTGACAGAACTAAAAAATACAAAGACACCATAAATTTCATTGTCATGAAATGCCACGGTATAGAACTATCACCTGAAACAGAACTTGTTGAAGCATGTATTGGTGATACAAAGACAGTTGACATAACATTCTCAAACACAGGAAAAACTGAAGAGACATTCATATTAAAATCCTCAACAGGCACATTTGGTACAAATACAATAACGATAAAATCAAATAGTGAAAAGACAAAAACACTATCCATACCTGTTGCAAAAAACAAAGAGACTGTAATCATACAAGCACAATCCACAACATCATACGCAACAGCAACAGCAGATATAGAAGTTGTTTCTGAAGGCGCATGCTACGGTATTGCAGTGCTTAACATCCCACCAAAAACAACAGTCTGTAAAGGTGACAGTGCAAAAATAGTTGTAACTACAAAAAATACAGGTTACAAGACCGAAACATTCACATTATCTACAGACACACCAAATGCATACTTCAACAAAAACGAACTTGAACTTAAATCAAAAGAAGTTGCAGATACATATCTTGAAATCTCAACAGAAGGACTTGATATAGGTGATATAGATTACAGCATAAAAATCAATTCAGAAAATGCTAAAGATACTGCATACGGTACAATAACAGTTGAAAAATGTTACACCGCAGAAATTTTAGCAGACAAGACTACAACAAAAATTTGTCCAGGTGCATCAACTGGTTTTGAAGTTGAGATAAAAAATACAGGTAAAAAAGAAGATACATACACAATTGCCACAAGTAAAGGATCTGTATCTGATACAGAGCTAACGCTTGGTGCTGGTGAAAGTAAAAAAATATTGCTTATTATCGAAACCGAAAAAGCAGATACAAAAGACACTAACATATTATTGACAATCAATTCCAAAAGAATTGGAGACAGTAAAGAATTCATTGTATCAATAAAAGAATTTGACACATGTTATGGTACAAGTGTGACAAGCGACAGTGATTCCATATTTGCTGAAGATATGAAAGGCTACCTTTACACATTGACAATAAAAAATGAAGGTGAATTTGATGCAGAATACACAGCAGTTTTAGATGGCCCAAAATGGACAACAATCAACCCAGATACACTATCCCTAAAACCAGGCGAATCAACAGAAATATATGTCTATGCATCTCCAGAATATAACACTGCAGAAGGTACATATAAAATAAAAGTATCTATAAAATCTAATCTAGGAACACTTGTTGAAAAAGAACTTGCATTTGCTTTCAAATCAGAAGATACAGTTGCCCCAATAACAGGAAAAGTAACTGTTACAGATGACAAAAAAGATACAATACAATCACAAGACACCAAAACAAATAACATAGACAAAGAAGACAAAAAATTTCCTACAAACATCCTAACTGCAATCATTGTTGGAATTATAATAATTCTTCTTATTATCTTTGGCCCTGAACTTCTAAAAGAAGACAAAGATGAAGAGAACAAAAAGGAAGAAAAAGAAACTAAAGATAAAAAAGAAGAAAAGAAATCTGACAAGACTGAAAAAAAGTCAACTACAGAAAAGAAAGCGGAAGTAAAAAAAGAAGACACAAAAAAAGCTGAAATTACACCTGCTAAAAAACCAGTTAAAAAAAATGAGACTAAAAAAGACACAGATAAAAAAGCAGAAGTCAAGAAAGCAACACCAAAAAGAAAAGCAGTCCGCGAAGAACGAAAAGAAGATATCAAGCAGATTTTAGATAATATCTAAAAACCCCCCATACCTTCTCTTTTTTTATTTTTTATATACTATCCTAAGTTTGACAGTTTAATCTCTATTTAATTCTGAAAACCTATTTGACAGTTGGCAATTTTTGAGCATTTTTGCTTGAGTTAATCATGAAATTTCTTTATTTTTTAGTAAAATATACTAATTTTTGGATAAAAATAAGACTAAATGTCTCTTTTTTTCATAATTTTTGTGAATTTTAGCCCAAATGTCAAATTCATTTGGCTAATTTTTGTGAATTTTATCAATTTTTATTAAAGATTAAATCTGAATTTCGATATAGATCAAACAATAATACAATATTTTGACTTTGGCATACAAACTGTCAAATAAAGTATTAAAAAATGTGTGAAAAAACGTAATAAACGCAATCAATTAAAATACTAATATCTGTCAAATTCAGGTTTTGAAAAAACGCTAAAAAATAAAAAAGGTCATAAATGTCAAAGTTATGACACTATAACAATTAAATCCTCTATTCAAGTTTTTTTTCACCCATGCCCTCAACACTGATTACTGCACTCTTGTCAATAAAGTAATTGTAATCAAGCTTCATAGCGAGATCAAGACTAAGTTCGGGAGTATCAAATGATGGAACACTACAAGTTACAGGAAAGTCCGCTGTTGGTGGCTCCGAATTTGAAATTTTAAAATATAATTCCCGAAGACCTAACTCGCAATCTCTACCCCCCAATGTAATAATAACCTTATCATGAAGCGTAAAAAGGTCAAGAACATTATTTTCCCAATCAACCGCACCAATACAATCATTCATAGTAATTGTGCCACCACCACGATCAACAAGCTTTGCCCTAAATGTCAATTTATCCCCCTCTGTAAGCAGCATGGGCTGTTCTGTTGTCATAACAACTTCAATAGGTCCTGCTGTTGTAGAAAGTACAATAGGATGCATTTTAAGACGACCATTACTATTCCTTGAAAGATATTCTTCTTTGCCTAAAACCTCAATTTTAGCAACAGCTGTTGTTTCATAAGGATAACATATACGTACTCCTGCTGAATACTTAAACACCTGTTCCTCAGGCAGATCTCGAGGTGCATCCATGACCCATGAGATATATGCAGACTCACCACTTGAATCCATACTTTTAACAGGTGCCATAAGTGAATCAATAACAAGTATCCTAGGGTCTCCTGAAGCCATCTCAGCACCACTATAATCTATATCAGAAATATCATTGAACCACTCATTCTCACCCCTGCTCAACCCATAAAGATACACATAAATATTTTCTGTATCTTTTGCACCAAGATTTTGCATTTCAACAGAAAGGACTGCAGGAATACCACTATAGACCTTATCTGACGAAAACCCGAAAGATTGTATCTTTATTCCGTTACCATAACCTGAAAAACCTGAAGATGAACTCCCTGTTGAATAAGTATCACCAGTGCATCCTGATAAAAAAAGCACAACTGCAACAAATAAATAGATATAAGAATGACTATTAGAACTCATACTAATTCTTGTATCACCCATATTTAAATAGATTAAATACAAAAACCAAAAAAATAAGAGAACTATTGAAAAAATAAAAAAAAAGAGAGATGATTAATCCGAAATGTAATCAACTGTTATCGGTGCATCACTACCAACATAATACTTATATTCAGCAACAGCACGAATATGATATTCTCTTGTAGGTTGATTAGGATCAACAGGTATAGAACATCTCATCTCTGCTTGACCATTTATTAATTTAACTGTTTTATTACAGTTAGGAGTCCCATTAGCATCACCATAAGGCATTGTATTACTACCATCAAGTATTACACCTTCAACCTCAATTTTAACATCAACTTTACCGCGATCCATACTACTAGGAGTTGAAGCACATACAGTCCCCATAGATGTCGAGAACCCACCACCAACATCAGTTATTGTGAAAATTACAGGGATTGTACTGCCTCTTGCAACAATGTTCTGTTGTCCTGCAAGATTAACATGAATAGGTCCAGCAGTATTTACATTCTCAACTGCACTTGTATCCTGCTGTATCCTCATTTCTTGCCTAGAACTTGAAGTAACAGTTGATAACATGCTTGTTTCATATGGATAACACACCCTTGTATAAAATGTATATTGTGTTGATTCACCTTGTTCTAATTCAGGTGCAACCATTGTTGCTTCAAACGTAGCAACACCACCAGGCACACCCATATCAGGCTGTGGTGGAAGGAAATCATAATTCGGTATTTTCCATGAACCCTCCAAAGTTACAGAATCCATATTACTATCCTCTGTTTTAGGCTCTAAAGAAGGTACACCAAATACTTGCCAAGATTTATTAGTAGTAGATATTGTCTGTCCATATATAAACACAGAAGTATCACCTGCAACCTGTTTTGCACCCTGATTTTCAAGGACAAGCCATAAATTTACTTGATCTTTATGATATACAGCAGGAGTATCAAACATAAATTCAGTTATCACAACACCAACATCCGATGCTCCCGAGGTCATATTTCCACTGCCAGTACAACCAAGTACAAAAACAGTCATAAAAACCATCACATACACAAACATTTTTCTGATATTCAAAGACATTATATCACCAGCTAACAATAATAACTTTATTATACCCCCTATATATACTTTTTGGTTATATTCCATAAAAACAATATTTACGGCTTGACAGTTACTTGAATACTATCAGTAACTGTATATGTATACTTTGCCACAGCCTTAATCTTATAAGCAGTAGCAATAAGTACATCTTCATGAGGTGGTGTAAACATACAAGTTATAAAATCAGAACCCCCTTTATAAATATCAAGATTCTCAGCCTTATTAAGATCGCACTCAAAATTTATATCATAACTAATTTCTTTAGGTTGCACAAGATTGAGACTTATAATCTCAGCAAGACCATCACCGACATTTTCAATATTTATAGATATTGTCCATGCATTATTATCGATTGCAATAGGTTGTTCATAATCAGTCACTATATTTATTTTCAAAGGTCCATTTGTTGCAATATTACTTCCTAAAAGATACATATTTTGCTTTGTATAAAAACTTCGTAGTATCTCAAATGGTGTTGCAAAATAAACATAAGTATTTGTTGAAGCAACCGCATCATAAGACAATTGAGACATAAAATTACAAGTAATACCTGCATCATTCATTGTGTTTAAATCATCAGATGTTTTCATTCTCCATTCAAAAAACTGCAAAGCATTTGATTTAATCTCAATATCATTATGAATACCAACAGGTGACGGATTCAATCGAAATGAAGTGGTAGAGTCATCTAAGCTAAATATATCAGAACAATAATCATAAAGAATCTTATCACCATCATAACTTCCAAAATCATCAACTTTAAGTGTTACAGGATTATTACCAATATTCTCCGCTTCAAGCCGTAGTATAAAAGATTTACCAGGAGTAAGTTGTTCAGAAGGAATAATTTCAAAATCATTTATTGAAAGAATATCAATTGCAAGTATTTCAGTATCTTTATTTCCTGAAACAGATAAACCACCATTACTATTACCATCACCTGTACAGCCACTAATAACCAAAATAAAAAAAACCAAAAACATAATCCCTTTATTCATAATATATATTTAGGGCTAGATTGTTTATATATCATTCACAAAATATCACATTTAACAAACATCAATATCAGTAAAATTGCCAGTATTTAAGATAAAAAGACCATCATAAATATATGTATACTCTACATGTACACCTATATACCTTTGAACAGAACCACCACTAAAATCCTTATCAAAATCCGCAGAATCATATTTAAATGAACATTTATATTCCATATCCTGATTTAATCCATTATTTAAACTAAGATCTGCAGTATTTATTCGATTAAATAATATATCTCTCAGAACATACGAATCCAAATTTGAAGATGAATCAGAAGTAGAACCTACAAAAGAACACCTAGTAGTATCAATATCTTGAGGTACAAGCTTAGGAGAGAGATATATATCAAAACTACTTATTGCTGCACGTCCCGGATGATTCTTAGATATTTCAATAAATATTTTAAAAGATTCATCTTTATCAATAAGAACCGGTTGTTTTATTTCACCAGGATAAATAGATATAGAAAACGGTCCTACAGTCGAAACTGATTTAGTAGGATTCAATTTAGGTGCAACACCTTGCTCATCAAGTTTATTCCACCAATCCTTACTTCCTAAAGTAAGCATAATATTAGAATCAATCTCATAAGTATATAATAAATACACTGGAGCTTTAAATTGTGTAAGTGAACATTCAGGACTACCAAATTCAACATTTATTGAACTTATTCTTCCTTGAGGAATCAAGCCCAATGATTTATAAAATAATCCATCATCAATGTCAATTCCAGAATATTCTAGCCTATCTGATAGAGAATTATACCCCCTGGCTAAATCATATATTTCACCACTATGATTACCATGTATTTGAGAACCATCCATCAAAAATAATACACTATCAATTGATTTTAAACCATCATTTTTTATTTCCCAATTAAACTCACCAGTAGACACTAAATCATCAACCCTCGTTGAAATAGTTTTCAAAGGAACAGCTAAAGCTAAATCAACTGTATTCACAGTCCCATCCGAAGTTCCACCACTACCCACCATATTAGAATTATCACCAGATGTATCTGTAGACGTATCACAAAATATAGGAGCAATCTTACACCATAAATCTGATATCCCCGGCACTGCAGAAGACGTTGAAGAACTATCTGGTGCAGTTGTATCATAAGACGCTACAGATGCAGTTTCAATACCCCAATAAGATGGCAAAGATGTCACCATAGGTATTAGAGATATTATAATAGCAAAAATTACAAAAAGTACACTTGTCCATATAATACTTCTTAAATTTACAGAAGTACCCCCACCTTCATAAGGTAATTTATATTTAATTAGTAATATAACAATTAAAAATGGAACATATTTTAAATAACTTTCAAAAGGTACATCCATAAAAATAGGTATAATTCTCTTTAACGCAAAAATTATAGAAATAAGAACAAGACTGCCAGCATCCTTTGTCTCAATAAAAAACCAGACTATAAAAAAAAGTTCAATTAGGATAAATACAGGAATAACACCTAAAAAAGGTATAACCATCACACCAAAAGGTGTACTTGAAACACTAAAAATATCAATATATAGAGCAAGAATAACAATTAAATAAAAAAAAAGATTAAAACCTTTAAAACGCCCATGAACATTTTTAATATAACCATGAGTAGCCATTGCACCCGCTAAATATTTATTTCCCGACTTAATACCCTCTTCTTCAACTTTAGCTTCTTCCTTAACTTCACTGACTTCAGCATTCCGAAGATTATTAATCTCATTTTCCAAAGATTTAAGAATCCGTTCTTTTGCACCAACCCTGTACTGAAGAGCTTTCATACTTTGAAAAGTAGAATTTACTAACAAATTATTACCTTGATTTTTAAAATTTTGAATTTGCATTTTTCTTGAACTAATTTTTGTATTCAAATCATTAATTTCAAACTGCACAGCAGCCGCTTTCTGTGTTAATTCAATCCGTTTGTGCTCCATCTCATCTATAACAGCATCCATCCAAAAACCTCAAATCATAACACTAACACAAAAAAACAGCTCATAAAACATAATCACACAATCCTGTAAATATCTCCATCACCCAACAAAACACCTAAAACAACTTAAAATTCTTATCTTCAACTATTCTTATATCAATATCTGAAATCTTGTATATCCCATAAGTTGAAAACTTAAGCAAATTAGTCTTGCCACGCCTGAAATTATCCTGACTCAAAACAATCTGGTTCTCATAAACTACAGTCTTATGATTGAACATCTGTTCATTCAAAGAGACATCTAAAAGCGCATCATTTGACACTTTATCAGCATAATATTCCAATACTATTGTCTTGTTAGCCATCTTGTCATAAGTATCTTCATCAATAACTACAGTATACTCAGACACCGCAGCCTTATCAGAATCAAAATAAGTTATTGTCAATTGTGCACCCTCAACCTCATACATTGCCTCACCATCAGCAAAGAATTTGATGTAATTAGTATCGGGCTTAGAAGCTATAACGCCGTCAGTTCTATCAAAAGTTTCCTTATAGAGAATTCCGAACATTGGCCTTTTTTCACTATTGATATCATTTCCATTAATCTCAACATTCATGTCATCAAGTCTTACTGAACCAGCCCCTACCTCATAACTCAACATAGCATCAAAACCAGCCATCTCATAATCATAGACAATAAATGAGTACATCTTGTCAACATTATCAAAAGATGCAGCAGAAACTTTCACATCAGAAAGCAAATAAGTTGCAGGTGCCCAGAATCGTATACCACTTGACTGACTCTCAATACGGATATAATTTTGTGCCAAGAGATTGTTAAATTCAACAGTATATTCTGCACCTTTGACAGTCTTATTATCAAAAATAGGTTTATCATTTAAATATATCCTCAGATTGCCATACTCATTAGTATCAGAAACAGTAAACACCAAATGAGCATTTTCAAGAGTTGCGCCATCAAAACTAAATTCTTTTGACGCTGATTTAAATAGCCCTTTCTCAACCAAAAGTGAATCAATGCTCTCTACAATCCTTTCTTTTGAAATGTGACCCACATCAAAATCCCCAAAATCAACAGTCCTTGCGCTCTGTGTCTTATTAGATATAAGATTTAAAGAATCTGCAAAAAATATGATTTCACCTTTATCAGATATTGTAATGGGATTATCAGAGGTTGTATCAGTTAGAGGTTCCTGCCCAAAAAGCAGAAATAACGTAAAAAATATCACTACTGCCGCTGCAAACACAAATGTGAACGGTTCCGTTGGTGCGGGCTTTATAACTGCCATTTATATTACCTATATAATTAAATACCTGTATCTGTATATATTTGTTGTCATCAGTTTTTAAATATTGATGATTAATTGATATAAAAAGTGATGATTTATGAAAATCCTCGCAAAAGATCTAAAAAAAGAGACAAAAGTCAAAGCCGAGACAATAGATGACCTCTGGAACTTATCAAAAATTATATCTGAGGGTGACATTATAGGCACAAAAACAGTCCGCACTGTAGAGACAACAGACAAGAAAGAAAAACGCCCAATGTACCTTAAGATATCAATTGAATCTGTAGAATTTGACGAAGTGACAGAATCATTAAGGCTTAAAGGAAAGATACTGGAAGGTCCTGATGACATAAGTTTTGGCTATCACAGTTTCAGAATACAAACAAATGACATAATATCTATAACAAAACAATGGAAAAATTATGAGATAGACAAGCTTGAAAAATGCACAAAAATCGTAAAGACAACAATCCTCATTTTAGTCCTTGACGAAAGAAAGGCAGATTTTGGCGAAGTGATGGCAACACAAGTAAACATGCTTGGAACAATTGAAGCCGAAAACAAAGGAAAAATGTTTGACACGCATGAAAACAACAAATATTATTCAGAGATCATAAAGGCGCTCGAAGAATACTCAAAAAGATATGACAAGATAATCATTGCAGGCCCCGGATTCACAAAAGAAAACATCACAAAACTGATAGAAAAAAACACGTCATTAAACAATAAATGTGTAATGGGTATATCGTCTGTCACAGGGGAGACCGGCATCTATGAAGTAATAAAACGTGGTTTTGTAGACCTGATTGCAAAATCCTCAGAAATATCAAGAGAGACAAAAGAAATTGAAAAATTCTTGGAAGCTCTTGGCAAAGACTCCCATCTTGTAACTTATGGAATAAGCGAAGTCAAAAAAGCAGCAACTATGAGTGCAATAGATAAAGTCATAGTTTCAGACAGTATAATAAAAAACGAAGAGATACAAAATATTGTTAATGCAGTCGAAAACACAGCAGGTAAAGTTGAAGTCATCGGCTCAACACATGAAGCAGGTGAAAAACTAATAGGTCTTGGTGGAATTATCTGTTTTTTAAGATATAGATTAGAATAATTAACACAACCATAACATTTATATGACAATTGTAACAATATTATTACATATGTTACAAAAATATAACAGATGGACTGTTTTAAACGTCTTTTTTGATAATCCCGCACCAAAAGATGCAGGTTTCCAACTAAGAGAAATAAGCAGAATTTCAAAAATAGCACCAACATCTGTAAAAAAATATTTAGATGAGCTTATAACCGAAAATTTAGTCATAAAATCAAAACACAGAATACATCAATACCCAGTATATTGGGCAAATAGAGAAAACGAAAAATTCAGATCACTAAAGAAAATAGACATGATATTTGACATTCAAAATTCAGGTCTGCTTACATTACTAAAAGATACATGTATGCCCGACGTAATAATCCTATTCGGTTCAGCATCAAAAGGTGAAGACCTAAAAGAGAGTGATATTAATTTATTCTTATTATGCGAAGAAACCAAACTTAACCTAAATAAATATGAAAAACGATTAAAAAGGAAAATAAACATATTCTATTGCAACAATTTCAGAATACTCAGTGAAGAACTAAAAAACAACATAATAAATGGGATTGTCTTAAATGGATACTTGAAGGTGTTTTAATGAAAAACAGATTGATTAAGATAACACCAGACAAAGAAAAGGCCAAATCATTAATGAACATGGCAACTAAAAGACAAGAAATGATGTCAACTCTAAACAGTTCAAAATATCCCTCACTTATTGTAGAAAGATATTATGAAATAATAACAGAACTTATATCTTCAATTCTTATGCTTGATGGATACAAAATAAAATGTGACGGCGCACATAAAGCACTTATCGAATATATAGGAGACACATACAATACAAAATTTCAGAAATCAGATATATATTTTTTAGATGAATTAAGATTAATTAGGAACAAAATAAATTACAATGGTTTTTTCGTTAAGACAGATTATCTGACAAGAAATGAAAAAAATATTAATGAAATAATATTAAAACTGGAAGAACTTATAAATCAAAAAATGATACCTACAAAAAACACAGAGACTGCAGGTGGAATAGTAGTAAACGACAGCAAAGTAGTAGTAGTAAGCCAAAGAGGAACTTCCTGGTCACTCCCTAAAGGCCACATAGAACCCGGTGAAGACAAACTCCAAGCTGCCATAAGAGAGATTGAAGAAGAGACAGGAATAACCGAGCTTAAACTGATAAAAGACCTAGGAAGCTATAAAAGATACAGAATTGGTAAAAACCCTAAAGAAGTAGACACAACAGAATTAAAAACAATCCATATATTTCTCTTTGAGACAGACCAGACAAAACTTAGACCTACAGACCCTCACAATCCCGAAGCCAAATGGATACAAAAAGAAAAAGTTTCAGAACTTCTAACTCATCCAAAAGACAAAGAATTCTATTTAAAAGTAGTAAAAAAAATATAAAATAAATTAATACTATAATCAAAATTATTATTATTATTATTATTATTATTATTATTATAAATCAAATTAAAAACACAAAAAATAGAAAAATAATAAAAGATTATTCATCATCATCAGGCATATCATCAGGTACTGAATGTTTTATATGCTTAATTATAACAATATCATTTACTGCCTGAACCATCTGAAATGGCACCTTGACACCTTTCTTACTACCCACAACACTTGCAAGATATGAGCCTTTTGCGGCATCAATGACAATTGTCCTTACTCTAAACTTTGAAAGGTCAAGTTCCACATCTGAAACTTTTCCGCAATAGAAGCCTTTGTCAGTAAATGTGTCAAGACCTACGATACTATTAATTTCTTTCTCGTTTACAACCATTTGACCACCAGATAATAATTTAATTATACTTGACTAATTATACTTAATAACACATTATATATAAATCTTTATTAAGTTTTGTTGTTTCAGTAAATATATTTCAATCAAACAAGAATTTAAAGTTTTGCCTCGAAAAGAAAAGATAAACAAATATTTTTTTGTGGGGGTCGCCTAGCCCGGCCATGGCGGTAGCCTGCTAAGTTACTGAGTCTTCGACTCACACGAGTTCAAATCTCGTCCCCCACGCTTTTTTTAATAATTATAAATAAGAACCTCATACTTGTTTAGCTAAATTTTGTCTTACTTGCTTACGATTTTTTTGATAGGGTCATTATTTGTTGAAATATTTTTAAGTTATAATTTTCTACGTTACTTGCAGGCTATCGATTTTACAAAAAAGGAGTAAATATTTTTTAACAAAAATTAACTACACATTTTCAAGCTGTAGCTATTGATTTTATAAAAAGTATAATGTATGTAAGTTACATCATAATGGTCGTAGCATGCCTATTATTTTTTTGCTAAACAAGTACAGAACATCTATTAATTCTCAGTCCAAATCAGGCTCAAAATATTTTACAATATTAAAGAACAAAACAAGTGCCACAAATATCAATATAGCTGCATAAAGTGTCAATTCAGTATATACAATACCCGTATATATGAACACCACACCTAAAAATGCAAGGTAATGCACAACAAGCCCAGAGGATATAAAAAATGCAATCTCTTTAGGCAATATATGGAAAAAACTTACAAAAACCAAAAGACCACCCATACCAAGTATACCCAAAGCAATCTGAGACCCCAACAAATCAGTATTAAATGCACCCGAATCAAGCAGGTCTTTTACAATATTAATGCCAACATAGACAAGCACAAGACCATTTGCAGTTGCACTGTTCCACCCGAGAGACTCTTCTTTATGCGACCCGAAATAAAGTTCAATTATAATAGTTGTAGTAATCAAAGGAAATACAGTCCACAATATATCTGAATTAAAAAATGGCACTGAAATAATAAAATATATCTGTGAAAGTATTGCAGACAGCTGCAGACTTTCAACCAATTCAATAAATGGTAAGATATACGCCAGATACATAAGCAAACAACTATAACAATATCTTATTAGTTACAGACATATATAATTATTACAAAAAACAAAATAGAAATACAAAAAACATCACCTTAATCTCAGCTTGACAGTCACAGACCTAGGTATTGCATCACCCATAACTTTCATTTCATCATCAGTATAAGATACCAATGATTTAAAAGGTTCTTTCCATGCATTCTCATTATGAAACTTTTGAAGAACATACAACCTGCAACCATTAAGATCTTTTGCAATAGATACCAAATCCGAAACAGAAACTAAAGTAGGAACAACTGTAGTCCTGAATTCATGATTTACCCCAGAATTAATTATTAACCTTATGCTTTCCCGTATCTTGTCAACAGATATATCCACACCAGTAGCCTTATGATATTCAGAGTCATTAAGCCTAGTTTTTACATCCATTGCAAAATAATCCACAAGACTCATATCAATGAGTTTTTTTAACGCATATGGATTAGAACCATTCGTATCAAGCTTGACCTTAAGACCCATTTGTTTAATAGTCTCAAGAAAAGGAACGAGTGTTGTCATATGAAAAGTAGGTTCCCCCCCAGTCACAGTAAGCCCATCTATCCATTTAGTCTTATATTTTAAATGATCCAGCACAAGTTGAGAATTAATCTTCATATCATCTGGACTTTTATCAGAAAATATAAGCTCATGATTATGACAGAACGGACATCTTAAATTGCAACCAGGTAAAAAAATGACAGACGTTATAAATCCGTCCCAGTCCACAAAAGAGGTCTCTAAAAAACCAGAAATCTCAAGCTCTTCAGTTACTGATGACATCCAAAAGCTCCTCTTTAGACGGAATCTGTGATCTCCAAGAAGCAATCTCAGAATCATTTGAGTCAACAACAATTGTAGTCGGTGTTCCCATAACAGCATGGAATGCAGCTTCACTCATGCCGTTGATATCAGAAATATCCAATTCCCTAACTTTAATATCCATAATACCCACAACATCACGGACAAGCTGTTTTGCGGGAGCACAATTAGGACAGTTAGCCTGCCAGAAAACTTTAATTTCCATACAATATTACCTCTTTAAATTTAGTATAAAAATAAAATACTACATTATACTATCTATAACATGCACACCTTAAAAAGATTTTAGGTTTTTAATTATATATATCACAGTCTTTACTTTACCAATAATGTTTTTTAACAGTAGACATCACTTAGATTGTGTTATCCCTTCAACCTTGACACTTGCGCACTTGTCACATCTATCTCTAAGCCCTGTCATCTTATTGTTGCATGTCTTACAGAATGTAATCTCAGGTGAAAAAGCAATCTGAGTATTCTGAGTATTCTTGAAAGTCTTCATAACAAAATTTGTAAGAGACCGAGGATCAGATTGACTCTCGCCTAACCATACATGTGTCATTGCGCCCGCATCAATCATGGGATGAAATGCTCCTTCCTTTGTTACCCTGTCTATAGGTGACATAGGTGCACCAATATTGAAATATGTAGAGTTGGTATAATATATATAAGGTACCCCCATCTGCCCCTTGACCACTTTAGCCGTAGGGATAGGATAATGTTCCATGTCAAGTTTTGCCATCCTATATGCAGTTGACTCAGCCGGTGTCTGTTCCAGTGGCATGTGTATCCCATACTTTTTACCTAACTCATCCGTTTTCTTTCTCATGAAAGCAATTACCTTAAGCCCATACTTGTAAGCATCAGTAGTCTCATGCATCTGTTTACCAGTCATGAACTGCACCAGCTCATTTAGACCCAACATACCAACTAAAAATGACGCACGATTAAAACGATAATATGGTTCACCATCAAGATTCATAGTAAGTATAGGTAAAGAGCTTGAAGAACCAAGAGCAAGTATCTTACCTATAAACTGCTTTTTCTGCACGTGCGCCTTTGCTGCAAGTTCCATAGCCTGGGAAATCTTTTCAAAAAGTACTTCTTCATTGCCACGAGAACAATAAGCCGCCCTTGGCAGGTTGACAGTCACGTTCTGCATTGCAGAATAACGCATCTTCCACGGCTGCTTCACATCCAAAAGATCAGTCTCGTTAAGCTTGAATTGCAACCTACAACACTCAGATATCTTAACTTCATCACCACGATCAAATATGAAATAAGTATTACCCATCTTTGTAGCGACATCAGTTGCAAGATCCATGAACTCCTTATGATTATCCGTCTTGAAAAATCTCTCAGTTATATGAAGGTCCGGTTTAGGGAAAAAGAATGGTCTGCCGTATGCATCACCTTTAAGGTACACTTCAAATGCAGCTTTTGCAAACGCCTGTGATTCCTCTTCATACTCAGAATAATTGTTTCCTGTAAATTTACCGCCGGGACCTATTGCGGGCACATCCATAAAATGTTTTGGCACTTCCCAGAAATAATTGGTGTCAGTGAAAGTCACCTGGCCCCCTCGAGACACTGCCTGCTGTGCAAACTCATATATCATCATCTGCGCAAGTTGTTTAATCTTATCTTCTTTCATCCCCACAAGGTATGGTGCAAGGAACAGATTGACTGCATCCCACCCGATAGCCCCTGCAAACTGACCCTGTAACGCAGCCGCAAACTTTGTAAGGTGAAGTATCAGAACCTCAGCATGCTTGGCAGGTTTTGCGACAGTAAGGTTACCGCGACCATCCATGACAAGCCCGAACTTTTTAAGGTACTCAACAGAGTTGCCAGTACAGTATGGCCTATCAATAAAGTCAAGATCATGAAGATGAATCGTACCGTTCTGATGTGCAGTCGCAACATCATCTGAAAACACATTTAAAAGCGCATACTCTTTCTTTGCAATGCCAGATATTGTCATATTTATAGCTTCAGAAGAATGATGCACATTTGAATTTTCCTTATTACTATTGAAAAAAAGATCAGTCATGTCATTTAGTGGCAGACCGAGACGCGTATACCTTTTCCTATAAGTCTCATACCCATGCTCTAGAAGCTTGGTATTTGTTATCTCACGGACAAGTGGTGCCGACACGAATTTAAGATTAGAATGTTTAATGAAAAACTCAACATCAATCGCCACTTTAAGTGCGTCAGGTTCGGGCATACCTACTTCAGCAACAAGTGACTTAACAATAAACATCTTATCCCATGACCTTATGTCATCATCGCTTGTCCTCACAAAAAGTGTCTTGTCTTCAGAATCATTATTTTTTTTACCAGCCATCTAATCCACCATATATAAAATCTATAAAATTTCAGATAATACAAACTACTTCCAAAAGTAAAAGATATTTGTAGGGAAAGATTAAAAAGGATATTGATTGGAAAATATATTTATTACGAAATGGATATAAATGTATCTGAATTAAGGTTCATCTATTAGTAGTTCATCTGACAAATATACCGATTCTAAAAATAAAAATAAAAATAAAAATAAAAAAAATAAATAACAAATAACAACCAATAAATACAAAAAAATAACACCCACAGAACAAAACATCAAAGAACATCAAAACTATAAAATATATAAATCACAACAATAAATAAATATAAATCAAAAACAATAAAATAAAAATATAGATGTGAATATTATGGCAGTAAAAATAAATCTTGATGATTGTATGCAATGCATGGCCTGTGTCAGCACATGTGTACATGGCGCTTTAGTTGAGGGTGACAAAGGTCCTGTGGTTAACGCAAAAAAATGCATAGACTGTGGCGACTGTATAGATATCTGTCCCGCAAACTGCATTATAAAATAGACAAATAAAAATAAATACAGTTTTTCTTGTTTTTTCATCTCAATTTCTCAAAAAAGCACCATAACAGACAACAATGTAATTATCCCAAATGCAAACATGACAAGCGTATTTATGCTTTTGCAGTCATGTGTCTGCGGAATAAGGTCTGATGCCGCTATATATATGAAAGTCCCGGCAGAGAACGCAAGTGCATAACCAATAAAAAACGGCACTATACCAGCAAGCAAAAAATATGATATCAATGCACCTACTGGCGTCCCGAACGCAATCAATACCACGCGCAACATAGCCTGCTTCTCCTTGTAGTCTGCCGCAAGCATGACACTCATAATCGAAAGACCTTCAGGAAGCTTATGTATCAGTACACCGATTGCTGCAATTAGACCAATTGTGTTACTCACCTCAAAACCGGCACCGATTGCAATCCCGTCAAAAACAGAGTGAAGCGAAAGCCCAATCAATGCACCCATACCCATCTTATGCACATCGCACTTCTCTTCTCCCGCCTCAACACATGAATGAATCATTATAGTCTTCTCTAAAAAATATATCAAAAAAAACCCCGAAAGAAGAACAAGCATTGAATTGCTCCCTGCAAGTTCAATAGCTTCAGGAATCAGATGAATAAATGCCACAGAAAGCAAAAACCCAGATGCAAAAGATATGAGGAATACAAGATTTTGACGTGTCCACTTTTTATAATGCAAAAATATACCAGCTGAAGCTACTGTAATAATGGCAGCAAGCACACTGTAAAATATGACATTGTAAAAAGCCATAATAGACACAACACATATTTATCACATGCGTATAAATAAGTTACCATCTTGATGTGCACAAAAATAATAAACCCATTAACCAATATATACACAAGCCACCAAAATAAGAACTATGATAGAGCGCACCATAGAAAAAATCACAGAAACTGAAAATAAAATGGAGAAAAACATAACTCTCCTTGAAAAAAGCTGGAACCTTAGATTGAAATCTGAAAAGATAACAAATATAAAAAAACTTAAAGAGCACAAAAAAACTGTCAAGACAAAGATAGAGATAGAAAAGGCAGAACGATTGAAACTTGTTGAAAACGAGATACACGCAATGAACAAGGAGACAGACAAAAACATAAGGCTACTTGAAGAGAACTATAAAGACAAAAAGAAAGAACTACTCACCTTCATAATAAAATACCTTAACACAGAAGATAAAAAGTGATATTTATGTTCAGACCCGAAAAGATGGAAGAGATATACATCCTTGGGCTACGAAAGGAGAAAGATGATATCTTGAAAAGATTGCAACATTTAGGCACCATACACTTGACCAAAACGGAAAATACAGGCAATTTAGAAACACCAAAAGAACTCATACACGAGACAGTCATAAATCTTGACCATATAAGAACGATTAAAAAAGTACTTGACACAAAAAAGAACATATTTAAAAAAGATACAAAAATAATACAAATACCAGAAACAGAAGACATAGCTTTTGCAACAGTATCAAAAATATACATAGAACCACTATTTAAAAATGCAAAAAACATCCTTGAAAGTGAAAAAATATTTAGTGACAAAAAAAATGCAACAGAAAAAAAACTAGATTTCTTAAACCATTTCGCACACGTCAACATAAAAGACAATGCATTTTCAGATACAAAAAAATACATAAGTTCAATAGCATCAGTCAAAACAAAAGATTTTGACAAGATAAAAGATAACTGCGACCTAAAGGTCATAGATGAAACAGAAGATACGAAATATATCATATTCATAGCAAAAAAAGAGATCTGGATTGATATTAAAAAATACATGTATCTTGAAAAAATAGACGCAACAAAAACAATAAAAGATAACATAAAAGAAACCAAAACAGAACTAGACACCATAGACAAAGAGACGCTCAAAATAAAAGAATCAGAAAAACTTATTCAAAAAGAAAAAAACAAAATCCTAGCCTACGAAGAGCGATGGGAAAACATAAAAACCCGCCTTTCAAAAGAAAAACTATTGAACCATACAGAAAAGACATTTGTCTTACGAGGCTGGATACCCACTACAAACATAAAAGAGCTTGAAACTATAGAAAACATAGTAGTATACACACAAAAACCAAAAACAGAACCACCAATAAAACTGAAAAACCCGAATTTTGCGCAACCTTTTGAAAAATTGACAAGATGGTTCGGCCTTCCAGAATATGAAGGCATTGACCCCACAATATTTATCGCCGTCGCATTCCCAATATTTTTCGCGATAATGTTGACAGATATGGCCTACGGTCTCATACTCCTTGCAGCATCGCTTTTCGCATATTTAAAGACAGACGACAAAGATCTCAAAGCATTATCCTATATTATGATAGTGTCTTCTGTCGCAACAATTTTTGCAGGTCTCATTTTCGGGAGCATATTCGGTGACTTCTTAGGTTTCGTCTCAGTTTTTGACGCGCTCCGCGACCCAATAACCATCTTAAAAGTATCTTTAGCTATAGGTCTAGTCCACATAAATTTCGGCCTAGCGCTTGACCTATATTCAAAGATAAAATCAAAAAGCAAAAATATCCTTGACCCCCTATCCTGGGTATCGCTTGAAATAGGAGTAACAATACTAGTCATAGGACAAGGAATACCTAAATCAATCGGATGCATATTAATAATAGCAACCATCATCTACAGATCAAAAGACGGCCCAACAGGGATATTATCAGTACCCTCATTTTTCGGATCCTGGATATCCTACATACGTCTTATGGCCTTGGCCGTTGCAACCTCCTGGCTCCAGTTCGTGATAAACATGGGTGTGACTGCAGCCGCAAAATTATCAATCATCCTTGCAGGACTAGTCTTTGTTATCGGCCACAGCTTAAACATGGCATTAAACGTTGTGAGCGCATTTGTCCATTCAATGCGATTACACTATGTGGAATTCTTTGAAAGATTCTACGAATCAGGCGGTGAAGAATTCAAACCGTTAGAGAACAAGAACAAATATAGTAGATAATTACAAGTAATAAAGATAATACCACAAATCAAAATAAGAAATAATAAATATAAAAGTGAAAACTATGAAAATTGAAAAAATGGTTTAATAAAAATATTTCAATGCAATTAGTGAGAGCGCAAAACGATTTGAAGTAAGACTTGCAGATTTTGATTGCAAAGAAGACGACACATTAGTATTGAAAGAACAAAAAAACGGAACAGATACACTTACAGACAAGACCCAAGACTGTGAGATTCTCTACAAGTTCAACACAAAAGACATGGAGAAATATCACACAAAAGAAGATATAGAAAAATACGGCTTTATAATCCTTTCAATAAGAAAGAAATTCAATCACGAATAAAAAATAAATCCCTAAAAATCACGTGATAATATCAAATCCATATCAGAAAAATAATTTGTAATTACTGTCATAAGAACAGCCATCTGTACGTAACCATTCACATTATGTGATTTATAAACATTCCCATAAGGTGTATCAAATTCAAGAACCAATTCAGTTGCATCCCTATAAGGCAAGATAATATGTTTTAATAACCCATCATCCCAATCACAAACCTCTGTAACTTCTGCAGCATCTATAAAGATTTTATCTACGCCACAAATTTTCATAGCATCAATAGCAATTTTATCATAATATTTTTTATTCACATCTAAATATTTCAATGATTCTAGAAAATCATCCGAAATCTCTACAGAAATATCATGATAGGGTGTCTTATCATTTATATTATACCAAATCTTATAATTCCCTCGCTCACCAGACTTAAAATGTTCAAAAGACATGCTCATATTTGAAAGATAATTTGTAATGACAGTCATAAGAACAGACATCTTGGAAATATTATCCACATTATGTGACCTATATATTGTTCCAAAATCAGTATTATATTCAATCACTAAACTAACAGCACTGCCTACTGGAAACATTATATTATCTAATACTCCACCCTCCCAATTACATACACTTTTGTTTTCAATGATATCAATATTATCTTCAGAACAATTATTGATTTTCATAGCATTCAATGCAATTTCATCATACTTATCCTTATTATTAGGATAATACGAGTTTTTTAAATAATCTGCAAAAGTATCATTAAGCCGGATAAAAATATTATGAGTAGGCATCCCATCAACTAATGAATACTCAATACTATAATCTGACGCTTTAACAGACATAACTCTAATTTTACACAAGATAAAATATAAAATAAACCACACATTATAACTTAAAATGAATAAAAAACTAAAAAAATACCATCATCCACAAATCAATCCAAAACCCGAGCAACCCCACTTTTTCTTGCTGCTACAGACACAGCTTTTGCAACAGCTTTTGCAACATTCTTATCTGTCGCCAAAGGAATAACATGCTCAGCATCTAACTTTGAATCATCAACAAGACCAGCAATAGCCATTGCAGCCGCAAGATTCATCTCACTATTTATGTCGCTTGCGCGCACGTCCAATGCACCGCGAAATATACCAGGAAACGCTAATACATTGTTTATCTGATTAGGAAAATCCGACCGACCAGTGCCCACAACTTTTGCGCCTGCTTCTTTTGCAACATCCGGCATAATTTCAGGCACAGGATTAGCCATAGCAAATACGATAGCGTCAGTTGCCATAGTTGCAACCATCTCTTTTGTGAGGACACCTGGTTTTGATACGCCTATAAAGACATCAGCACCTGAAATTACAGAACCAAGTTTACCGTCTTTAAGACCGCGATTCGTAATCTTTGCCAAAATTTCCTTCTCAGTGTTCATATTATCTTTTCGGCCTAAATAAATTGCACCCACAGAATCGCACACAATCATGTCACCGATACTATAATCCAAAAGAATATTAGCTATAGCTATGCCCGCAGCCCCTGCCCCAGACATGACAATATTCATCTTATGTATATCTTTACCCACAACCTTTGACGCATTAATAAGCGCAGCAAGTACAACAATAGCCGTTCCGTGCTGATCATCATGGAACACTGGTATATCAAGCTCAGCCTTAAGCTGACTCTCAACCTCAAAACATCGCGGTGCAGATATATCCTCAAGATTGATACCACCAAATGTTGGCGCGATTAACTTAACAGTCTTAACAATCTCATCAACATCTTGTGTATCAAGACAAATTGGTATCGCATCAACGTCACCAAACGCCTTAAAAAGAATAGATTTACCTTCCATGACCGGCAGAGCAGCCAATGGCCCAATGTTACCGAGACCTAAAACCGCACTACCATCTGTCACGACAGCCACAAGATTACCTTTTGATGTATAATCATAAACCAAACCAGAATTTTTATGTATCTGCCTGCAAGGTTCAGCAACACCCGGCGTATAAGCTATAGACAAATCATTTTTTGTAGCAACCGGCATCTTAGGCAGTATTGCAATCTTACCTTTAGCGCGCTTGTGCGCATCCAACGATCTTTGATAAATATCTTCAGCCATAAAATCAACACCCTATAACAATATAAAAATGAATAAATCCTTTAAAAATCAAACAATAAATTTAGCAGTCCCCTCAGATTTCTTAATAAATACCTTTTTACCCGGCGCAAGAAGCATCATACCCTCACAATGATTGTCACAAAATACCTGCCCAACTTCTCGCAACATCTCAATCTCAATCACAGACGAATCTGAAACAACCATACTAGATTTCTTGTCGACCGGATTGTTCAGTGCAATACCAATCCCTTTATCAAACTGTTTGCCACCAACAGACCTGTAATATGCGCTCGCCCCGAAAGGAGTAGAAATTACAATACCATCCCCTACGACATTATCATATAAAATCTTGCCGTTGACATAGACATTGAACCTTACAGCCCGTGTGGGTCTCTTGTTATGTACCTGCACCTCATTTGATGCCACACCTTTTTCACCGTCACAGACAGCTTCAAGTTTTATATATTCACGAATTTTATAATCATTATTTTTTATGCACTCAATAACATTTTCAATATCAGCCTTATCAAATACGCATTTATGCCCCATGTCACTATATCTAATTGTTACTTTAGGAATTCCAGGATACAATCTTTCAGAGACAAGTATAGCCCCATCGCCACCACACGAAAATACAACCTCAGGATTATCATTGTCACAGATAAAACCACTATCAATCAATAACTTATCCATATCACTGCAAATGACAAAATCTTTACCCACAATTGAATATCGCATACATTTATTTGAAAACGACATAATATAAATATTACATTTAATCTTTACAAAAAAAACAGACTCCATATCAATTAGTCCTACATACTAACAAAATAATAAGATTAAATTATAGCAAACCAACAATGTTTTTCAATTAATTTTCTGAAAAAAAGGTATCCATAACATAAATATTTGATACAAATACGAAATTACTTTCGGAGTTTGCTATATTTCAAACAAGATAATAAATACACGTTTATATACGTTGGAATATATATTACATAATATATATTATAACCTTAATTAACTTGATAAAAGGTGATAAAAATGCCAAGAGTTGTTCACTTTGAGATAGATACAGAGACACCAGAAAGAGCCATAAAATTCTATAAAGATGTCTTCGGCTGGACATTTAAGAAATGGAAAGGCCCTATGGAATACTGGCAGATCATGACAGGTAATCCAGATATGCCTGGCATAGATGGTGGATTAGTAAAAAGAGAAAAAGATGCTAATCTGGCAAGAAACACAATTGAGGTTTTTTCAATTAACATCTACATAACGAAAATAAAAGATAACCATGGCACAATACTCATGCCCAAGACCCCCATCCCGACCATCGGTTACATGGCCGTATTCAGGGACCCTGAAGGGAATGTATTAGGCCTTATGGAATCTGACGAAACTGCAAGATAAAAATATTTTTTATTTTCTTTTTGTTATAACTTATTTATACATATAACACCAAAAAATAATCAGGTAGTAATCTATATGATAGCTGAAACACAATTTGCAGCTCTTGGACTTATAGCCATTGGCGCTGCAATTGCAGTGGGTGTAGCATCTGCCGGATCAGGCATAGGTCAAGGGACAACCACACGAGAAGCGATAGAGAGGACAGCCAAGAACCAGAACGCATTCGGAAAGATGCTTGCGATGTCGGTCCTTGTCCAGACCCAGGCGCTCTACGGTTTTGCAATCGCCTTCATATTGATTGCTTTCGGCTTCGGCCTCATAATTATTTAATAGAGATGATAAAAAATGCTTGAACAGATTGGTCTAATAGCAATTGGCGCAGGAATCGCAGTAGGTTTTGCCGCTGCCGGGTCAGGCATAGGCCAGGGCAAAGCAGTAGCGGCAGCAATTGGTGCAACCGCAGAAAATGAAAAACTATTTGGGAAATCCATTGCCATGGCTGTATTAACAGAGACTCAAGCACTTTACGGGTTTGCAATTGCAATAATTCTGATAGCATTCGGTTTCGGATTGGTGACAGTTTGAGAAACTTAAACCCTCAGAAAAACTTATCAATTATATAATTTGGATTCAGATTAGTATAACCCCTAGTATTCACAAACACATCACATGTATCAACTCGATAAATAACTAAAATATTTTTTGAACAGTCCTGTGGAAAAAGATTAAAACAAATACAATTCTTATGGGGTTCAGAATAATCACTATCTACAACTATTTTTAAATCAGAATGATTAAACATATCAGATAAATACCCATCATACTTACTTTCTTCAACATCTATAGGGTCTAAATAATTAAACATATCAAATGTAGTTATCTTATCAGTCCCTACAACCTTCTCAAGATTTGAATAATCTGACGACTCATCAAAACCAATCATGCCATAAATAGTCTCAACATCATCTGCCTCAAGTACTGTTGTAAATAAATTATACCATTCAGTAATTGCATATATACTCAATTTAACCTGTTCATAAGAAATATTCTTTTGATGTGACTCATATGTATTTTGAATAATAGGTTTAGGCTCCATCTTTAGATCTATAGATAAATCTGAAAATTGTAAACCTCCAGGAGGATAATATGTCTTTAAATGTTCTTTAATCAGAAAGTTTACCATATTACTTAAATTATGCATATAATCTCCAAGTTCTGAACTATCCCATTTATCGTCAGTATCACTCAAAACAATCACCAATCAATATCAATTAATATAATATAAATCTTTAAAAACCTTATTCTTTTCACTACTTCCCACCCACTACAAATCAAAAAAAACCATAACCAATACAACCTATATATACAGAAAACACCACAAATAATATAGTGACTCCTATGCATGCCGAAGATCTCCTCTCTGAAATAAAAAGAGAAGCAGATGAAAAAATATACCAGATACAGCACCAAAACACAGAAAAGTTGAACCTGATAAAGCTTGACCTTGCAACCAGTATGGCAAAAGAAGAACAAAAAATTAAAGAAGAATCTGAAACAGATATCCTTACAACCGAAAAACAGATGCTTGGTCGTGCGCGCCTCAAACAAAAACTAAAGATAATGGAACGACGAAAAGAACTGATTGACAAATTGATAGATGACAGCATAATAAAATTCATAACATCTAAAAGTTATGACTCATTTCTTGAAAAAACATTCAATGACAACTACAAAAAAGGCATGACTGTATCAATAAAAAAAGGTGACAAGAAAGCTGAAGACATGCTCACAAAAAAAAAGATAAAACCAACACACACAGACATCATAGGTGGATTCATATTCACAGACAAAAAAGTACACATCAACAAAAGTTTTGACCTGCACCTTGAAAAAAAACGAGAAAATCTAGAAAAACGCATTGCAGAAATGCTCAACAATTAACATTTTCTACAACATATAAACACAAATCACCTAAATACACAATATGATAAATAAAAATAACAACAGATACAATTATCTATATGCATTGTTACCTGTTGCAGGATTGTTCTTCGACCCAGTTGGCCCGGCAATAGGTAGCAGCATAGCATACTTCCTACTGCTTTTAAAAAAAGATATGAGCTTAGAAAAAAACATTCTTTATCTTGGTATTCTTATGAGTTGCATTAATAATCTTATATGCATCAACAAACATCATAAACAATACTGTTGCAAAAATATAAAAAATAAATCAAATACATACAAAACATTTTTATATTTAAATTAATCTAATTAATATATGCCTCAAAAATATAAGCCCAGTATTAGTATATACTGCGGAATTTCAACACAAAAAACATGTTGTAAATCAGTATTAGATAACATCAAAAATATATATGATAATGTCACAGAACCTATAACCTTCGATAAAGGAAAAGCAATTGTTGACTGGAAACTAATAGATTCTATAGAGCTTAAAGACCAGACAGACCCAAACGAATTATATAACAGAATAATTTTATATCTTGAACAGGAACTAAACATACCAATACCCAAACAATATGAAACCCAAACCCCTCCACCATTTTATAACCCCTTCTATAGTGGAATTGATATAGATACAAAATGCTGTCAATCAATCATAGATGAATTCAAAAAAATATATAATGATGTTAAAGAACCTATAATATTTAATAAAGGAGAAGCAACTGTTAAATGGAAACTTATAGATTCAATAGATACTCAAAAATACTCAGGTTCTAAATTATATACACAAATCATTTTACATCTTAAAGATTTAGACATATTATCTTCTGAAAAAGATAAGACATTCAGCCTTGATTCAGGTGGCATAAATCTTAATCCAAAAATAAATAGTTTTCCACAGTATTTCACAAGAGAAGAAGATGCAATAGCATACAAAGATATTGTATATAAAAATGCAAAGTATCAAATAGATATAATTTAAATGATATCTATAATTTAAAATATAAATCGGTTCTAAGCATCTGTATATTTGATGCTGAACAAAACTAATCTAATACTTTTAAATATACATTCTAATTATTATGCAAATCAATCTTTTTTAAATTTTTAACCATATGTATGCACATAAAAGACTATACAACCTTTTTAGAAACCATATAGTTCTTAAAGTGCCCAGAACTAGAATTAAAACAACTCTTCTTCAAAATAATCAAAAGTTTTTTGATAAGAATCTAAAGTGTAAGCACATCTATAATCCTCAGACCATTCCTCACATATTTCCACACGTAATGTTTTATCATTTAAAATCCCAAGATATTTACCACTAACTTCACCACCTAAAAATTCCAAAGCATCAATTGCAAAATTATACCTATAATCACATTCTGCAATAATGCACAACTTCTCATAAAATCCCGTATCTTTCCAAAATCCTACCAAATCAGGAGAACCTTTAACCTCTCTTTTATTCTTTTAATATTCAGTAAGCATAGCTATAGGAATCCGTAAAATCATACATATATAATCAGTACCCAACTCATCATTATCAGTTGTATCAGGCCCCGCATTTTCAATCACAACCTGACTCATATACTTTTTCAATATTTTATCCATACGTAGTTAATAAGCACAGAATAATTTTAAAAAATGATATTATTTAGTGAAAAATGTTTAAATTTCAGAAACCAGCATCAATAACAGGTATAATCTCCCTGAAACAAGAAATAATCTTATATGGATTTCCTTTTTCTAACCGTTCTTTAGAGTGGAACCCAAAATCAACAGCTACAGTCTCAACACCAACCTTGTTGGCTTCCAGTATGTCGCCCAACGTATCAGTTATAAATATGCAATTATCATGACAAAGTCTATACTTATCAAACAACATCTTGAACTTCTCAACTTTAGATCTATGATTCTCAAAACCTAAAACCTCAGTAAATATCTTCGATATACCATTATTACCAAGATAAGCAGAAATATTTTTTGCGCACCCAGACGATATGATAAAAAGTTCATACTTTTTATTCAATTCAATCAGCACTTGCCGAATATCAACCTTTATCTTCAGTGCCGATTGTTCAAGATGTATAAACTTAACATACCCATCCCAGTCAGTATTTGTAAACGCATTACCTTTATGCTCATAGAAATTACCGTCATGAATATCCCTATAACTTTTTTCTGATACCTCATGCCCTGTAAACTCTTTCAATTTAGACCTATGAAACTCAAAAGTATCATGTATAACACCATCAAAATCAAATATGATTGCTTTAATCATACCATTGATTATCATTTTAATCTTATAAATGATAATATTTATATTGCTCATAAAGATATCTACCTATTTGATACCCCTATTTCAATACTACTTTAGTAAACTTAGAACCTTGAAAAAGTTTATAAACAAACAATATTAAAAAATATTCAAAATCACTCATATCTTAAACAATGCCAAACCACACCCCCTATATATACCACCCGCCCCCAATTAATTCTTAAGATACACATGATATTTGACCTTGAATACGCATCGGCAAGAGTCCGCGTCCTACGTTCCAAACTCTTAAAACCAGAAACAAAAACCGAAACCCAGACAGCAAAATCCAAAGAAGAACTAATCACACACCTTGAAGACACAACATACGAATCCATGTTTGCCTCAACTGACCTAGAAGAAATTGAAGCAAACCTAAACAATGCGCTCATACAAAACCTAATCAAAGTAACAGGATTTCTACCTAAACGCTACTCTGACGACTTCAAACGATACCTAATCAGATTTGATCTCCAAAACTTGAAACTGATAATCCGTGGCCTAAGCGCAAACATACCCATAACCCAAATACAAAAAGACCTAACCGCTTACGGCGCAATCTACAATATCTCAGACACCCTAAAAGACCTAAACACACTAGAAAATAGCCTTGAAGACACCCTCTGGTATCAAGCATATAAGGAAGGTTTGACAAATTATAAAAAGACACAAAAAATATCCGACCTTGAACACGCACTAGACAAAAGATACATGGCAGAACTTGAAAAGATATCAACCGAGCCTATCCGAAATTTCGTGAAAACATACAAACAAATGATAGACCAAAAAACAATATCAAGGTTGGGCAAAGACTGCGCCGAGCCATACCTCTTCAACAAGGATAACAACGAAAATACCTCACAAAAAACTCTTGAAGCCCGCGCAAGACAGCAACTAATGTCTGACCCATTCGGCATCGGCCTCTACATTGAGTTCATGTTCAGAAAAGAGATGGAAACAAAACTAATAAAGAGCGTTTTAAGAAGTGTTTGGAAATGATATGCATTATAGGCACTAAAGATACCGTCACCGGTTTCAACCTTGCAGGCATTAAAAACAGTTACGACAACCCTAAAGACGCAAAAGATGAAAAGATATTCATAGTAGACAAGACTAATGCAGACAGATTCACCGAAGAACTGGAAACTCTTGAAGATGAGGGGAAAATTATAATCAAACTAGATTGATGAGGAAATACCGATGGGAAAAATAACACGGATTGCAGGTCACATAATTGAAGCAAGAGACCTTGAAAACGCAAAGATGAACTCAAAAGTACTCATAGGAAACGAGAAACTGATAGGTGAAATCATAAAACTAGAAAATAGTAAAGCCATAATCCAGGCATTTGAAGAGACAGACGGACTAAAAATTGGTGACCCTGTAAAATCAGTAGGCACACAGATTACCGCAACTTTAGGCCCGGGACTAATAGGAAGTATATTTGACGGTCTCCAAAGACCACTGAAAGACATGAACCAATTCATAGAAAAAGGCATTTCAAAAGACCCACTAAACCAAAAAACAATATGGAACCTTAAAAAAACAAAAGACGGTCCCGTAAACAAAGGCGACATAATAGCTGAAGTAAAAGAGACAGACAACATCACCCACAAGATATTTGCGACAACTGATGGCACAATAAAAATAAAAGACGGCAATTACACAGTGACAGACATTTTCGGAACATTAAAAACCAAAGACAAGACATTAGACCTTACCATGCAGATCACCTGGCCCGTCTACACAAAAAGACCATTCAAGAAAAAATATACACCGAAAGACATGCTAATTACAGGTCAGAGAGTAATAGACACCATGTTTCCCATCGCAAAAGGTGGTTGTGCCGCAATCCCTGGCGGGTTCGGTTGTGGAAAGACCATAACCACACAGACCATAGCCAAATTCGCAGACGCCGACATAGTCATCATGGCACTTGTTGGTGAGCGTGGCAACGAATGTGCAGACGTCCTCTCAAGCTTCCCGAAAATAAAAGATATTAAAACCGGAAAAAGCATAATGGAAAGAAGCATAATAATTGCAAACACCTCAAACATGCCAGTCTCAGCCAGAATCTCAAGCATATACCTTGCAACAACAATAGGCGAATATTACCGTGACATGGGCTTAAACGTTCTACTCATTGCTGACTCAACATCACGTTGGGCCGAAGCAGTCAGAGAAATATCAGGCATGCTTGAAGAAATGCCTGGTGACGAAGGTTATCCTGCATACCTTGCCTCTAAAATAACATCATTCTATGAACGGTCAGGCATTGTAAAAACATTAAACGATAACGTTGGCAGCCTAACCATCATGGGTACAGTATCCCCCCCAGGAGGTGACTTTTCAGAACCTGTAGTTCAGGCCACAAAAAGTATAACCCGCTGTTTCTGGGCACTAAGAAGCGACCTTGCCTACATGCGCCACTACCCAGCCATTGACTGGCTTGAAAGCTATTCACATTACACAGACGACCTAAAAAAGATAAATGACGACAATTACGAAGACTGGTCAGAACTACGAGACTTACTCATGACAATACTACAAAACGAAAAAGAACTGGAAAAAATAGTCCGTCTTGTAGGTTATGAAGGCTTGGAAGACAAAGACCGGTTCTTATTAAAAGTTGCAGAACTGTTCCGCGAAAATTTCCTACAACAGAGCGCATTCCACGAAGTTGACATGTACTGTAGATTTGATAAGCAATACGAGATGCTAAAGATATTTGCAATCTACTATGAAATGGGACTTATAGCACTTGAACACGACAAAGAATTAAAAGATATATTAGACACAGACCTCATTGAAAATATTGCCGGCATGAAATTTGAAAAAAGATACGAATTTGGCGCACTAACACGAAAAATTGAAGAAACACTGTTAGGTAAAACCGACATGATAGACCTTGACGACCTTTTAGATAAAGGTGAATAACTTGAAAGAATACGAGACCATAACTAAAGTTGCAGGACCTCTGATTATAGCCGAAGGCATAAACGGCGCAAGATACCATGAACTGGTCAAGATCATACTTGAAGACGGCACAGAACGTACTGGGCAGGTACTTGAACTAAAAGATGACTTGGCAATAATCGAAGTCTTTGAAGGCACGCAAGACATTGACACCAAAGGCACAAAGATACGGTTCTTAGGCAAAAGTTTCACAATTGGTGTGGGGCCTGACATGGTAGGTGGCATCTTTGACGGTCTTGGAAGACCAAAAAGTATGAAATTCATACCTAACCAAAAAATAAGCATAAACGGCAACCCTATAAACCCCTCCTCGCGCGATGTACCCAACAAATTCATAGAAACAGGTCTGTCCTCAATTGACGGACTCTTAAGTCTTGTCAGAGGACAGAAACTGCCCATCTTCTCAGAGAACGGCATGCCCCACAACAAGCTAGCCGCAGACATAGCCAAAAACATAAAATCTGATCTTGTAATATTTGCAGCAATAGGCGTCACAAATGACGAACTGAACTATTTTGTCTCAGAATTTGAAAAGACAGGAGCGCTGGAAAACATAATAGTCTTTGCCAACCTTGCAGGCGACCCTGTAATAGAACGTATAGTCACCCCTCGCGCAGCACTTGCAACTGCCGAATATTTCGCATGGGAACAAGACCGAAACGTAGTGGTCATACTTTCAGACATGACAAACTACGCAAATGCACTAAGAGAGATATCCGCATCAAAAGAAGAAGTACCAAGCAGACGAGGTTACCCTCCATACCTTTATTCAGACTTAGCATCAATCTATGAAAGAACAGGCAGAATAAAAGACAAGAAAGGTTCAATTACCCAGATTCCTATTCTCACCATGCCCGAAGGTGACATCACGCACCCCATACCTGATTTAACAGGATACATCACAGAAGGCCAGATACTCTTATCACCCGCTCTTCACAGGCAAAACATCTTCCCTCCGATAGATATCATACCCTCACTTTCAAGAATGATGCACCATGGCATAGGATTAGATAAGACACGAGAAGACCATAAAGCTGTATCAGACCAAATTTATGCATTCTACACGCGAGGAAAAAAACTTGAACAATTAAAAGCCATAATAGGTGAAGACGCACTAACTGACATTGACAAAAAATATCTCAAATTCAAGACCGCAATTGACAGGGAATTCATAAGCCAGAACCAAAAAAGAAGTATTAGAGACACCCTTGACCTTGGCTGGAAACTACTGAAGATTCTTCCAAAAGAAGAACTAACAAAAATTGACAAAGACATAATTGAAAGATTCTGGTATGAACGACATGATTAGAGAACAATCAAAACCTACACGAACTGAACTAAAACGAATAAGTGAAACACTTGACCTGAGCAGAACCGGCCACACACTTCTTGAAGAAAAAAACGAAGCATTAATACTTGAATATTTCTCAATGTCAAAAGACAGTATACAAAAAAAAGAAACCATGCAAAAAAAGATGACTGAAGCATTTAACATATTAAAAGATGCGCAAGTAAGCTTAGGTCACATAGAGACACGATACTTGGGTGCATCCGTCCAGAAAGCAAAAAACACAGACCTCACAGAAAAAAAAATAATGGGTGTCAACCTGTTAAAGATCAATGCCCCCGACTACTCAAGAAAAATCCTTGAACGTGGCTATAGCATCACAGACTCAGATGCCACGCTTGACGGCACAGCAACACTTTTTGAGGATACTTTACCATTAATTCTAAAAGTTGGCGAAATCGACTCAAACTCAAGAATATTAAAGAAAGAGATTGCAAATACAAGACGCAAGGTAACAGCGCTTGAAGACTACATCATCCCATCCCTCAACAATGACAAGAGGATGATAATATCTAAACTTGACGAACGCGCTCGAGAAGATTTCACAAGGACAAAGATAGTAAAAAGAAAATTAAGATAAAAACTACTTGAACCTTTCTTTATACAAAATAATATTAAAATTACTAAAGTCATTTTCATTAGATACCTTAAACAACTCCCTAATCATTTCATAATCCCGATTAGTCAATTTTATATACAATTCTTTTTTATCAACAGACCCCACAATTGATATCAAATCCATATCATACTCCTTTAAAATTGCCTGCAGATACAGGCTCATATCTAAATTAAATGAAAACCCAGCACCCAAATGATTTACAACATTCTCAAATTTATCATCAGTATTAGAATAATTATCAATATACAAACAAAGCTCATCCAGTAACTTAAATATTGGAATATCTTGAGGTTCTTTATGTTCAATTATTTCAGCAGGCTCATCAACATAATAATCCCCACTGTAACATAGCTCTTTCTTTATTGTAATATAAAGTTCATCAAGATTAACACTGTTAAAAACAGCAGACAATCCCGCATTGATTACCAAAGGGATTGAATCAAAAGAATTGTATTCACGTTTTTTATCAAATTCTAAATAAGCTAATTTTTTATTTGCACTATCACACAAAGATGCAATATAAATGGGACTTTCGCCTTTAATCAAAAGAGATGCATCTAGGTTCTCATTATATTTATTGATTTGATTAGACAACTTAAATAATCCGTCTATAAATTGTCGTTGTTGGTCTAAAACAATCCCTATTGTATTATTATGACCAACATTTAACTGTTTAATTCAATAATTAGTCAAATCCATAACCGCAGTTACTAACGGATTCTTTGGAATATCGTGTTTTGACATACAAATTCACCCCTTAAACTACAATATAATGGTGTATAAACACTTAATAACCTTTCTAGAACACATAAAAGAACAACAATATCAAAACTTAAAGAGAAAAAATAATTTTGTAAAGACTAAGATAATTAAAAGAATGATTATATATAAAACATGATTATTTCTAACCACACCTAACAGAATATGGAAGAGCATTATTTTGCCATTTTTCAGCTCTTTCAGTAGCATCGCATATATTCTGTCTTATCTCCTCCAAAAGCAAAGGCATAAATTTTGACCAATACTCTTCAGATTGATAAGGTAATAAAGAGTCTAAATATTCTCGTGTGTATGCATCTTCAAAAGTCTCTGGACACATCGGAATTTCAAACCAGACAGATTCCCCACTATATTCTTGTTTATCTCGCGATTGAAAACAAGGCATAGCACAAGAATAATCAACAGCATATTGAGACACAGCACCCTTAGTTGAATATCCAAGATCCTGCATATATGCTTCTTTTAATGTTAACTCCTCAGTACATACAACATCCATATCATCACCAATAATACAGTATATCTCCTAAAATATTTAAATCAATACCTAAATAAATCAGAATCTCAACAATCTTTTATTGCTTCATATATTTTCGGAGAATCATATATAGTAACTAAAGGTATTCCAAGACACCTGTCAAGATAACACCTGACCTTTAAATAAAAATCAGTCCCACATTCCAGATACTTATTGATATCCTCATCAGTTATTGAATCAACCATACCAGAAGGTCCGCGAACAAACCCATATACACTAGCCTTTAAACCACTCACTCAAATCACAATCAAATTTATTCCTGAACTTTCATTATGGCTTCCGCAAGGTCACCGTCTGTCTCTTCAAGTGCTGTGCGCGCTTTCTCTTCAGAAACCCCAGTCTGATCAACAACTATATGGACATCCGACTGCGTAAACTTTTCGACAGGCACAAAAGACCTTTCAGAGATGTCACCTACAATCTGAAACGTTTCCTGACCCATTGCCTTAACTTTTGAAACCTGCGGATTTATTATTATTATTTCTTTGTCTGCGCACTTGATTACAACTTCAGACGCCTTTATCTCAACCATCTGCATACCCATCTGCTTCATCATGTTTTTCATCTGTTTCGGATTCATTCCTGGCATCATAATTATCACTTAATATTAAAATGGTAACATAGTTTTAAATTAATTTTGTAAAAACCCTCAAAAAACAAAACAATATACAAATATATTTAAACCAAAATACAAATTATAAAACATGGCCATAAAAGACAACCCAGTAATCTACCTCACCCGCACCATGTGGAAATACTCAAAAGGCAACAGAAAACAGGTAATCCTCTATTTTATAATGTTCATAATCGCAAACATACTGAACCTGATTGAACCTTTACTAATCGCAAAAATCCTAAATACTATACAGCTCGAAGGATTGAGCGCAACCAACTTTAACACTATCATATTTTACTTGTTCCTCTTCGTAGTACTTTCCATCATATTCTGGATATTCCACGGTCCCGCCCGTATCCTAGAATACAGAAACGCATTTTTGGTTCGCGCAAACTACAAAAAATACCTTCTTAACGGCACAATGTCCTTACATGCAAAATGGCACACAGACCATCATTCAGGAGACACCATAGATAAAATCAATAAGTCCACAGACGCACTATACAAATATTCCTCAAACACCTATGAAGTTATAGAGACACTTATAAGATTCATAGGTTCCTACATAGCGCTTATATATTTCAATCTTCATTCAAGCTACATCGTACTTTTCATAGTAATAATAACCTTAAACATAATTCTCAAATTTGACAAGACACTCATAAAACAATATATAAAATTGAACCATTCTGAAAACAAAATATCCGAAAAGATATATGACACCATAAGCAACATAACAACAGTTATAATATTGCGTACTGAAAACCTAATTTCAAAATCAGTATTTAAAAGCATCATGGAACCTTTCAAACTTTTCGTACGAAACCATAAATTAAACGAGACCAAATGGTTCCTCGTATCCACATGCACATCGCTAATGAAATTTCTAGTCCTTGCAACTTACATATATTTCAGCTTAAGGTCCGGCACGACAGTGCTTGTAGGTAGCATATTCGCACTTTACGGCTATGTGAACAAGATAAACCAACTATTTTTCAGGTTCGCCTACCGCTACGGTGATATAGTCCGTGAAAGAACTGCAGTCATGAATGCTGAGGAGATATCAGACGAATTTGAAAAGATAAAGGTTCATGAAATTAAACTGATAAAAAAAGACTGGCAAGAACTAAAAATAGAAAACCTGACATTCTCATACAGCAATAAAGAATGTTGCGACCAGCACCTAGACAACATATCTTTATCGATTGAGAACGGAAAAAGGATAGCGCTCATAGGTGAGAGCGGTAGCGGAAAGACCACATTACTAAAAATTATACGGCAATTATATAGACCTCAACATGTAGACTTATCAGTTGACGGAAAACACCTTAAAAACAATTTCAGAGACATAAGCTCATCAATTGCGCTCATCCCACAAGACCCAGAAATATTTTCAACAACCATAAAAGAGAACATAACGATGGGTGTAAAACACAGCAAAGAAGAAATAAAAAAATACACAGACCTGGCCCGTTTCACAGATGTCCTCGAGCGCCTACCAAATAAACTAGAATCTTCAATTGTTGAAAAAGGCGTCAATTTAAGTGGTGGCGAGAAACAGCGCCTTGCACTAGCACGAGGTCTTATGGCCTGTAAAGACAAATCAATCATATTACTTGACGAGCCAACTAGCAGTGTGGACTCAAAAAACGAAATTGACATCTACAAAAATATATTCAATGAATTCAGTGACAGGACAATCATATCATCCATCCACAGGCTTCATCTCCTGCCCATGTTTGACATGATATACTATTTCCATGACGGAAAAGTTATTGCAAACGGATCATTTGCCGACCTGATAAAAGACTCAAAAATATTCAGGACAGTTTGGAACAGATATACTCGAACACATGATGAGGAACTTTAAATTTCTATAAAAATTATAACAAACAAGATGACAATTAATAGAAAAATCAGAAGACATAACAAACAAGATAAGACCGCTCCTCAATAAATAAGATTATCTATACACAAAAACTTGTAAAGATACAATTTGCAAAGACTGTAAAAACAGACCTATCCATCTCCTCAAATTCACCCTCTTAAGTGTTTACCAATTTATAACCCACATATCCAACCAAATTAATTAAATGCTTGAACTAATACTCTTATTCTCAATCGCTGGAATCCTAACTGGAACAGTAACAGGACTCACACCTGGCCTTCACATAAACACGATTGCAATCCTTGCGCTCGCAGTCCACAGAACCTACGACACAGACCCGCTTCTTTTAAGCTGTTTCATAATAACCATGAGCACAACCCACTCATTCATGGATTTCATCCCTTCAATCTTTTTCGGTGCACCCGACCCGGCAACAGCCTTGACAACACTACCCACTCACCTGATGCTGTTTAAAGGAAAAGGATATGAAGCACTGGCATTATCAGTCATTGGTGGTCTTTTAGGTATGATAATACTTATGATATTCCTCATAACGATTGCAGACCTTGTAACTCCTGCATACAAGACAATAAAACCATCAATCCCCTACATTTTAGTCCTTGCAATAACATTCATAATCTCAAGAAGTAGCAACTGGAAAAGATCGCTTTTAATTTTCATATTATCAGGGATATTAGGCACCATAACCCTTGATTTACACATGATAAACTCAAACTACACCTTATTCCCACTCTTTGCTGGCCTTTTCGGCATAAGCAACATACTGATGAGTCTTGAAAACAAATCAAAAATACCAAAACAAAACACAAAAATAAAGATAAAAACAAAAGGAACAATCAAAAGCTCCTTTGCAGGGTTTGCAGGTGGCCTTGTAGCAGGCATAATCCCCGGTCTTGGCTCCTCCCAGTCAGCAATGCTTGTCCAACACATAGGAAAGATAAAAGGCGCAAAAAACTTCATAATAGCCGTCGGCACAATCGGAACAATTGACATAATCCTGTCATTTATAGCGATATACCTAATAGGTAACGCAAGATCAGGTGTGGCAATAGCGGTTGACTCAATAATAGGAGACCTAACAAAAAACACATTATCAATATTTATTGGTGTAGCATTCCTGTCAGCCGGACTGTCAGCAATACTAACAATGAAAATCGGAAAGATAGCAACAACCATCATAGAAAAGATAGACTACAGAATCTTAGGTACCTCAATAATCATTCTTCTTACTCTTATGACAATAATTTTCACAAGTATAACAGGACTCATACTTCTTATAACGTCAACCTCCTTAGGCATATATGCGCAGACAATAGGCGCAAGAAGATCAATGTTAATGGGTTGCCTGATAATTCCGACAATCATATTCTTTTTTAAAATGTGAAATAATAACACCAGAATATATGATACTCGCAAAAAGACATTATCAGATATATCCTCAAAACTCACTCACTTTTTGAACAGTGCCATATAACCGAAAGACATATATACGACATGATCACAAAATAAAACTATAAAAACATTTAGACAAGTGATTAATATGAATAAAAAATACATAATGCCCCTTGCATTGGCAATAATTCTTTTGACCCTAATAAATGGTCCTATCACATTTGCAGTAGATACAAATGATACTGTAACTGTAAATATTAATATATCAGCTGTTGGGACAATAGTTGTAAGTCCAAATGTCATAAACTGGACACTGCTACAACCAGGTTCAAATGGCGCTTCAGAATATATAATTATCAAAAATACAGGATCAGTAAATGTTAGTGGTATATACATGACTACAGATACAATCACAGTAGAATCAACAAACCCACTACCAACAGCAGATGTAACTGCTTATTCTGCTGCAGGTCTTATATTTGTAAAGAATTCAACAGACTCCGCACATTCACACGCAGGCCGTCTTGAATGGAACCTTTCATCAATACTAACTGGAGAAGAATTAAATATTAATGAGAACACAAATGCTTTTGCTCACGGGTGGTACCGAAACTCAACAGGTAATGAATATTTATGGAAAGTTGAAAATGGAACAGATGGAGTATGTAATAATACCGGTACGATATTTCAAATAAGTTCTATACCTGAAAATGACACAACTTTAAATCGTGATATAACAGTTGGAGCATCTACTTGTACTACTGTTACACCAGGCACTACCTGGGGAACCTTTACATGTTCCACTGGACCACTTGTAGGATACTGCATTGCAACAGCAAATACTTGTGATAAGATATACCTCTATAAATATGATATGTCAAGTCAATTTCCAAACTGTGATAATAGTGGAAGTTTAATAACTGATAATCTTATACCCGGATCAGAAGACGCAATTAGTATATATGCATCAGTACCAAATGGAATCCCTTACGGAGACACAACTTCAGGAACACTAACAATCGTTGCATCATATTAATTACAGTAATAAATGAACCTGAATCCCCGTCAGGTTCATTTTTATTTTTTAAAATTCTTTTTCTTTTTATCTCATTTTTATTCAAAACACAAAATCTATAATCCAATTTAATTAATTTGTTCTCTTTCCTCAAACAAACATATTACCCCCCCCTGCCAAACCAAAAACATTTAACAATGCTTAATTTACCACTCCACTCATGAATCTATTTCTGTAACAAAATAAATAGTATTAAATTAATACCAAAATATAAACAACAAGAACCCAATAACCAAACAAATAAAACAGACCAAATAACGAGTTAGAATAAACCAACCAATAGAAAAATAAAAAAACCACCAAAATCAAACACACTGATTAAACGACTCAATCGGTAAATAAATACAAAAAGACGGAAAAGATACGACTTAAAATAAAAACCCTAAACAATCGCATCTTCGCCTTCATATTTAATATATTTCTTATGCTTTCGTTTATGCATATAGACCTCAGCTATCACAATAGATATTATAATCATCAGCACTATCAAGAACCAGACATTGGTAGCAAACAGGACAAATGTATCAGATTTTCTTAGACTGGCAAGTTCAAGAACAGCATCCTCAAGATGATTCAGTGTTTCATTAAGATATTCACGTACAGGACCATAATCACCCAGATCATAATTCTCTTTTGCAATTACCAAATCATAATCTGCATCAGATATGTATTCATCAAGAAGTGTTGTATTTTTTCCCTCAAAATAAAGTTTATCCCTTTCACTTGTAAGCCTTGTTATAATATACCTATAATTAAGTATGATATTTAAAAGATCATCCTCAAGGTTTCCAGGTCCCACTTCAACATCAATATGTCCCGCCCTACTATCCTTATCAAATAAAACCTTGAAATCCAATGGATATGTACGATTATAAATATCATAAGGCACATCAAGAGTAATCATAAAGATTGCAGATTGCCCACCTTTCAATGTCTGGATATTCATAGGTTGTGCTTCAATCTTAATATTTCCAATAATACGCGGTAAGAGCATCATCCTCCTAAGCGTCATAGTCCCCGTATTATTGACAATAACATAGACTACAGAAGATTGCCCAGGTCTAACAGAAATCTTATCTGGATGTGAAAGTGTGACCAATATCCGACCCGTATCATATATACCTGAATCCAATAACGCAGACAGAACCACATCATCACCACCACCACCCATACTTAAACCATCACCATCGCCACCTGTTGTATCTTCTACATCAAGAGGACCCCCTGGTTCACCCTCAGTTACATTAGGCGGAATAACTATGATATAATATGGATCAACATAAAATGTCCCCCACGCATCCGCAGTCTTATTCCCATAAGAAACTATCAAATGCATCCAATAAAATCCATAATATAACGGTGTGTATGTCAATTTATCAAAACTTCTATCCCCTGGTTTCATAACTATTGTAGTTCCCGTACGGTTTGCACTAATAGTCATATTCTCATCATAAGTACCAATCTGCAATAACAAACTTTTTGAATATGAAGTGCTCCCAGTATTTAAAAATTCAGCACCTATAACTAACTTTGAATACTGTTCAATCCTATCGGAATAATTCAAGATGCTAACCTTACCATTATCATAGGCATTTATAGAAACATTTACCTCACTCAATAATAGATTTCCAGTTATGGAGGATTCAAGAATTGATGACTGAACCTGTATTATAATAAGAAGACCAATAATTCCAAACAGAAAGATAAAATATTTCTTGTCAATCATATTCATATATCCTCCGTGCAATCCATAAAATCATTATAATTATCAACAAAAAAATAACACCCTTCATATATTGAAATATACTAACAGGTCGTTCTGAACCCCTATACAATACATCGCTTTTTTTATGGTTAATAATAGGCTTTATATCTATAGAAACACTTTTTGATTCTATTTCATCATTGTGTGCGTCCAGATATAAATCTTCTGTCACATAGACATCAAAAAAGAAAGTGCGTTCCTGCCTCAACGAAAAACCAGATATAGAATCCCCCTCACCTGCCACAGCTTTCAACACCACAGTATATTTACCCAACTTTTCTGATTTAGGAACATAAACATAAACATTTACTAAAGCTGCATTAACAGTTTTCTTAAGTCGGGAAATATACATATGTTCAATCTTACCCGAATAATTATTATCAAGATAAAACATAGAAGGGTCAGAGATTACAACCCAATCTTTAGGTACGTGAACAATTTCCAATTGTAAATTATAACCTATAGCTTCCGTGTTCCAGAATAAAATATCAAATTGAACAGTCTCCCCAGAAGTGACATTATAACTTGTAGTTTTCTGTAAAGTACCAAGATTGAATGCACACACAGGTTCCACTAATAATAACGCAAACAACATTGCAAATAATATAAGACTACGGTTGTGGATCCCCATTTTTAACACCTTGTATATATACAGTCCCATTATAGCTCTCAGCAAATATTGGTGGTATATCAATCCAGTACCATGTAGTAATATTTGTAGATGACTGCACATCAAACTTCAATGGCATATATATTTCGGTCATATTATATGAAGTGCTATACAAATTAGAACTGTTGCTCCATGTAAGGTTCCCTGCACCCAGAATATTATTGGTATCCTCACCCACCATATCCGTACCCTTAATATACACATCCGTATTACAACTGCCATCATTGATTGTTATGTTATAAATATTACCATCATTGCCTACTGCAGGATTTTGATATGTATTAGGCACTAGAGCCTTATCAAAATCTATAGATGTCCAAGTAACAGTAAAATCAACAACACACGGTACAACTGAAATCTCAGAAAATAATGTATTATTGATTGTCGTCCAACCCGTATCAGAACTGAAATTGACATCAAATTTCCATAAATCAAGACCTGAATCAGTCGCATTAATCACCCAAGACACATTGCAATATTCATTTTCAGACAATGGATTTGTAGAACAAGATTTTGTAGATACTGGTGATGCTTCATCAATAAAGAATGGTTCAGCACCCACAGTTATATTGACTGCTGTATCCGGATTGACTGATGTCTCATTATATCGCACCGTAGCAGACACATCCCCACAATCACCTTCCCTACATATGACAGTTGCATTTATGATGAATTGTGTACCTTTTATGATATTTGTAACAAAGATAGTGCTTGGTTCCACAAGTTCAACCTCAAGCGTCGTATTTAATAAAAAGTAAACCACAGTACTATTCATATTTCCGGAAGTATCATTAGCATAGACTGTTATGTTATTGACTCCAGCAAGCATAATTATTGTTGTATTTGGTGAAAACATCACATTTGTCATACCATTAAGACTGTATTGCCAAGTATCTATAGTCTCATCCGCACCCACAGTCAGATTAATTAATTTTGTAGTATATGAGATATTATCAGGTGAGTAGACATACAATGTAGGTTTAATAGTATCTACAGTAAAATATACAATGACCTCAGATGTATTCATATTGCCTAAGGTATCATTGCATGAGAAAGTAATGTTATGTGTCAATTCAGACAATCCTTCAACAAGACTGTTCCAGTTGCCTGATGTATTTGACATAGTGACATTTAGCCTCCCATCAAGAGAATATCCGCACCATGAACCAGCCTTATTCAATGTTAAGTTAGCCCATACTGAATCAGCACCATACGATTTATTCTGTGGCGAATGCACCGTAATCTCCGGAGCCTCAGAATCAACTGTATAAAAACTATATATTTCAGATGCATTCATATTTCCCCCCGTATCATTTGCATACACGCGCCACTGTATGAGTGCACCAACAGTTGAATTAATCTGCTTACTAACATTTGACCAAACAGAAACACCAGCCATATTGACATAACTGTCATTCACAAATGTACCAGTACCATTATCAAACGAGAATATGTACCCTGAAACTGAATTGTCAGTCCAATATAAACTGAAAAGGACATAACTTCCAATTTCCGTAGAATTTGTACTATTATATGCATATTGAGGATATGTCGTATCAACAGTAAAATATACAATGACTTCAGATGTATTCATATTGCCTACCGTATCATTACACGAAAACGTAATTTTATGTGCACCCTCAGACAATCCACCAACAAGACTGTTCCAGTTGCCTGATGTATTTGACATAGTGATATTTACTGCACCGTCAAGCGAATATCCACACCATGAACCATCCTCATTCAATGTTAAGTTAGCCCATACTGAATCATTATCATAAGATTTGTTCAGTGGCGACTGCACCGTAATCTCTGGCACCACCTCATCCTGATATACCACAACAAGATCAATATCGTCCCAAAAGTTCCGAATAATAAGCACATCAGAAACTGACGTCTCAACATAATTATACAGTTTTAATTTATACACCCCACTGTCTGAGAAATTATTAATACCTACATCTATTGATTCTGTCATATATGAAGCATCATCAACTATTGACGAACGTGAAAAAAGAATGACTTCTGAACTGTCAGGTTTTACCAAAAACACCTTAATAAGATTTACTGTAGGTGCAGATATTGTCCAGGTCTGTTTATAAGAGAATGGCACCGTAGCAGAAACAACAGTACCAGAATTTAACCACAATCCTCCATCATTAGTCAAGTTGCTGGTAACATTATACCCTATATCAGACAGACTATCATTGACTTCAAGATACCATACTCCAGAATCATCATTACCACCAGACACATTAAAATTTGAGGACCCAACACCCGACAAATCCTCTTCAGAATAAGTCCATCCTAAAGAACTTCCAGATGTAAAATTACCATTAATTATAAAATTCTGCTGAAGTGAATAAATTAACGGCAACAGAAAAATAAATACCAACATCAAAAAAATAAGATATCTTTTCCTTTCAATTTTCCAACACCTTCGTTTCTGATTCTTCACCACTCATGCTTGAATCGACATCATCATTGTCCTCTGATTTCTCTATATCTCCAGAATTATCTAATCCTTTTTTCTCATTTGAATCTTTATTCAGATTGTCATATATGTCAGAGATCAAATCTAATTTTAAGTCTTTCTTCTTGTCTAATCTTGTATCAGATTCAATGTTCGGTTCAATAACTCTCTTATCCACAGGACACGACGCTACAATCGCCCTCTCTAATCTTGTTGAAATATCACTTGTTGATTTATTTGTATTTGTATTTATATCATTATCCGTATTCATATTCATATTCATATTCATATTCATATTCATATTTGTTTTTGTATGCTTTTTATGTTGTTCATATCTTCTACCCCAACCGCACACATTAAAATTATCAATAGTATCAGAACCCGTCACCTTAAACATATGCTTTCTTATCTCAAATATGAGCAATCTGTTACTTTCCCTTAATCTGTTGCTGTATACATTTGTCAACCTTCGTTTCCTAAATAAGAATGCAGTTGAAAAACTTAACATCGCAAACAAGAACACATATATGGTTTCACCTGATGCCAAAAGTGCAATAGAATTCCCTGTAGGCATACTAAATAATGATAATTTATCCAAAGAAAAAAAACCGTAATTATTATCAGACATTGATGATTCAGATAAAGATGCAGATATTACCCCTAAACTATCATTTTTTGGCGCAAATATATTCATAACAACATTTTGTTTCTTAGATATCCCAGACCCTGATAGTTCAAATGACACACTAATCATCTCTTTTGACGCATTAATAGGTATATCAAAATAAACAATAATTGAGCTCTCTTCAGATTCTTTCAGATTCAAGATATTATCCGGATATATCATCTGATAATAACTCGATGGTAAACCATTCAATGATACAGACATATTTGACAGAGCAGATTCTCCCGTATTTATTATTAAAAATTCAACCTCCGACGAATCCCCCGGATACAAACGGATTGTATCAGGACTGACAATAGCCACATCTTTTCTCTTCAAGACCTCAAAATAAATTTTTTTTTGTGCCGATAAAAACGGATCTTTAGATGCATTTATGATAAGAGTATAATTGCCTTCATCTTTTGGATTTGAAATACTGAATGAGAACAATCCTTTTGAATCAGACACACCTGAAGCTTCAATAGATGTTCCTGAAATATATGCATCAAATGTTACATCAGAAACCACATTTTTTGCAGTGTCCTGACTAAGTCCTGTTATCTTTATCTCATCATTAATATTATATATCGCCTTTTCAATGGTTCCTGCAACATTCAACGAATCAATATTTCCAACTATATATGCTGCATTAAGCACTGCCTGACTAATTGTTGCAGTTTTCCTCAAACTGTCAATCTCAGAATCAATAACATTCCATTCAGAGAGACATTTCTTATTTCCAGTATCCCAATCAGTACATACATATACTTCAAGCAAAGAAATATCATGAATCTTACTTGAATCATACTTTAATTTCAGACTGAGATAATCATAATCCAGTTCAGATGCAATACCATAATAAAATATACCACTCCCCGAAATCCCATCCACATATGATGTTGGGAGATACTGATATTTTATCGCATCATCAAACTCATCTATTTCCACATTAGATATACCAAGCGTAAAAAAACTATCTTTAATTTCTATATTATAAACATCAGGAGGAAAAGATAACAAATATTTCCCTTTATTATCCGTCCGCACATCTTTGGTTATTTTATCTGACTTAAACTTTAAGTCAACCACATGAGTATTATCTGTTTCAATAAACATGACCCCTGAAGCAGATATTACATATATTACATTCTCAGAATCATATAATGAATCATTCTCATACTTAAAATATACTTTAAGTGTATGTTTTCCAGAAGACAATGATGGTGCTGTAAATATTATATCATAAACATTACTTGTTGACGCCGCCAATACCTCAAAGCTACTTACAGTTGTTGAATCGATACGTACAGACATCTTATTTTCATCTATTTTTATAGGATTACCTCTCTCAGTTGCTTTCACCGAGACAGTGACAGTCTCTTCTATTGAAATCCATGAAGAACCAACATTAACTATTGAAAAATCAACAGGATTATATATACTTACTCCTTTAGTTGCCTCAATCTCACTACCAGAATAATTTGCAACAATAGAAAATGTATAAGTCCCAGCCACAAAAGTAGCAGTAGAGTATCTTAATACCCACCCTTTTTCAAAATCATAATAAGGTGGTGACAATAAAGATATTGTTTTGCCTGCATAAAACACCTCAAAATCAATGACATCAGAACTTATTGAACTTCCATCTTTCTTGACAAAAAGATTAATCTCCGCTATGTCTCCGATATATACAGAAGATGACATACTACTAATCTCAAGACTCAAATTTGAGACAGTAAATGATATGGACGAATTTACAGAATCCCCATTCTCATTCCGACAATAGACCACCACATCAAAGATACCAACCTTATTGAAATTAGACTGTAAAGATGTAGACACAGGCAAATAATAAGTACCGTCTGCATCCAACAAGAAAGAATTACCGGGATACAATGCGCTCGTTGTACTTATATCTGCATACACCTCAGATACAATCTGATTATCATCTGTACAATTTACAAATATTATCTCTGTTTCACCAAGCCAAATTTCTTGATTCTGAACAGATAAATCATTCAATACTGGCACTGCATACACACAATTTCCTAAAGATAACAAGGAGATAAAAACAATAAAACATACATATCCAAATTTCATACAAATCTCCTTAAGCATCCCATATTATATCTTCAACATATCTACAAAAAGATTCAACCATTTTCGGATACCTGACTCTTTCTTAAGTAACACCTTCTGTTCACCGTAATATTCGCCATCAGAACTTACCGCAACCAACGTTATTTCATTTTCATAGAAAAAACCAGTATCATAATTGACATCCACAATTCTTGGTTTATCCGCAATGACATCCTCTACAACAGTCTGTTCAAAAATCCATCCCTCTTTGTATTGTACTGGATAGACTATTACTTTTTCAATGTCTTCATCTGCTGTTATCTTAAATCTTATATTATGCTCATAAACCCGAACATCCTCAAAATTAATATTTCCAAAAATATTATCAGAATCTGCAAACTCTCCGAACCCTTTTGATAATTGAGATTCAACTGACTTATTAAACCGCCAAGTAATCTCTTCAAGATTTAAAATATCATATCCCCTATAAAGTCTTACTTTTGCAATACGTGTAGTGTCTGACGGCTCATACCAATAAAGACTGATGCTATCTCTCTGTCCAGGATTAAATTCGGAACTGCTACTCCAAACAGATGTAATCTTCTTATCATTATCCTCATCAAACACATCAAGCCTTATGCGCGCAGCATATGCAATACTTCCGGAATTAAACACATCAAAACTGGCAGTCATTACTTTATCATTTAACTTGCAGCAATCAATCTCTTTTAATACAGTATCTAAATGTTCAGCCACATTAACATTTATTTCCGCACTGTACACCAAAGAAGTACATAAAAAAAATATAGATAACAAAATAACAGAAACATAATAAAATGAAAAATATTTATCCTTAAGCATCAACTACACCCTCATAACAACCATTCTAAAAATTCATATTTTGACCTTTTGACAACAATATTAATTTCACCAGAATAATTACCAACCATTGTGTCCTGTTTTGTCTCAAGCACAATCTCAATGTCTTTAAGAACTTCGGGCAAAAGATAAAATTCGTTATCATTAAACTTTATCAGAGGAGATATACCACCATATACCACAAACATCATCTTTGCTTTACTGTCCTGCGTATTCTTTAAAGTCAAAAACCTCTTACCCATATTCCCTCCTGTAGGAACTACCCCGAAATTAAGACTTGATGTCTCAAGTGAAAAACCAACAGACAGGTTACGTTCATCAATATCACTTATCTCCACAGAAGTGGGATACTTATTAATCTCATAAGTGTAAAACATACCTTCCTCATACAGCACAGTATGATTCTTAACAGGATTATCAGATTCAAAGGAGGGTGTATGAAAAACGATAGCAAACAAAGAAACAATCAATACAGCAAGCATGATTATTGGTAAAGATTTAATTAAATTTATTTTTTTTGAGTTTTTTGACTGTTTTTTCATAGAGAACACAAAATATTATTGGTTTTAAGTACTTATATAGGTTCATAATAATTGCTCTCAAGAGCCCACATTACCCACTGAACTAGAGATGAAACCTAAGTTTGACAGTTTGTTAACTATTTCATTCAGAATATCTATTTGACAGTTAGCTATTTTTAGTACTTTACTTCCATTTTCCATATAATTTTCTTTCTTTTTGACTAAAAATAAGTTAATTTATGGTAAAAAATAAGAATAAATGTACTTGTTTAGCTAAATTTTGTCTTACTTGCTTACGATTTTTTTGATACGGTCATTATTTGTTGAAATATTTTTAAGTTATAATTTTCTACGTTACTTGCAAGCTATCGATTTTACAAAAAAGGAGTAAATATTTTTTAACAAAAATTAACTACACATTTTCAAGCTGTAGCTATTGATTTTATAAAAAGTATAATGTATGTAAATCACATCATGATGATCGTAGTATGCCGATTATTTTTTTGCTAAACAAGTACGAATAAATATCTATTTGTTTAATCATTTTTTTAAATTTTAGCCCAACTGTCAAATTCATTTGGCTACTTTTTATGAATTTTCTTAATTTTTATTATAGATTAAATCGGAATTTCAATATATATCAAACCCCTAATAACATATTTTGATTTATGAATACAAATTGTCAAATGAGGTATTGAAAAATAAGTTAAAAAACATAAAAAACGCAATCTAGTACTGTACTAATATCTGTCCAATTCAGGTGTTTAAAAAACGATAAAAAACAAAAAAGTCAGAAATGTCAAAGTTTGAATAAAATAATAATTAACAAAAACCAAAAAAATATAGATATATCATCAATTATCATCAATTATCATCAATTATCATCAATTATCATCAATTATCATCAATTATTCTAGATTATCATCTATTAACATCTATTAGCATTTATCTTTTATCTTCGACCTTATAGAATTTATAGGCGCCAACAATTATCAGAATTATTGCAAGTAGCAATATCCAAAAAGTATTATCAGTACCATCAGGTGTCTTTGAAACTACTGTCGATATTTTTGCAACCACTGATCTTTCAATAGTAAGTGGCACTTGTTTTGATGTTGTATTAGCACCATATAATACTGTAGTATTTACAATATAATTACCAGGAACAATCTTTTTTGGATCAAACCGTGCATTCAACACACCAATATCTCCAGGAGTAAAATAAGCATATCCCGAACGTTGCTTATCAAGCAATGTGCCATTCTCATAAAATATCATCACGTCAGGACTATACGCTGAAAACGTTGCATTACCTGTATTCTTAAAATATACACCTAAATCAATATATTTACTTGAAGTATCCTGCATGACATCCAATATATTTCCATTGACCTCACATCCACCAGCAACCTGAAATTTCACAGTAATCGTTACCATTGCAACAATACTTACAGAACTAGCCTCTTCTTTTGTTGTATAAGGTGTAGGTTCAATCTTAAATGCATGATAGCATGACTCAGCATCCTCAGGGACATTCAACACAAAATTAACATTTTTCCAATCAGATATTGTTCCGCCTTTGGTATTTAACACATACTCTGTAGATTTGAGAACATATGGATTCTCAGGAAAATAAACCCATCCGGAACTATCTTCTTCAGACACATAATTAACAATATCTATATTTATAGGTTTTTTAAAGAAATCAAAATTAGAACGTGATGATTTTAATTTCACAATAATATCATCTTGTGATGACGTCACAATAAAAAATGACCCCACAACACTTTCTCCTTTTTTCACAGTTCCAAGATCAAGCATTAAAGGAGACACACCAACCTGAAGTTCTTTTGCATAAATTGGATTAGTAAAGATGAATAAACATACCATAAAACTAACATATATAATAAGACTGCCCAAGCAGAATTGTTTTTTAAAATATCTTAACCTCATCTGACTCCACAACATAATAATCCACAAAAATAATTATAGGATTTATCAATCATACAAAAAACATACACCTATTTAAGCACCATACTATTAAAAGATATTTATGAAACAATTTTCAAAAGAGATACTTGTAATACTCATCATATTCATATTCATCAATTCTACACAAACATATTTTCATGAATCCATACACGCAGACATCTGCAACGATTTCGAAGGCACTTCATCAATCGAGTATTCCTTTGCCATGCAGAACGGAAAAACATTATGTTCCACAGACGAAGGTGCTATATACCACACAATAAATGACCTTATTAATCATACTATAAACATACTGATATTAACTATCTTTATGTGTCTTATATTCTTAATTATGTTTTTTGAAAAAAGAGAATATAAATCTGAGATGAGAAAAAAGTTAGCAATTGTTAATCTGTGTAAACAATGAAAAAAACACTAATCATTTGCTTCCTTTATTGGCGCCCAAACTTTTTATTTTTTTATCAATTGCAGATAACTTTTTATCGTTAATATTCTTTAATTCATCATACGCATCTTTATTTATTGTTCCATCTTTGGACTCACGCTCTAAAAGCTTCAATACTCTTTGAATTTTAGTTTTATCATAAATTAACTCTTTTTGACGTATCTCAATCTCCTCTTTACTCAATGTTTTTTTCTTAAATTTATTCAATGATTTTTTTAGCTTGAACTTATCCTTTTTACGTATCCACCATACACTGACCAGCGCAAATAGCCCCATAACAACTAACACTTTCAAAGCAGTAATCCAAATATTCCCATCATCAAGATCTTCAATTTTTGATGATGTCTCAAGAAGCATCTTAGCTCTTTTTACAAGTCCAGAAACCACCTGTATATTCTGGAGTGCATCATCAAATAATTTAGCATCTGCATTTTCTTCCGCAAGGACAAGTTCAGACCATGCCTGATCAACCGTGTTCCATATATGTGAAACCTCTTTCCCTATACGTTGAGAGAAATATATATCTTCTTCAATCTTACTTATCTCAATCTTTAAATTGACTATATCATGCCTTATCAACTCTTCAATAGATGTAAACACAATAAGTCGCCCCATCTTACTAGATGATATCTCATTAGATATTGCAATGAGATTAAAAGGATACACACCTGAATTCGCATCTTTAGGCACACTGTATTCAATAAGGAATAAGGTACTGTTTCCCGAGGGTATCGTCTCATACATATTAGGTGTTATATTAAACCATGACATAGGTATGCCGGTCAGTTCCAGAGTGATATTATTAATTGTATCCAAACCATTATTTCTCACACGGATCCCGCTTATATCTGTCCATCCTTTCACGATATTTATTTCTTTATTGTATGTATCAATATCGATGCTGTATTCCTCATCAAATTCAGAATTGGGTTGAAAACTGCTTCCTCCACCGATATTGTCAGGTATCTCAGGCCACCCAGTAGGTAATGGTGGTGATACTTCTGGAATATCCGGTTTTCGTGGAATCACAATTTCATCTTCAATCACTTCAAAAGTAGTATTTGAAATGATAGGTGGTTGTACACTATCATATGTTGCCATAACATTAAGAGTAGTTATACCTAATGGCTGATTTGAAAATATGTATGCACTTCGTGTAATAGTAACATTTACACCAGCAGGAGTAAGAACCGCCTCACTGTTATAATAATAAGTATCATTCCCAAAAGACACCCAATAATCAATATATACATCTTGAGTAACCTCACCCATATTCTCTATATATAGATTGAAATTGACGTAATCCTGACGCTCAACCTCATTAGGTGGTATTAACATCACACGGACATCATACGGTCCTCCTTTAGACACCCTAAATGGTTTCACTTTTTGACTTACAAAACCCTCTTTTGATGCAGTAAGAATAGCATAGTAATACCCTGACGCCGAACTCATGGGCATTGCAAATTTATAATGATATAGTCCGGGCGCAGTATTATTTGTATCATTCAGATTTATATTAAAATATAGATTTTCAGCAGGATCATATACAAAAAGTGTCATGTTATCTGGTTCTGTGACATTGCCTGCATAAGAGAACCACATCTCAAAGCGCATAACATTATCAGGATACCACAATACTCCCGTATCAATGTCTGCCGTGAGACCGCCACCTCCACCTGAACTTCCCGATTGTAATATAAACGTTGAATTATCAACAACTGTCACATTCGTCTCCAAGACAGTATCATAATAAGTCATTTCCGCAGTAAAATTATAAATACCAACTGTTGCATCATTAGCGATAGAAAATGTCGGCACAGGTGACACTTGTCCTGTTGAATCCATCATAAAATTCTCAATATATATCACATAACCATTTGGATCTTTAAGTGATATCGTAACATTAGCGCCTTCAATAGCATCCCCATTCGTATCTGTAACAGTATAATATATCATACCTAAAGAACCTTGATAATACTTTGTTGACCCTGGAGTAAACCCTATAACAAAAGTTGTATATATTTTAAAATTACTACTATATAACCCAATTACACCAGTATTATCCTGTGATGAAATAGTCATATTATATATACCTCGTGCAAGAGTAGTACCTGTATAATTAGAAATATTAAGCGACACATTGCCATCTGTATAATTAACAAAATCAGACATGTTTCCAGAATAATTAAAGAACCATAAGCTATCTGTACCATTTATCGAAACAAGTGACATATTAAAAGTCTCAACCGTACCATTTGGCAGTGTAACATTCAACCTTGTCCAATTTATACCAGTTGTAGACCTGTCAGTTATATTTACAAATATTTCAATGCTCGTATCCTGTTGAGCTACAACTTCACTCAAATTTACAGAAAATAAAGGCTCAACATAAGGGACAAGCGTAATATTAAAATCATAATATTGCGGAAAAACATCAACATCATTCACATTAATCGTATAATTCTCATAATAAAATGTCCGGGTCACATTTGTTACATTATACAAAAACTCAACCACATATATTGAATCCTTTAACACAGTCATGTTTGTTTCATTTACAGAAGTATAATTAATTTCCACAGGATTAATCGTAAAATTTAACGGAACATTCCCAGTATTCATGATACTGACAAGACACACGGTACCTGTATCAGGATTCTCAGACCGGAGACAAGTTTTAGGTGTAACATCCCAAGCTTTTCTAGTCACGACACTTACATTAATCTCAACAGTATCATATCCCCCATCTACAGAAGTAATATTTATTAAGCCTGTATAATTTCCTGGAGACTGAGCAAATGGTACAGAAACATTAACATAAATCAAACGAGACAAAATAGCTCCAAGATCAGATACATTAACTGGATTAAACGTAACATTAAAACCTGAAAGCCCAATAACATCAAATGTTATGTTTGTAAGGTTATAATTACCTATTGAATATATAGTAAAATTTCCAGCAGCAACAAATGAATTGTCAGGCAGTTCGGTTGAAATGTTCCCTATAACATCAATAATTGGATTAGATACTACCTGAACGGTAAAATTCAATAAGACAGAATCTGTTGATAAATCAGGATTGACCCATGTTGATGTCATGTTAAAAGTATAATTTCCAGGAACTGTAAACGCACTAATTGTTATGTTAAACTGTTCTGTACAATAACCACTATCATTTACACGCCCACATTGCTCAAATGTTGAATTAGCACTAAGATTCTGAGGCATAGATAATGTAATATTTACATCCTTTGCATCTGAAATACCATCATTAGTCATGATTGCATCCACATCAAATGAATCCCCAGAATACAAAGAGATTATTGAAGAGGTATAATTATCTGGAGTTTTATGTAATGATATTATAGTTGTTCCCGGCACAGTCAAGTTCAATTCTACAGTTTTCCATCCACCATTATCAGAACTAATATTTATTATGCCTGAATAATTACCCGACACATAATCCTGTGGCACTATAACTTCAACAGAGACTGGCTGTGAACTCCCAAAAGATAATGATGATATATTTTTGGGACTAAATATTACAATAAAATCAGAAATACCAGATACATTAAATGTTATGTTTGTAAGATCACTATTACCGATTGAATCCACATTAAAACTACCCAATGTTACATTTTTACCATCAGGTACAACCCCTGTTAAACCGCCACCCAAAATATCAATTACAGGATTTGAATAGACATACGTTATAAATGAAATATTAGTGGAATTAGTAAGAAGATTTGGGTTCAACCATGTAGCACTTACATTTATAGTATAATTTCCAGAAACAGTACCATTAATTATACTTATATTGAAATCCTTAACACATGATAAATTCATAAAAACATCACCACAAGATTCAAAAGTAGAATTAGCAGTTAAATTAACAGGTAGTGACAACGATATGTTTACATATTTTGCATTAGCCCCTCCAACATCTGTTGCATTCACACTTATTTCAAAATAATCACCTACTAATAGAGAAATATTATCTGAAGTATAATTCTGTGGAGATACCGCAAGTGCAATTGTTGTCTCACTCGTTTCAGTATTGAAAAACTGTGAGTCATTCCCCATATTATTGAACTTAGTACCATTACAACCAAGAATATAATTACCAGTTATTGACGGTGCAGTGAAATTAAGTATATATGTACCGTTATCATAATCTGTTATATTTGTCAGCAATCCAGCACCATAAGTACAATTGAAAGATACACCACCTATATATTCATCCCTTATATTCAGAACAGTTATAATCACATATATAACCCTATCAACGAGACCTGACGGGTTTGATATGTTTATTGACACATTATACATATCACTTACATTAAACGACACATTCACTTCATTGAGAACTACATCAAAAGAGTCAAATGCACGAACAGTAACGTCCCATACCCCTATTATACTGTTCTCAGAGGGATTAAAGATATTAGAAAAAATGCCATCATAAGCAACCTCATCTCCATGTAAAGATAACCCATCATCGTAGAGGCTAATCAAAATATCATCAGATGTAGATGCAGTACCTATATCAACTGTAGCATTCATTGATGTGATAACATTATACTTATCTGAAGTTACATTTGCAATTATAAGCACTGAATCATTTCTATTATAGATTGAATAATTTATTTTTGGAACAATAGTCACAGGAATGAATTGATTATTTTCCAGAACAATTATTGGTGGATATGCCATCTGATTCCTAAGTGATTCAAGCATTGCCTGATTATAATTAATTCCGTTAAACTGCATTATGACTGTATTAGTTACAGATTCATTAGGTATAATTACAACAGGGTCAAGATGAATTCCCATACGATCTAAAATTGTATCATTTTTTACATAAAAATTTGCATTAGAACTATAATTAAAATTTATCAGACCAAGACCACGACTACCATCTGATGCGCCATACCAAGACATTGGATTAGTCATATCTCCAAACCTAAATGGTCCATTAAATTCATCTGTTGAAATATCATTCACAGATAACGCTCCCGCACTTGTGGAATTTCGAGTCACTGATGACACACCAACATTTGTATAATTTTGTTCAATCTTTATCCATGATGTATTTTCATAAAATATATACCTTTTTTTCATAAACCCAAAACCAGTAACTAAACCAGGATTATTCCATAAAGTCTCAACACCTGTCTGCTCCATAACTCTTTTTATATTTCCACCAGAAAATGTAGCATTATTTCTAAAATCAAATGAAAAAATATCTGTCCCATTTGAAAATTGTGTATATTCCTTTGTTTTATTTGTAGAAGAAGTAGAAAATATTATGTTATTCGAATAAATATCATATATACCTGATGTATTTTCACCCCTAAGTGTATCAATCTTCATATTAAACAGACTATTATTGACATGCGCTTCCTCACCGTCCCAAGAATACACAAGATTTGTTGAATATGAAACAGGCACCTTGACAGTATTTTCGACAGTATCAAAATATACATAAATATATCTTATCTGATTAGCATTTGTTGTCCCATTCAAAAGAAAAACAATAGTTCCTACCGCATTCGTACTAACATTAAACCCAATTTTATTATCAAACTGAAAAGGATGTTCAAACAATACAGCCCCACTAAAATCATGTTCAATAACCCTAATTGACTCATTATCAAATGTGCCATTTTTACCCGATTGAAGCATTATATCTGTAAAATTTATATCAAGTTCAACAGGCCAATAGTCCCTATCATAATCCGTATTATTTATTGTAAAATTCGTCCTGAAATGCCAATCCGTATCAAACCAATAAGAATCAAAAGATGCCATTACTGAATTTGAAAAAAACATTAAAGCTAACACTGCAATTACTACATAAATATGCCACTGTTTGTTAGCTTTTACCGACAATCAAATCAACCTATTATCAATTTTTTTGTTTTATCATATGTCTCTTGAGATATTAAACCTTGCGCAAGTGATTCCTCAAGTTCAATAATAAGAGGATCATTGACATCAATCTTTTCACTCATATTTTCTTTAACCTTGCCCGCACCATTATCAACAGGCTTGACAGCATCTTGCACTGATTCAGACTTATTAGACTCGAACGATTCTTTTTCATCTGCTTTCTCAAGACCATTATCTTTAGGACTCCCCTCCACCTCTATTAAATCATCATTAATTTTTATTTCATCTGAATCAGTAATACCTTTATCTACACCAACCTCAATCTCAACCGTTTCAGACATTTCAGCATCTCCTACTTTTTCAACAGCAGAATCTCCTACTTTATCTTTTGCATCTTTAGTCTGTTTTGATGACAAAGACTTGCTACTTGATTCGTTTTTAATCATTTTTTTCATAATTTTGTTTATTTCTACTTTAATATTATCCAGAGCTACATCATTTTTCTTCTTGATATTCATATACTCCTTATCAGATATCTGTTTCTTCTTATGTTCCTGCGCAAGTGTAGACAGAAGACTCTCTATATCCTCCCGTTGATCTTCAAGTTCCTGAAGTTCTTTTGGAATTTCAGCTTCTGCAAACGGCACTGCTTTTTTCAATATACCCATCATCATCTCAATTTTTTCAGACAAAGAATCCATATCGTTTTTAACTTTGAACATATCTTTCTTATCGATATAACTCTCAAATTTGACACCAAGCTGATCCACATTCTTAAGCATATCATTCATTATCTCATTCATATTATCCTGTCTTGCTTCATAAACATCAAAATTTTCAAGTTTTTCATTTAGACTCATAAACATCTTTTCCATTTTTGAAGAAAGATGAACCATAGATTTTTCAGTCTCACTTACATGTTCCATTTTATTTGCAATCTTATGGTCTATATTTGCTATATTTTCAAGATTTCCCATACTTTTCAACAGACCATCTGTATGCTTTATAGTTTTTATGATATCCTCAATCTTGACTTCAAGTTTCTCAATACGTATCTCCATCTCAGATGTAAACTTATCACGTTTCATAAACTCTTTATTTATCTTTTCAGGTTCAATATCATCCACAAGCTCTTTAACTCTTGTAAACCGCATCTCTTGCTCTTTTATTCCCGCCTCTCTCTGAAATACTGTAGTCCTAAGTTCGGTAAGCCCTTCTGTAACTGTCTGCATATGTTCATCTGTTGACGCACGCATCTCTTTAAAGGAATCAAGATTGGCTTTGATACGTTCCAAATCCACATTAACTTTTTCAGAAAACTTTTGCATCAATAACTCAACATTCTGCACGGGCGCAACTGGAACCTGACTAACTTGAGGTGTAGTCTCTGCAACAGATTGAACTGGCTGATTGCTGGATACATTTCCGGATTTGTTGGTATTTTTAGCAGCGACCGCATTTGATAATTCCACATACTGCTTTAACTTATCTACTAAAGACAACCCTTTGGTATCTTTATTGATTATATGTTCAGATTCATCTGAACTATTCAATCCCTCTGAAGCTCCAGCACTCTGTGTACTCTGTGAATAAGGTTCAGAACTAAGAGGCACATTATTAGCTGCCACATTATCAACTGAAACATTATCAGCTACATCACTATTACCAGAAACGCTCCCCCCATTACTGACAGGACTCGCAGACACAGCTACCTCAGAAGTCCCAATAGTTGTTTTGTCGTCACCTGCAGGAGTTGTAATGACATCATCATCAGAATCAGTTATGCCAAAATCGGCAAGCTGTTGTTTTAAATCTTCCATCATTTTAAGATTGACCTCTTTTGTATGCTTATAACTTTTTTCAGAAATAGTTGCATTACGATAATCATTTTCTAAAGATGCAAGAAATTCCTTAATCTCTTTTTTCTTATCCTGAAGACCATCCAAGCTCATGCCCATAAATTCACTTTCTTTAGCATTACCTTTTTTCTTAGTCACATTATCACCTGCCATTATATTTTAATCATAGTCCTATTTATCATTAGATATATCATACTGCCATTGACGACAACCTTGCTTTAAGCGACTGTATATATGTCTCAGCCATCTTGAACACACCCTGTTGCAGTTTAGTACGTGCCATATTGACTTCAATATCAATGTCATATGTATCCATACCTTTTGCTTTCATCTTAGCAACTTTTGAAGCAATCTCATCAATTGATTTTTTCAAACCCATATAAACATCAAGCTCTTCATTGCTTAATCTTCCAGTATCATGCAAAAGTGGTCTGAATTGAATAAACCATGGTTTACCTTCATTATACTCAGGGTTCTGTATCAGCCCTGCACCGACAGTAAGTTTTGCCACCCGCATAGCATAATCCGGACCATACCTTTGTTTGATACGCTGTATATCTCCATTATACTTTGTCCTTAATTGGATCTCATTTGCGACATTAGCTTTTATAGCACCCTTGAAATCCGCCAATACCTGAGATATCATAAACAGACCAAGACCCCATTTCCTAAATTCACGGCATCCACGTTCCAGTTCAAGATATCCACCCTTACCGCCATACTTAGGTAGCAGTCTGTGCATCTCATCATACACAATAAGAACTCTCAAAGTCTTCGCTTCAGGCCACTGTATGCTAAATATGCTCTTAATAGTCCTTCTTACAAACTTATCAAGCTCTGATGAACTCAACTTGCTCATTACAAATACTGTGATTTCACCAGGTTTCATATATTGTCGTATATCTATTTCTGCATCAGTAAGGCTGTCTGCGCTCTCAACAACAATGATATTTGTCTTATATGATTTTGCATTTTCAGGCTTAAGCCCATACTTAGCATATAATTCAAGCATGTGCGGATCTTTACATGGTCTCATAAACCCACTCCACTGTGCTGTAGGGTCAAATACTACAACAGGGATGCCAAGGTCTAATAACTCTTCAGCCGTTGACATTGCAGTTACACTCTTACCAGAACCAGTACCACCTGCTGCAATTGAGTGCATAGTCAAGTTCTTGATATTAATGTATGCATTGATATCTGTTTCTGCAATCTTACCGACCTTAACACTTTCTTCACCTTTCTGTGGCAGTTTTGAATAGTCCATAGGGAATATATATCTCGCGCCCTTCTTTTTCTTGTCGAGATATGATAGATATGCTTTTCGTCCGAAATAAAGAATTGGCAATACAACTAATAATATGACATAAGTTACCCAACTCTTAAACAATCTAAGAAGAAGGACTATAGGCCATGGTTGTGTGCTTACATCAACAACGTCAGAAGATGTTGCAAACTTTTCAGCATTTGCATATCTTGCATTTAAAGTTATGACATACCGTTCTTCTTTTGTATTATTAGGTATATTTAATGATTTGACAAATGATAATGATTTATTGACTGCAAGTGTCTCGGTATATGTCGTAATGATAGTATTATTTGAAAGACTCTTGATGACATATTCAAGTGTTATGTCTTCAACAGTCTCAGTCTCACCCATATTCTTGACAGTAACCATGAATTTTACATCTTCACCGGGCTTGACCACACTTGACAATGTCTCAATTATGACATCTAAAAGCGCTTCCTTTTTAATTTCAACCTTTACTGTGACAGGAGTCCTATATACCATAGTCCCTGTTTTAACAACTATATCACCAGTATAAATACCTGGCATTGTAGATGGCAATACATATGCAGATATTTTTACATTTTCAGTTGATTTCTCATCCACTTTTATCTCAGTTTTCTCAAGCTGAATCAAGTCCCAGACAAGTCCATCCACACTTAACTGTGATGTTACTTTCTTATCCTGATTATTTTTTATCTCAATTGAATGTATTGATTTTTCACCTGGAGCTAAAGTTATGTAAAGTAGTGTAGATTTTATCTCAATAGGAACTAATTCTCCTCCTTTGCCATCTATATCTGAACTGTCCTTATCTATACCTCCTGCACCTGCACCCGTTTCACGACCTTGTCCCTCACCCGCACCAGTCCCAGAACCACTACCACCACCTGATGTTGGTTGTGCAGGCATAGGAGGCAATGACGGTACATCTATCTTACAATCAGTTGGGCATATTGAATTAGATTCGCCATAATCATCCTCACAAATCTTATTCCCACATATATATTGTGCCAATGCATATGCACCAGTCGGACTTATAGTATCAATTGTGACAGTTCGTAAATTAGTATCAACAGTAACATTCTTTCTTATCCATTGATTTAAACATCCTGTTTTTATAGCCCAATCATCACAATTATAGACCGCAATATCGCTTGCAATCAAATCAACATATGGAGAATAATCAAATACTATATTTGGATTTGAATTCATAGCACTATCAATATATACTGCTTTCTTAGGTCCTGCACCGATAAGTGCAATTGGTATATCACCAAACACCAATGGATTGAAAATTCCACCAAGAGGCATACTGAAATCATCGAAAGTTAAAGTCAAATTCAATACGTCAACAACGACATCATATAACCGGACATACACACTTTCATTATAAAGACCAGTCACATTATCTGACCAAAAATTATGCATCAATACAGATTCATCATGTTTATACAACTTGAATTCTGCAGAGACTACTGTTTCATTATCCACACTTTCAAGATCATAAGAATAACCTCTGAAATATGAAGGTAGATAAGCATTGAATATTACATTTGTAGTATTTACATTACTTGAAAGATCATACGCACTTATAGCTACAGGATAAGCACCCAAAACTGATGTTTCTATAAAGTCAAGATTATAGAAATAATCATTTCCAACAGAATCTAAAAGAGTTGCATTATATGCAAAAATAGTACCATTTGGTGTTGTTATTTCAACTGACACATAATCCATACCACCAACGTCTGTTGTATTTACATAAATTGGTATAACACTACCATTAATTATATTTGAAAATAAATCAACAAAAAGTAGTGGTGGAATTGTATCTGTATAAATTATTGCCTTTTTCTCAACCGAAATTATCTCAATATTATTTATCTCATCAAATACAATTGCAACAAGGTCATAAGCAACTCCTGCAAGGATATCAGGTGCGGTGAAATTAATTGTCCAAAGACCAGATATTGCTGAATAATTAATATTTTCAGGTGTAATATTTACTGAAAAAGATGTGCTATCCTTTGTCAGATTTATCTGCCATGTAACATTCTCAGAAACAGGCACAAGACTATAAGTAAGATTAAATATTGCAGTTATATTTTTGCCTTTTGAGACATTTAGTTTAGGAACCACAGTTGTTGGAGTAATTATATCTAAATACAATGGATATATAGTTATATTCAAGAATGTTTCCCTATCAGAAGGTAAAGCTGTTATATTAGTTGTCCTGAAATATGCTGAATATGTGACAAGGCTGAATACTTCGGGTGCACTATAATTAATCATGGCATCATAGTAATCTCCCAATGGCAAATTAATACTACTCTCATTTATTGTAAAAATTGTTGTATTTGTAGATATTGCCGAAACTGTCAAAGGTATATTGCCCATGTTGGACACTCTGACAGAACCAAAATTACCAGTCCTATTTGCAATTACATTTTTTGAGATTATGACAGGATTATGTTCCCATGTCAAGTTAGCAGGAATTACAACGGTGATATTCACAGATAAATTTGTCTTTGATTCATATACAGTAAATACACCATCATATACCCCCGCTAAATACCCAAGCGGAACGGATATATTAATTGTGAAATTCGTACTGTTGCCTTTAGTTAAATTTACTATTACTAGTGGATTGAAAGATACATTAAACTCAGAACATACAACCCCCTCCGTACAATTAAACGCTATACTTTTTGCAATATCATTACCAATTGACTTCAAAGTCAAATTAGTACTTAGAGTTTTACCGCTTTCAATCACAAATGACGCAGGCATATCAGTTACATTAAGTGCAGGATTAGACCCGATTACAATCCTTATAGGTGTCATAAGTGTATCATTTGAACCGTCATAATTAGTCCAGTTAGATGTAAAATTAATATAATACTCACCAATAACATCAGCGGGTATTAAAAGTAATGCTTCACCTTGATAAGGCATCAAAATTATGTCACCCATATTAAACTCTGATGGTGACACATTCCATAAAACTGGATACAAAACAGATGTATTTACATCAAGTGCTCTTGAATACCCATCATTAAGTGTTGTGAAATTAAATGATACATTAAGTCCCGTATCAAGCATGATACCATAAATTGTTGTATTAGTTATGTTTGTTTCTGTAACAACTGTTGTATTAACCATAACACTAATATCATAAATCATAGTGCAACTGATAAGATTTGCAGAATCATTTGCACATATAACAACCTTATGAACTCCAGTCTCATTCTCACTGTAATTAAGATAAGCATCACTTCCATTCAAAGTAAAATAATATATCTCATCTGTACCGTTTGGCTTTGTTGAATTCAACCATACATGTGAGACTAAAACATTATCTATCACCACAGCAGATATATTTGAATATCCTACATCGGGTTCATACCCGCGAGGCTTGATAGACACATTAGATATTACAGGAGGTAAGTCAGTCACATTGAGCCAGAAATCAGTAATTGCATCAGATGGATTAGCTGATGATTCCCTTATGTGTATCTGTACATAATACATACCCTGCGTTGTTAGCGCAGGAATAGAATAATTAAGAGTTACATTTCTTGAAGCACCAATGCCCAATGAGGATGAGTTTGGACTTTTTGTAATAAATAATGAACCATTACCACCAGATTGAACAATCAAATTTCGTTCAGAATTACCATTATTCTTAGTAGAAATAACACCAATTTGAGTAGTAGTTGTATTTACAAGAGCAAGAATCGTTCCAAAGGTGGACGGTTCTCTTTCCCAAGTGACATCAAGTGGTACAGTTGCATTAACAATAACCAAATCCTGTGCTGCATTATCTGATTTAGCAGATATATATGTCCAATAATCCCCTGCACTCTGACCATATGGAACATCTATTGATATTACAGATGTGAAAAATTCTCCGGCAGGTAATGTCTCTTCAACTTGTTTTGACATTGTCAAGTTACATAATGGACACGAAAGATCTAATATAATTCCTACTTTAGATAATACAATATTATCTACATAATCATTTCCTGCTGAACTTACAGTCAATGTTCCTATTATTGTTGTTTCTCCATGTTTTGTCTGATTTTGTATAAATATCTCAAGTATATCTACTACAGGATTTGATGCAACATCAATTAAAGTAATACCAACTGTTGAATTAGGTGTCTTATCAGGATTATCCCACCATATTGTACTGTATACCGTTATAAGTTGCGGAGCAGTCTTTGAAGGTACTGTCACAAGGAAATCCCTTGAACACATTACCCCTACACTCAAATTACCACACTCATAATTTGTTGTATTATAAGTCACAGTACCGATAGGGTCTTCTAAAACTGTTATTGACACATCATAAGCTGTTGCAGGACCATTATTTGTTGCATTTACAGTCAACACAAATGATTCATCAGATACTTGAGTTATACCAAATGCTACATATTCATCTGTCCTCTCCCCAATAATATCCGCCGTACCCCATACTGAAAAATCTCCAGCATACACAATATTGGTATTATTTTCAGGTGGAGAATCACTTGCAACTATATCTACTGAATAATTTCCACCGACAGGGGGTAAATATTCAACACGATAAGTATCATTGAATACATTACTCATAGTTTCGTTAACTATTGTACCGTTAGGAAGAGTAATGCTCGCAATAACTGAATATACAAACACATCATCTATCACAACAGCAGTTATATTTGTATAATTAAGATTTGCTTCAAGTGTACTATTTAGAATTATGCTCACATTAGATATAACAGGTGGATTTATATCCTCAACTATTATTGTGGCAATATCGTCACCAATGTTTGGCGAATAAAACACAGTAGCATTATCTGTTATATTACACTTGAAATCAAGAACACCTTTTGATTCAGGATACCATGTATAACCAGCAATACCTAATTCATTTGTTGTATAGGTCCCATTATAAACATAATCTGAACCGTTCCAGTACCAGAAATCCACAGCATAACCTACAACCGACACACCAGATGTGTTATCTTTCACAAGACACTGGACATCAAAAGACCCAGGATATGCTTGTTTGGAACCGTTAAGAGGATACCACCACATGACATCAACAAGACCATTTATATTCAATAAGATATTATCAGTACCCGTAATATAATATGGTCGTGTAGCATTTGATTGCAATATTTTAGGTCCCGGCAACTGTGAAATAAGTGGAGATGTAGTATTTTGTCCAGTTGCAACAAATCCAGAATCAATATACCAATTAACAGTTGCAGTATCAACATATCCATTCTCATTTTCAATATACGATGAAAGGTTTAATATTATTGCCTTACTCCAAGAACTACCATTATCAGGTTCCGTAATGTTGATATAATATATACCGTATACACCTATTATTGTATTGTCAGTTATTGAATCTTCAAGCCCAGCTTTTGTTGAATTGACATAGACCGCATATCCTTGAGGTGTAATATTATCAGGCGCATTATAACTGATATAACAATTGCCAGCCACATCAGTTGTACAATTGTCTATAAATCCAGTTGAATTATAGAACCATACATCTGCATTATCTGCAGGCCCAAATAGTGCATCATATATATTGACAGTTATGTTTGTATCATAAGGTGCAAATGAATCATTCCGATAAATGTCGGGATTAGAAAGTACTATACTTTGTATCATCAATGTTCTGTTCACTCTAACAGTAGTATTCATCTGAGCCACTGCAGGAGTATAATACAAAGTATCATCATTTGATATCATGCAACTAAGGTTATACCAACCATAAGGTTCTAAATCAGTAACCCAAGTCCATACAGCAGTCCCGTTTGAATCGGTCATATTTGAATCCTGGAACACATCATTTTTGTAAAAGCTTACATTATAATTCGTAAGGTTGCTAGTAGTATTGGCATCAGTCACAGTACATTGTACAGGCACATCATATCCTGCAAGATAACTTGAAAGGTCAAGTGGTGACATTGATGATATTATGCTCCAACCATACACATAGACATCAGTCATATTTGTACCATTATCATAATATTGCCTAGTTGAATTTGTAATTATACTCTCTGGACCTTTTGTATAGCTTAATGGAACATTCCAGGTTGTATCATATCCTGAAGCAATAGATACAGGAACACTATTATACCAATAAACAGATGCATCAACTATATTATTACCACACTCATCATAGACAGTTGTATTTAAGTTGATAGTCGTATTTAAGTTAAGGATATCATTTTGTTCTGGACTGGCTACATTACTGTACAGTTGCCCAATTACAGATACTGTGACATTTGTTGAATTGATATTCTGATAACATAAATCATACACTTCTATCTTCCATTTCTGCACTCCTGCATCACTATCACATTGAGGGTCATAATTTATTCTGCAATAACCATCAAGAGATGAACAGGACTCATTATAATCAAATACACTACCATCTTTTGTGACCCATATGTTAGCATCTGTATTATTCTGATAAATACCATAGTCAGTATCATATATTCTTGCCTCAAATAACGCATTTGTCACTCCCAGTCGACGAACAGTATCGTTGCTTGCAGGAGTTATACTCAAAGTAACATTATCATAATTAAGCGTATAATTATATACTGGCGTTTCAGTACTGAACCCGAAAACATTTTTAGATATTATCTTATAATAATTCAGACCTGATGGTGGTGTAAGGTAATCATTACATGTGAACCTTTCATTGAAATATACCCACTGGCCTATAGGCATAATAACAGTCTGCCAGTTAACAAGGTCCCAAGACACATTATCAAAACTTTTCCACAATGATACATTATTTGTTGCAAGATCAAAACTTGTTAACCTTACACTAAACTGATGATTTTCTCCCCAACCACCAATCTTAGGAGCTACAGCTAACGAATCAAGCTGTGGTGTTACACCTAAAAAGAACCTATCATTACCTGAAGTCATATTAGTTACAAAAAATTCTTTTGAAACTGTTGCAATAACATTATACCATTTATATGGTTTGTTTGTAGAATCCCAAGTGCAATTATAATCCCCATCACTCTCATTCCACCCCACATTGCTTTGTTTGCTACAAACATACTGGTTTGGCATGTTCAAAAGAGCATATGATAGTGTAACATTCGAAACAGAACCACAATCATCTGTTACAGATGTAAGAAGTGGTATATAATCCCCTCTCAAATATCCCTGGCTGTATACATTTGTTATGTTAGGCACCAAACTTGAATTTACAGACAAATCATATTCCGTCGAATTCTGATCCTTATAACAGATATCATTTAATGTCCCGCCTTTCCATTTCTGGATACCGACAGTATAATCACATTTTTGACCTCCATCAGGGAACTGATTCATAAAGTAATATTCTATTGCCCCCTCCAATGTTGCCGTATCTTTTCCAAGATCCCATGAACTAGAATCATTTGCATTTGTAGTCACCCAGAACCGTGCAGAAGTACCTGTCCCAACAGAGATGTTACCTCTATCAGAATCAACAATATCCAATGTTAATGTTGTACTATCAGACCCATTCCTCCAAACATAAGAGCCATCACCCACAGAATATAGAACTTCAACATCATCCTTTTCAATCGTGAAATTATGTGCATCTGTAAATGTTGTATCTCCATGTGTATCTATTGCTTCAAATTTATATTCCCAAGTGCCGATAGTACAATAAGGCGCATCACTCCATGACAATACTGCATATTCTCCTTGAGGACTATAAAGAATAGTGCTGTTTTTAGGTGCGCCCCAAATACCAAATGGTCCTGATGCAGTATTTTTTATATACAGATTCAATGTAACATTATCTAAATCCTCATCAGTCACATTGACAGAGAAATAGAATGTTTCACCCCATCCTCCAACACTTGTAATTGCAGTTTCATCAGTCATATTAGGTGCTGTCTTTACAAATATATGATTTTGTAGAAGTACAGTCCCGTTATTATAATATGTTTCCCATGATACCATCTCAGTATCATACCATCTAGCAACCATATCTGTAGTATTTCTTATGCACTCGTAATATCCTCCGCCAACCTCATTAGTAATACAGGAATAATTAGCCACACCATTCTCATTATAAAATATTATACTATTATCAATATTTAAAAGACTCGCAGTACAATCATCCATTATTGTTGGTGTAGATATACTTCTTACAGTTACATTCTCACCACGCAAATATTCTGTACCATAAAATGGATTTTCAATAGTATTAATAATATCCCCCATAACAGTTGTTGTATAATTATCTTGAGTGAAATTTATCTGTGCATAACAAGAATCAGTAACACCTGCTTTCCAATACTGTGGACCAACCTCATAATTTACAGGACTGCAAGTTGGATTAAACTGATATGTTGCATAACCTGTAGAATTTGTTGATATCACACTTCCAGTATTATAATTCACATTATCATAAGTTGTCCAGAAAGTGACTGAAGAACCGGTCATTACTGGTATACTTCCCTTATCAGAATCAAGAACTCGTGCAGAAAATAAAGTAGTCTGACTACCAGACCTGTTGACAATTGAATCATTACCGAATACATAATCAATAGACACCGTATCTTTTGTAAGATTTGGTCCAGATATCTCGCTGGTGTTAAACTTATTTGTACCATCAAATATCTGGAATTTATACAAATTATCTGTACCAATTTCAGAACAATCAAAATTAGATAATGATAATATACAATTTGCAAATCCGGATGTTGGAACAGTCTCAATAAATGTACTGTTTTTAAGTGTCCAAATTGCACCACCATTTGTGCTTACATAAAGGTCACAAGTTATATTATCCATCTGAGTATCAAAGATTTGTGCCTCATAACTGTAGACACGCCCCCAACCATCCTCATCTGGCGACACTGTAAAGTTTTCAACAGTAGGTGGTGTATTATTCAAGTATGTCCAATTAGAAAACAACGTTGAATTACTGTAATAATTAACCTTACTGGAATTTATCATAAAGCTCCAATTGCCACCTTGATGGAACATAGTATCAAATGTAGAATTATAATATCCTACACCGGAATCTGATACAGGTAAAATCTCTTCAAATTCAAGAGATGGTGAAACCGCCTGATGAGTTATAGTTACACCAGGTACCAGTATAAGACACTCATCAAATATACTTGCATTTAAATTTATGCTATCTCCCACAAGTACACTTGAACTGTATACGGGATTTGTAATTGAACTCTTCAGCTGTCCTGTTATAGTCATATCAAACATTGATGAATCCGAATCTACATAACATGCATCACCTTTTGACCCACCTTTCCACTTTTGATTTCCTACAAGATATGAGCAATCTGGATTAAACATATAATACAGGTACCCCGAAGCATCTGTCTGATTTGATGTTCCTATATCATAATTTACACCATCTGTAGTCACAAATATTTTCCCAGTAGCAATAGGGATTGAAGAACCTACATAATCATTATAATCAGCATCAAATATTTGTACTGTAAGAGTCTCAAAATCACTACCTTCCCTATCTATCTGTGATAAATCTCCCAGACCACCATAATATGTTATAGTATCATCCTTTATTATGTCAAATGTACCAACAGTATAATTCGTGTATGAATAATCATCAGACACATTGAACTTAAAATCACGATTACCTATATTACTACATGAAAAGCCATGACCTCCAAAACTGATTGTTTGTGTAGTTCCACAATTTGTACAGACTGTTGAATCCAAAAGTTCCCATTCTCCAGTAAGGTTTACCCATAGATACACATTGACATTGTCCTGATCAGAATCTAAAACATCAACCTCAAATGTCCAGTCCTCACCCCATCCAAAATCAGAATAACCTATAGAAGTCAAAGTAGTAATTACTGGATTGCTTACTTGAGGAACTGTAACAAGACGGAATGCATCATTTTCCATGATAATATCTGATGAATTGTAATACACTTTTGATACAGTATAATTTATATTATAATCCCCTGTTGACCAACCAGACGTAGATTCAGCAGGTATTGTGCAATTATAATACCCATCATTTTCATCATTTAATGTACTGTCTGATGGACATGTAAAATAAGGTATTGCTGACTGGTCTACAAAAAATTCAAGACTTGCACCAGACACAAGACCGCACTCATCTGTAACATTAGCACGGAGCAATATATCATCCACACTACGAACTCTTGTAATACCAAACGGTTCTGAAAGTTCCGTAGCTAAAGGTATTGTAGTTATGTTAAAATTCAGATTTGATGAATTTGCCAATTTATACCAACTGCTCCCTGAAAATACACTTGCTACTTTCCACATCTGTGGACCTACAGCATATGTGCAATCAGGATTAAGAGTCGCAAAGAAATATCCGCTATTGTTTGATATATCTCCAAGTGTCACAAAATTACTACCATCTTTTGTAACATAAAATCGTGTTTGTATCGGAATATTAATTAAAACATTTCTGTCATCATCATATATCTTTACGACAAAAGTCACATTAGGATTGCTGTTACCAGGCAGACTTGACCTGTTAACTATTGAATCATTTCCTGAAATTATTTCAATCCGTACATCATTTGGTTCCACAATAAATGATACATTCTCAGTTCCATAAACATCCCAAGAGTCATCTGCAGTCACTGTGAAATTAAATTCCCAGTCACCAATATCATTACCGCTTACAAATGTTGTTGAAAGATTAACAGTCTGATTAATACCTTGAACCGTTGTTATATTCTTCTGAACCCAACTACCACCCGAAATCTTTCGCAACCATAATCTGACAGTCATACTATCATTATCTGCATCAGTCACATTTGTAGTAAAAAAGAATGTTTCACCCCATCCACCAACACCAGGACTTACAACAGGTGCTGTCATGAAAGGAACATTTTCTATACGGAATGATGACACACTAGCTAAATATGTCATCGTTGTAATATTAGTAATATAATACTCTTTTGTTGCATTCATAGTTATGTTATATTCACGAGGCTCTTTTCCCACAGTCTCAAATGTACAATTATAATACCCGGTTGATTCATTATACACTTCAGTTGTACAACCGTAAGGTGTCCCGGTATAAAGTGAAGTCATTGTGAAATTTACAAGTGTTTCATTCATAGTCTCCTCGACACTGCAATCACTTGTAACATTTGACCTAATTGTAACATTATCTATCCCTGAAATAAACTTAGTTCCAAGAGGTAATAATATCTGATTATCCATTGAACCATAGATTATAGTTGTATAATTACTGCTTGTATTGATACTGCTATAACAAGAATCAGTCACGCCAGCACTCCAATATTGTAATCCAACCTCATACTTTACAGGATTGCATACCGGATTGAAATTATAATTTGCATAACCAGTACTATTAGTTGATATTACATATCCTAAATCATAAACCACATTATCATAAGTTGTCCAGAAAGTGACTGAAGAACCGGTCATTACTGGTATACTTCCCTTATCAGAATCAAGAACTCGTGCAGAAAATAAAGTAGTCTGACTACCAGACCTGTTGACAATTGAATCATTACCGAAAACATAATCAATAGACACCGTATCTTTTGTAATATTTGGTCCAGATATTGAACTTGTATTAAATACATTTGTACCATCATCTATCTGGAACTTATACTGATTATCAGTACCAATTTCAGAACAATCAAAGTTAGATAATGACAATGTACAATTAGCCACACCTAAAGTTGAAACAGTCTCAATGAATGTACTATTTTTCAATACCCAAGACACACCATTATCTGTACTTACATAAAGATCACAAGTGATATTATCCTGTTGTATATCGTACATCTGTGCATCATAAGTGTATACATGACCCCAACCTTCAATAGTAGGTGATACAGTGAAATTTTCAACAACAGGAGGAGTATTATCCAGATATAACCATTCCTCATACACTGTTGAATTACTATAATAATTAATCTTACTGGCATTTAGCATAAAACTCCAATTGCCACCTTGATGGAACATGGTGTCCCAAGTAGAATTATAATATCCGTCACCTGCATCAGATACTGGTGTAATGTCTTCAAAGTCAACAGATAATGGACCTGCCTGATGAGTTATAGTTACACCTGACACAGGCACAAAACACTCATCAAATACACTTGAATTAAGATTAACTATATCACCTACAAGAACACTTGAACTGTATGCAGGATTTGTAATTGAACTCTTCAGCTGTCCTGTTATGGTCGTATCAAACATTGATGAATCTGAATCCATATAACATGAATCACCTCTTGGTCCACCATACCATTTCTGTGCACCTACAAGATAATTGCAATCTGGATTAAATGTATAATACAAATATCCAGAAACATCTGTCTGATTTTGTGTTCCAGCATCATAACTTACACCATCTGTTGTCACAAATATTTTACCAGTAGCATTAGGTATTGTTGTACCTACATAAGCATTGAAATCAATATCTCGTACTCTTACAGAAAATATTTCAACATCATTTCCTTCCCTATCAATCTGTGATGAATCACCAACCATACCATAATATGTGACTGTATCATCTTTTATTATATCAAATGTACCTACTGTCTCATTTGTATAACTATAATCATCAGACACATTGAACTTGAAATCACGGTTACCTATATGAGTACATAAGAATTTAAGACCTGTAAATTCTATTGTGTGCGTACTTCCACCACAATTTGTACATGTTGTTGAATCCAAAAGTTCCCAATTACCAGTAAGGTTAGCCCAAAGATATACATTGACATTATCATTATCTTCATCAAGTACATCAACTGTAAATGTCCAGTCTTCACCCCAACCGAAATCAGATGAACCAGTAGCACTCAAAGACGTTATGACAGTATTATCAACTTTAGGCACAGTCACAAGACGGAACGCATTATTTTTAATATTTGTCTCAGATGAATTATAATATACTTTTGAAGAATCAATCTTGACATCGTAATTTCCTGTTGGCCAACCAGACATTGATGCAGCCGGAACTGTACAATTATAATATCCATTTCCTTCATACTGTAAAGAACCATCTGTTGGGCAAGTAAAATAAGGTACTGTTAATCTCTCAACTACAATTACAGGACTAGCACCTACTACAAGACCACATTCATCTGTTACATTAGCACGAAGCAATATATTATCCATATCACGGACTGTTGTAATCCCTGCTGGTTCAGATATCTCTGTAGACAGAGGAACCGTTGTAATGTTAAAATATTGATCTGAAGTATTTATCCGCTTATACCAACTGTTCATTGAAAAGACACTTGATGCTTTCCACATCTGAGGACCTATACCATAACTGCAATCGGGATTTAGTGTGACGTAAAATTCACTGGTCTCATTTTGTGGCGTTGCCAATATCGTGAAATTACTACCGTCTTTTGTCACATAAAATCTTGTAGTTATAGAATACGGAATGAGTGCATTAAGATCATCATCAAAGACACGCACACCAAAAGTCACATTAGGATTACTGTTGCCAGGAAGACTAGATCTATTGACAATAGAATCATTTCCAGAAATTATTTCAATTCGTACATCATTTGCCTCAACTGTAAACGATACATTTTGTGTCCCATATACATCCCAAGAATCATCTGCAGTAACTGTAAAATTAAATTCCCAGTCACCCATATCCCCTCCACTTGGGAATCTTGTAGATAGGTTTACGGTCTGATTAATACCTTGAACCGTTGTTATATTCTTCTGAACCCAACTTCCGGCTGGTTTCTTTCGCAACCATAATCTGACAGTCATTGTATCCAAATCTCTATCTGTTGCATTTGTAGTGAAATAGAATGTTTCCCCCCATCCACCAACACCTGGACTTACAGTTGGTGTTGTAAGAACAGGCAAAGTCTCAAGCCAGAAAGATGAAATACCATATACATATGAAAATACTCTTGAATCAGTATTATAAAATGATTTTGATGAATTCATTTCAAAATCATAATATCCAGGTGACATTCCAGTGTTATTAAATGTACAATTATAATAGCTTGTAGATTCATTTTCAACAGTACATGTATTTGAATATCCAGTCCTGAAATATCTGAAAGTTACATCCGTATCATTCATGACTTCTGCAGGACAGTCACTTGTAACATTTGCACGAAGTGTGATATTATTATTAGGTAAATATTCAACCCCATTTGGTATATCAAGTGTATTAGTTAATGTACCATAGACTGTCAGATTATATTCAGTTGTATTTTTTGGAATATAACAAGAATCATTCACTTCAGCATACCAAGTCTGTTCACCTTCATAATATGAACATGATGGTATAAATGAATATGTAGAGTTACCATTTACCGTTACATTTGAACCCTCTAAATTATAAGCAACGCCATCAGTTGTTATATTGAAATATACAGGCACATTAGGTGACACAAAACTACCTTTTGTTGTATCATTGACATAAACTTTAAGAGGTAATATTCCATATGACCTGTTGACATCTTTATCATTTCCATAAACATAGATTATCTCAATATTATCAACTGTAATATTTGGTCCACTCATATTTGTAGTATTTATTGTATTATAACCATCATCAAGACCGAACTTGAAAAAGTTATCATTACCAATATCCCCACAATCAAAATCAGATACAGTCAAGTTACAAACTGCAGGACTTGTAAGTGTTGTTGAATTTCGGAGTTTCCATGTAGCACCATTATCAGTTGTAACATAAAGGTCGCAATCAACTGTATCCGCATCAGAATCAGTGAAATTGACACTGAAAGTATAAACTGTACCCCAAGCACCAGCATCTGGTGTAACATTCATATCTGAATAACTAGGTGGATTATTAAGAAGTTCAAAATAATCAACCCATGTATTGACTGCAGTATAATAGGTATCATTTGACGCATTTGTCCTTATTGTCCAATTACCGGGCTGTTTAAATGTTGAATCCCAAGTACAATTATACCATCCTGTATCAAGACCTTCCTCTTCATTTATAGGTGAACATCCATACCATGACGAAGACGGACTCTTAAATTCAAACCCTTTCACTTCAGAATCAATAAGACCTTCATTAACACATTCACTTGTCACATTAGCTCTCATTATTATTTGTGTACCCGTCCCATAATTTGAACCATTCACAGGTAATTCAATATCAGTATATAATTTACCTAACGAATCAAAGTACATAGTAGATGATATAGAGTCCTTATAACATACACTAGCAAAAGTTCCACCTTTCCATGCATGCTGACCTGTTGTATAAGAACAGTTTATATCAAAATTATAATTTAAATATCCACTTGCATCTGTCTGCAATCCATAACCACCATCATAACTGCTAAGATCACTACCATTAACAGTAACCCAAGTCATACCATCCACACCAGACCCTACAGGTGCATATGCTTTATCCATATCCATTATCTGTGTCTGAAGAAGTATTGTAACAGTACCATTCCTGTCAACACTCTGACCTCCAGTAGCTGTTGGATTTACAAAAACATCATCTTTTTCAATTGTCATTGTTGATGTAATATTACTCGTATAATTATAATCATCAGATACATTGAACTTATATTGTTTCACACCAAGATCCAACGCATCTGCACAAGAAAATGTCTTACCTGAAAAAGTTATAGTAGGATTTCCTTGTGCCCAAATAACTGAATCCATAAATTCCCATGACCCCGTTAGATTTATCCAAAATGATACATTTGAACTGTCACCATCTGGATCTGATATATCCACAGTAAAATCCCATAACTCACCCCAACCACCTACACTTCCACCCTGTATTGATGTTGCAGTAGGATTTGACAATATAGGTCTTATAACAAGCCGGAAAGCATTTTCCACAACTAACATTTCAGAATCATTATAATACTTTTTATCTGCTTTCATTGTAATATTATACAGACCAACTGGCCATGTATTATGGGTGGTATTAACAATTGTACAATTATACCACCCTGTATTTTCGTCCCCAGCAGGATTACACGTTGCATACGTCGTCTCATCTTTAACAATATTAATTTCAACGTTAGCGCCTTTAACAAGACCACAATCATCACTAACATTACCACGAAGAAGAATATTGTTCACTCCTTTCTCAAATGTAATACCTCCTATAGGAGATTCAAGCATAACCACAAGCGGTGCAGTTGTTATATTATAATAAAATTCAGTAGAATTTGTTGAATTATATGCAGGATTATTAAGAAGTCCATATTTCCACTTTTGTGGCCCAACCGCATAATCACATCCAGGTATAAATGTATAAGTAGCATAACCTGAAACATTTGTGGAACTATAAACTGTTGGATTTAATGGATATGGAATATAATTATTGAAAGTATCATTTGTTAAATAAAATTTACCAAGACCAAAAGGAATAAATTCATTTTTATCAGTATCCCATGCGCGTGTAATAAATGTAACATTATAATCCTCATCAGTTACTTGTGCAGACCTATTAACAATCGTATTATTCCCCGAAATATATTCAATATAAGTTGTATCTTGTTCCACATAGAACATGTTTTCAATTGTCTCATTTGTATACCCATCACCATCTGTTGCAGTCACATTAAATTTATAATACCACGTAGTACCTGCATCCCCAATACTAAATGTCTTTGATGAGAATGTTACATATTGATCTGAACCTGAAATAGTACTATTTGTCCGAGAATTGATAGTTGTATAACTATCACTTGCTTCCCTGAACCATGCTTTAACTATTAATGTATCAAGATCATAATCTGTAGCATTAACATTAAAATAATGTTGTTCACCCCAACCACCAGATAATGGAGTAACATTTGGTGCCACAAGAGTTGGTCTAGTCTCAATCCAGAATGATTTAGTTGCCGGCGAATAAACTTCTGTACTTATTTCAGTTATGTAAAACTCTTGAGTTGAATTCATAGTTATATTATATCCTCTTGGATCTTTACCTATTGTCTCAAAAGTGCAATTATAATACCCAGTAGTTTCATTATAAATTTCAGTTGTGCAACCATAAGGTATTCCTGTATATTGAGACACTAAAGTGAAATTTACAAGAGTCTCATTCATAGTTTCCTGAGAACTACAATCACTTGTGATGTTTGCACGAATAGTAACATTATCTTCACCGCGCAAATATTTTTCTCCAGCAGGAGTTAACATTAGATTACTCATCTGCCCATAAACCGTAAGTGTATAATTTAACGATGTATTTAAATTAACATAATAATCATCAGTAACACCTGCCGACCACAACTGATATCCAGTCTCATAATATGGAGTACATGTAGGTGTAAATGTAAATATTGCATGTCCTGTTGCATTTGTCTTAAACTTAGAACCGGAATCCAAACTCAAACCATCAGTTGTAACCCAGAAAGTCACATTAGAATTATTTACATAAGAATTATTCTCAGTATCATAGACACTAACAATAAGAATATCACTTCCGAAAGATCTATTGACAAGTGTATCATTCAACGATTCAAATGTCACAGAAACAATAGGTTTTGTTATTGTAAGGCCTGAAAATACAGTCGTATTAAATGTGTTTGATGCCTCTGCATCTTCTATCTGGAACTTATATGATGCCAAACCAATATCTTGCGGTGTGAAATCCCACACGATAATGCTACAGTTACCAACACCGCCATAAACTATATCCTGTCCTCGAATGATCCATGTTCCTGTAGTATTCGTAAACAAAGTACAAGTAACATCATCACTTTCCAAATCAAAAACAGATACATTAAAAGTAAAATTTCGGCTCCACCCACCGCTTGCAGGTGTAACTGATTCATTATCATAAGTACTATTTAAGTTCTCAAGCCAGAACCGATTCATCCACAATGTAGTATTTGAATTATAATCTGCTAAAGTAGAAGTCATGTTAACTGTATAGTTTCCTTCAAGTTTAGCTGTAGAATCCCATGTGCAATTATATACCCCAGTACCTTCATCATTTACAGAATTGCATTCATATGTCTGACTACTGGAATGTGTAAGATTAAGTTTTACTGTAGCACCCGATTGAACCCCTTCTGCAGGACAATCAGTACCTGTAGAAACATTAAAGTAAACTCCATCAGTAACATTAAATATTGAACTCTGAAGTGGTCTATAAAGATTATTTTTAAGCTGGCCGACAATCTCAAACTGTTTTGGAACAGTCATATTCTTATCAGCATAACAAGTATTTCCTGTTGTCCCAATAAGCCAATACTGTGCATCTGATGCAGAATAACCACAATCAGGATCAAATGAATAATTAACATAACCGTTTGAATCCGTTACAGTACCGTTACCGGAATCATAAGATGCAGCATCAAAAGTTTTCCAGACTGTTGCATTTATATCAGAACCTACAACTGCACCAAAATCTGTATCATTCACTAATACTTTGAAATAAGCAGAATATGAACCCTCACGGTTTATTGATACACTTTCACCCGAAACATATATTATATTAATATCATCTTTTTCAAGTGTAATATTCTTTATACCAGACTCATTTGTATATCCAAAACTATCAGTCGCATTGAACTTATAATAAATATAAGGACCAGATGTCAAGTCATAACAATCAAATATTTTATTAAAGGTTATATTGTCCCAGGATACTCCATTAAATCTTTCTTCAGATGCTACTACATACCATGGTCCTGCATCACTATATGCTTTATATAATGTTATATTATCAACATCATCAGATTCCATATCCCTGAACTCAACCTTGAAAGTATAGTTATGTCCCCAACCTTCAGATTCTATATCAACATAAGTCTCACCTAACTCAGGAGCAATTCCAATCCTAAATACATCTTCCACAAATATACTTGATGCATCATAATATACTTTTGTTGAATTAAGTGTAACATTATGCAAACCAAGGAAAGGTCCAATATTGTTCCAGTTACAGCTGTAAGTACCGTTATTAAAATCAGTAAATGCTGAACAAAGGTATGAATTAGCACCTGTAATATCAAACTTAACAGTGTTAGCTAAGGATATATAAGTGCCAGTTGTAGCAGTACAATCATCACTTACAGTACCAAAGAAAGTCATGTCACTCTCTTTCTCATACCTTTCAGTATGTACAGGAACATCAAGATTGTTTGAAAGACTTCCATTTATATCAAGTTCATAATATGTTGAATTCGTATCAAGGTAACAGTTACCACCAATTATACCTACTTTCCAATCTTGTGTACCTGTAAGGTATAATGGTGCATCGCATCCAGGCTCAAAATCATATTCTACATAACCCTGGAAATCAGTAGTATCTCCTAACTGATTACCCCATATTTCCGTAGTTGTACCATTTGTAGTGACCCAGAAATAACTCTGCATACCGCTACCCAGATTGCTATCTGTATAATTATCGAATACCCTAACTTTCAAAGTAGTCGTATTTGTTCCTGTACGGAGAACATCTGTATTGTTTCCACTGTTATGAGTGAAATATACACCTCTTTTTGTAACCTCAAAATTATATACTGGTTCTTCATCTGAAAGACCATCACTATCACTTGCATTTATCTTCCAATACCAAGTGCCAATGTCACCGCAAGCACTATATGTCCTTGTAAATGTCTTTGTCGTATTTATGCAATCAAAACATGACGTCTGGTCTGCAAGCGTCCATGGTCCTGTGGCAGAACCCAATGACTCCCAAAGATATACATCAACAGTATCGTCATCATCTGTTACATTTACTGTAAATATCACCTGAGACTTTGAAGCATCATTACCCCATACAACTGATGACTTATCTGCACCAGCACCAGAAATAACCGGATTAATCTGATGGAAAAATGAATTAATCTTTAATGTTGATATAGGATTTAGATATTGTCTTGTTGAATTAATTGTAATATTATACCATCCACCTGGAGAACCCGTAACATTCCATGTACAATTATAATTTCCGTCATCCTCATTTACCACAGAACAAATAGATGAATAGGTATCATGATGCACTCCAAAATCAACTACAGCATCAACAACCAAATCAGTCGCATCACATTCCTGCATAAGGTTCACCCTAATTGTGACATTATCATTCTCATAGAAATTATCACCAACAGGAGTGACAAGAGTATCATTAATCTCACCTACAACATATACTATAAGCGACTCTGTATCATTGGTATCAAAATAACAGGTATCTCCTTTTATTCCACCTGTCCAATTTTGTGGACCTATTGAATATTTAGGTGAACAGGACGGATTGAATATATAATTGATATGTCCTGTTGAATTAGTCTGATTGAAATACCCAGTATCATAAGTAGTAGCATTATAAGATACCCAGAATGTACCATTTCGTCCGGCAGAAAGTGCAGGACCACTCCCATTATCTGCATCGAACACTCGCAATGCAAACTGTGTAGTACCCGGACTTGTCCTGTTAACATATGTAGCATTTCCACCACCTGCAAAATATGAGACCGTAACATCATTTTTTTCAACTGTGAAATTGACACCTGACAACTCTGTATCATTCTCATAATCTGTTGCATTGAACTTGAAATACCATTCTTGCTGATCAGAACATGTGAAACCTTCATAACTGAAATTCAACTGATTCCAATCATTACATGCAGTACAATTTTGTGAATCCTCAAACACCCAAGTTGAATTATCAGATGATATCCAGAATGATACATTCACAGTATCATAATCTTTATCATATACTTTAACTGAAAAATTAAATGTTGCACCCCAACCATCTGTATCATACAATATAGTCTGATTTGTAAGGTTCGGTGCATTATTTATAGGTGGTATCACCCTGAATGAATCAACAAGTGTAGTTGTTCCATTATTATAATATAACACATTATATGCTTTAACTATAACATCATACCTACCTACACCAGTTACTATTGTCTCCCATTCACATGAATAGTTCCCATCGCCAAGATTTATTACATCTGTACAATAATCAATTACATCTGCATCAGTATTATTTAATGTTATGTTCAATTCAGCATTAGAAATGTTCAGACCACATTCATCTAAAAGCGTAATATTTATCGTCACATTCTCTATCCCATTCTGGTACTGTTCAAGATCTTGTGGCAATGTGACATTTGGTCTCAAATCACCCTGCACATACAAAGTAAAATTTGAAGACAATTCATCTGAATAACATGTATCCGAATGTGTATATGTCTGCCATTTCTGCGCACCCACAGAATACGAGCAATCAGGAAGGAAATCAAAATTAATATACCCTGTTGAATTTGTAGTATTAGAGTTTACAATTGTATAATTTGCAACATTATCATTTGTCACATTAATATAAAGTATAGCAGTTGTAGCACCTATCAACACATTTCGGACAGTATCATTCACACTATGAGCAAGACGCACCGAATTATTATCAAGTGTTAATGACCTGTTTACATAAGATTCATTCCCCACATAAAACTGACCAAGCACGATATCATCTGTAGTGAGTGTATAATCATGAAATACCGTTGTCACATTCCCCTCATAATTAGAATCTGTCGCATTGAACTTGTAAAACCATGTACTTATGTCAGAACAAGTATAATTATTGAAAACATCCACCTGTTGACTTGAAGGACTAGGCAAAAATGAACTGTTCACAGAACTGTAAGGCCCCCCGCTCAATCCTTTACTGTGCCACAAAGTCAGATTGACACCAGTATAATGGCTTACAATGATTGAGAAATTCCGTTCAGAACCCCAACCTGATGACTCAGAACTTACAGTCTCTGAAGAGAATGCAACAGGAGATATTAAGAAAAATGCGTCCTGTCGCAAATCAGAATCAGGATTATTATATGCTTTCTCAGCATACATTGTAACATTATAATACCCTGCACTTTTTTCTGCCGTATCAAAACTGCACGAATATACACCAGCACCTTCATCAATTGCACCCCCCACACCCGGACACCGATATGTATTTGCATCAAGAGTCAGATTGAAATAGACAGACGCTCCAGTTATCCCAGTACCGCAATCATCTATAAGTGTGCCATTCACAGGTATTATATCATCCTGACTGTAATTTGTAGAAGTATCAGGGAAATCCTGTGTAGCTGTAAGTGTTCCATATATATCTACATAAAGTGTTACGAAATTTTTAGTATCATTTGTCGCAAAATAATCACTTGACGTATTGACTTTCCATTCCTGATGATTTGCTACATACTCACATCCTGGATCAAAATCAAGATAATAATGTGTTGTATTCTTTGTGTCTGTTGTCTCCTCACGCCAGTTTGATGCTACCGAATCATTAGTGATAAAAAACAGTACCTCATTAGGTGATGCTGACGAAAGATTTGTAGTATACGTCTTGTTGTCATCATCATATATCCTTAAAGATAAGTTTACACTACCACTCGTTCTATTAATATCAACAGTTGTCGGAACCACATCAATAAATGATATGTCATCTTTCTCAATAACGAACGAACCAGACTGAAGCGATACGTTCGCATTTCCAGACTGATCTGATGCATTGAAAAGATAATACCATGTGCCAATCTCATCATGATTAAACGTCCTATTAAACATTGTCTGATTATCATTGCAGTTATAACAGATCCAATTATCATACAGTACCCAAGCACCTGCGCCTTTTTTAAGGTACAGAGATACCACAACCGTATCATTATCTTCATCAGTCACATTTATAGTAAAATTAACAGGCGACGCAGACCAACCATCACTTGCGGGAACCACAGACACATAATCTGATTGAGGCACAGTAGAAAGATAAAATGCATTTGAAAGTACATCTACACCATCAACATAAAGCCCAATTTCACCACCCTCTGAATAAGTAGTCATAGTTACATTATACCAACCAAGTGGTGCATTAAGTGGTGAATTCCAAGACCCTGTAGCAAGAGAGACAATAACTGAATAACCAGTAATACCATGCGACAATACATATTCAGTCCCATATTTTGCACTGTCTGATTTCACAGCAGCGCAATCATCAATAATAACACCATCAAGAGGAATTGAGCTCCCTCTCGTATAATTTATGCTTCCGTCAGGCAAAGTCATATATGATGCGGACAAGTTACCTAAAAGTGTAAAAGGAATTGAACCATAAGGTGCAGGGATTGTAGAATTATCTTTGTAATAAGATGACCCCAAAAGACCAGTAATATAATAATTAGCACCAAGTGAATATGATTTAGCAGTAGTGCACCATTCAGATGTTGTCATCTCATATTGCATATATCCAGTTGCGTTGACCAATGGACTTGATGGATAATAATCATTGAATGTAACATTGCTTCCAAATTTAGATATCTGGAAATAACCTTTACCGAATTCAAGG
>JAHYJO010000005.1 GCA_019429125.1 Nanobdellati archaeon | reverse complement strand
AATCAGGAAAAGAAAATTATGAGATAATGGCATCATTGATGGCAACATGGCAACTAAATGATTTGGATTTAAAAGCAGAACTTAAACAGATGCTGATAAAGAATCTATGTTTTTGCTAAACAAATACAATAAATAAATAAATAAATAAATAAATAAATAAATAAATAAATAAATAATTTGAGTTCGACTTAATTTTAAAATGTATAAATAATTTAAAAAAATATAAAAATTAAGATATAAAAAAATAAAGAATAAAATTAGATTTAATCCAGCATCTTTTTGAGCCTGTCAATCTCAGAATTTTCTGTTTTTTGATTATCTGCTTTGATCTTATTCACTTTTGGGTCGGATGATTTGATATTATCGGCTTTGACAGCATCGACTTTTATATCTTCGGATTTTGTATCATCAGACTTTATGTCGTCTGTTGGCATGTCATACTCATCCGAATCCTCTGATTTAGTTGCTGAAGATACGGCGGAAGACACAGCATCTATACTTTTTATGTTGCCACCAAATGCACTCAATTCTTGCTGTAATTCTTTTATATCCTTGTTAAGTTCAGTCTCTTCATCACCAATCTTTTTTGAGATTATTGACAATTGCTTGAATTCAAATCTAAACACAATCAAATATACTATAATGATAATGCATGTGATTACTATCGCTTCTTCAATAGGGAAAAAGATTCCAAGAAAAGGTATATTCATATAAATCAATCCATAATTTTTATATTTCATCAATATTCAGTATTATATGCACTCATACACACTCACTATTTTTTAGAGTTCAGATATTATCTCTTAATTTTTGCAATTCTTCTTTTAGTTCTCTTATGTTTTTACTAAGCATCATCTCTTCACCATCATATTTTTTTACAATACTCAAGACCTGCTTGAATTCATATTCTAATATGATTATATAAGTTACTAGGATAACAAAAAAAAGAGTTATAAAATCCAATAATTCAATACTGATTCCAAATATATACATACATAATCACGTCATATTCTATTATATTACCAAATTACTTTAATCTTATACTTTTTTTGTATTTATTGTGACTATTCTTTTATGAAGATAGAATATCAAAACACCACCTATCAATATCAACAACAAAGTCTCAATCACTCTTAAACCGGTTGATGTTGCTCCTGTGACATAGAATTGTCCCGTAGTTGCTGCTAAGGTTGTGAAATCTTCCTTGAATTTTACATTTGCAATGTACATCCCTGTCGGTGATGACATAGGAATCATAAATTTCTCTGAAAGTTCTGTCTTTTCAAGAGGTTCTAATGCTGCTAAAGTCTGTACATTGATATGAATAAGTTCCATATCTTGTGTATAAATTTCACTTTCAAGATATGCTTGATCTATCTTGTCACCGCCATTTATGATTAGGATTTCAAGGTATCCAGATGTTCCGGAATCATACTTATCATTTTTTGGATTAACTATTATTGTAGGATAAGCCTGCTCATATATGATAGTTACTGTTGCTAATCCTTCGCCTTCCATCGCAGGTATAACTACTGTTGAAGTTGCCTCGCCACCTTTGAATTCTAAGTCATTGCCGAATGAGTCCTGTACTGAAACTATGTTATCTGCACCGATTCCAGTATTTAGCTTTATGTTTGTATATTTCGCTTTTGCTAAGTTTTTAAGGAATATGTCAGTCTTGACCAATACCCTTTTGTTATCAAGTTTTTCTACAACTTCAGTAGTCTTGTCAATGTTTATTACAGGAGGTGTAGTAATACTTATAGTATATAGTCTTGATTCCATTGCATATATTTTTGAGTTCCAGAATGCTTCAGTTCCGTCATTTGTTGTATCTATATCTAATGACTCTTCAACTTTTGCACCACCCATATCGTAATATGTTGCATATGCATTTATTGTGTCTTCAAATATGGATGTTGTAAATCGTGCTTCTGTTGATCGTGCATTAGAATTCTGAACTTCGAAATTCTTTATCCATAATGCAGGAGTACCTACGATGACTGATTTTGCAAGCTGGAAAGTTCCATCATCAGTCACATCCAATGGTTCTAGAGTTTTTGGGATGTAAACTTGGACAACGCCCATGTTGGCAGTACTTATGCCTTTACCCACAATTGGGTCGAATGCTGCTATCTGTACAGGTAATGTGTAGACACCACCGGTCGATATATCCATCTCATATCCAACCTGGATATAATCATTAGTTAGATCCCAACCATTCAATGCATCTAGTCTATATTCCCATACACTGACGTTTAGACCGTCACTTAAGATTGTGTAACCTATGAATTCAAGGTAATAATTTGTGCCATTGACAAGAGTTGTAGCGCCTTTTTTAACAATCACACTATTTCCTGCGATACTAAATGAGATGTCTGCAGGGATGTAATCCATGAATTTTATGTCATTAACAGTCCCTACAATACTTACATTGATTATTGCATTAACAATTGTTGGTACGGCTGGGTTTGAAATCCATAATTCTTTATAACCACTCAATGAGTTCTGACTTGCACTTAAATACATAGGTGCAACTGGTGCTTCTGTCAATGTTGTTCCAGATTGGGAGACTAATGTTGCATTGCCTGTGAATGAAAAAGTTTCGCCATTTAGAGATAAAGGCGCTGCAGTAATTACATTATAGGATATAATAATTGAATCAACATTGGCACCTTTTAAGTCACGACCTACTGGACTTCCACCAACTACATAAGTGACAGTGCTTAAGTCATTTATATTTACTGTTATTGTACCATTGTTATTTTCACTTGACTGAACTGTTGTTACAGTAAAATCAGATTGGTCAAGTTCGAAATTAGCAATAGTATCATTAAGATATACTTTTATTGAACTTGTATTTATTGTAAAGTTCCTGTAATTATTCGTTCCATCAGCATATCTTGGAATCTGTGCAATCAGTGTTATGTTATCTGCATCAACCTGACTGTTTGAATTACCTGTATTTTTTATAGTATCATTAAGTGTTATAACTATATCTGGAATCGCAGGTGCTAATGTACCAGATATTTTCTTTGAATAATCCATGTCGATTTCATAAAGTGTAGGTAATTGCATAGATGTGTTTATTATTGAAGAATATGTATACTTGTTTGTATCATTCCACATGACATACCAGTCAAATGATGCAGCCATATATGGTTTTGAATCATCACTAGGTCCATCAGTATACGCAGTATAATTCTGCATGCCTGGGACTGATAGATAATTCCAAGTATTGGATAGATTTGCAGGTGTAATCGGAAGACCAGTAGTTGGATTTACTGTATAAATCTCCGCAGTTGTAACATTATATGTAAGATTTCCTGTCGCAGAAGAGGTCGCAGTATTCTTGAAGAAACCTCTTATCTGCCAAGGAGTAGCACTTACAAGGTCAACACCTTCTCTTACGGGGCCTCTTGAAAATTCGCCAGTTACTGTGATGCCTGTCATAAGTGCATTACTTGTGTATTCTGCTCGTGCACCTGTAGTTCCTGTTTCACCGTTAAGGTTTATTTCATTTGAAGTACCAAGATAATTTATACCACTTATTATAGTCGCATTAAATGATATTGTGATTGTTGTGTTTGCTGCAATGTTGCCATTCCAAGCAATTTTATCAATATAACCATCAGCACCATCACTGCTCGATTCTGTTGAAGTGCCACCACCAGTTGTTGTTATTGTACTTGCGGTGATATTTAATGCATCTGAACCACCATTAGTATCTGTATCAAACAATATTGTAAAGTCTACACCGTTTAAGGTTATACCACCTGAACCCGCATCATTTCTTATTGTGAATGTATAGTTCATTATGTTTGTGCCAGATGCTAAGTTATCACTTGAATAAAGATCATCACCACCTGCAGTGTTTACTACAGTCATTGTAAGATTTAAAGAAGGTGCCCAGTCATAATCGGGTAGATAACTCAAATCATCGTCAGTCGTATCACCATCACCACTTGTGTTCAAGAACATTGAGGTACTAGAAGCTAATGTCGGATAAGATAATGCGTAATTCTTATAGGCTGTGTATCCACCACTATATTTGTCGCCAGCCATGGTCCAAGTCTCGATGTCTGCACGAGAGCTGGCTTCAGATGACAGATTCACCCGCACATATTGCAAAACATCAACTGTGTTTGGGACATACACATATACATTACCTGTACGTGTTACGGGATTAGTATAACCAAAACCACCACCTCCACCTGCACCAGCATCACCTGCAGTATAAGTAGGATTGCCACCTAAAACAGTTTCAGTTATAAATATTCGCGGACCGACTACACCTGAAACAGTGCCAAATAAGAAACATATGCTAAAGAGCATAACCAAAATACATTTTTTAAACTTATCCATATCGATCACCTGCAAACAACAATTATTAAAAGCAAATAACATTAATATTAATGCTTAATACTATTGACATTTTTATTTTATCATTCCTACTATATAAATACCACAGGTTATCGGCACTGTTCAAAAAGTGAGTGATTTTGAATATGTTTTAAATATTGACAGTTAGAGAAAAACGTAGAAATTATAGAATTTCAAAAAAAAGAGCACTTGGAGAAAGACCGTTCTCTGTAATAAAAAGGGTGTTTAATGGCGAAAGAACTAGGGTTAAACGAATTGAACGAGTTTCAATAAAAGAAATGTTTAAATGTGTCGCATATAATCTCTATAATTTAGTTACACAAGACAATAAGAACCTAGCGAGAGCTATATAATTTGTAACAAAATATGAGGAGAAATAAGGAAAAATGACAAGATTTGATGTGAAAATTAGGATAAACTATGTATAAATTTTATATTTATTCAAAAAATGAGACTTAATAAAAAAATAAGGAGTTATTCCAAGTCCTCTATTGTTTGTTTATAAACTCCTGCAGAAATCCATTTAATATACACATTTCACGTCAAATTACAAAAGAAATGAAGGTATTTAATTAACTACATTTTGTTTGAAATCACTCAAAAAATGAACTGTGACGTTATTGTAATTTAAATCACGCTGAGAATTATATATGATATATGAAGTCCATTTTTGAATGATACTCAATAATATACAATAATAGATTATAATAGAGATTAATAGAGATTAATAGATAATAACAAACATCAAACTGTATCTAATCTTCTCTTAAGAGCATTAAGACTATCATTGAACCCTCTTTTCTTATAAATCCGTAACAAGATTAAAGACATTATCAAAATAACTAGAATTGAAAGAGTATAGCTATTTATTGAATAACTATTTTTATCGTAATCTACCGATACAGTGAACGTCTCTGAATCTTCCCCTATAAGCCGGTCTTTAGAATATACCTGTACAAAAATTGTATGGACTCCAGAAGACAATGGACTGAATTTCAAGGTATCAAATATATTGACTTCATTATGGCGAGATATATTTTCAAGTATTATAACATCTGCGTATGTTGTGGTGAATGCTTTTGAAGATGCAGAACCCAATACTTCAACACTAATACTTATTGTTTTTTCGTCCCGTGATGGAACATATAAAATATTATATTTTGTATCACCTGGCGTATATACCAGCTTATCAAGACTTACCACCAAAACATCAGAGTAATCATAATATTTTATCAATATGTATTCAGAAGAATTGTTTTTTATCAATGGGACTATTATTGTTGTCGCTTCATCAGTTACAATAAAATCTAGTGTATTTCCATCACTATCAGATACATCAATTATATCTAGGTCACCAATATACAAGAAGGTTACATTCCCATAATCAGTCCCACTTGGATTTGTAAGTCGCACTGTCGCAAGCATGCGTACATTCTCCTCAGTTGCTTCAAGGACTGTATAATTCTCTAAAGTCCGTATTACAGGAGCAGTAGTGATATTTAATATATAGGTCTTTGTCTCATTTTGTTTAAACGTCTCTTTCCATCCGACAGTAAGATTGCCATCTACATTTTTTATTGAATTAATTATAGGAGTACCTGCAGTAGTAAGGTTAACATTTAAAAAATCAGGTAAAATCTCAATATCAAATGTATGACTCATAGAATATGCGTTTGGATTATGTACCTCGATAGTCTTTGTCCATACAGGAGAGATACCAACATAAATATTTTCAACCTCAAATTGGCTTTCAGTGATTATAAGCGATTCTGCTAGACCAACATCATTTGTTATCCTTATAGGAATGTGTATATCTGTCTCTTTTAGACCACTTTGAGTACTTGTAGTTGTTACAGGTATCTGTGCACGCAACACCAGATCATAGGAACCATAAGGTAATGTCAGAACATAACTTATTTTCAAAAGATCATCATCCTTCAATATTGGACCACTACCCTTAACACCATAATTATTTATGTTAATCTGAAAAAAAACTTTACCAGATACATAAGCATAGTCTTTCTCAAGGATTATATTTTTGTCATCGAAATCAACCCAATAACCCAATTTTGAATCATATCGCATAATCTCAATGGATTGAGGATTAAATATTAATGCGTCCTCGGGTATATCTAACAGAATTACCATATCGTTTATACCAATATCTTCGGGGTCTATAAGCTTATATGTGCCGGATATATCAGCAGTATTAGAATCAATAAGATTTAATTTTACAGCAGCCTTAACAAGCTCAATCACACGTTCTGGAGGAGGGGGAGAACCACCCGCACCACCTGGAGAGCCACCACCACTAGGAGGTTCTGAAACAATACCTTCGCCATACAAGGTCACATTTTCTACTATAGTTCTGAGTATAGGAGTTCCAGATAAAGTTTTTGCAATGACAGTTGTGTTGAATGAAAAAATATTTTGAGTATCCAAAGGAGTTGTTGAGAGATTATAAGTTATCTGTATATCGTTATTCAAAGTTAGATAATAACCTGTTTTTTGAGAGATATTATCTATATTTAGATACATAAAACCATCATCAGTCGCATTTGGAATCTGTAAAACTACCATATCTTCAGTAACAACTATTTGTGTTTTATTACCTGAAGAATTAATATGATATACAACAATATCAGACCAATCAATCACATCCCATACATGAACTATTCCACCTTCAGATTGATGAGGAATTATAGAATTTATTGAGACTGAACGTATTTCAAGATTTTCATTACCTACATAAGTACCTGCAACAACAACAGATACATTATTGTCAGACAAACTATGAGTTGACGATTTACCTAAACTTATATCACCCTCATATATTGTTGGCAAATCTATAAAACTCCTAGTAGTACCTGTATATACAGAGGGGTTCCATATTATACCCCAATCAAAAGCCACTGTAAAATATTTTTCAGAAGCATTTGTTACCTTATAAAAATCAGTGTTATACATATCATTAGGATAAAGGATAAATGGTGTTGAATCAGATATTATAGGTGTATCAAAATTACTTATATTATATAGTTTCCAACCATCAACTGCATAATTTAAACCCCTTGCAATATTTTTCATAAAACCCCTAACGTAGGTCTCATTCTGAAACATGATATAAATCCCATTATTTATTGGACCTCTTGAAAACAGATTTGAAAAAGAAAGTCCTGTAAATGTCGGACCATAATTAATTGCATACACACAAGAGGTACACATGAGATCAAGTGAATACGAAGCATCATCAAAATTTATGCCTGGAGTCGTGTCTGCATACACATAGAGATTTAGACCTGCAACAGTCAAATTCCCCCGCCAGACCAAAGAATCATCAATTTTATCACCATCTGAATCATAAACTGTGATAGTGCCATCTGCAACACTTGGACTATAAAGATTGGCAGCATCATTTGACCCATTAATGTTTATTGGTATTTTAAAATAAAGAGTGACATCATTAAGATCTTTTGTTGAATCAATAAAGATATTAAAACGCAAAGTATTAGTTTTACCTGCAGATAAATCAGAGCCACCATCAACATTTTGGTAATTGAAGGTTAAACCTATTACGGGAACAATATTTGAATTTGTGATCTTGTAACTTACATCTTTTGGACCATTATCAGTATTTAATAACATTCGGGTCTTAGCACCAATACTAGTTGATGCTGCAACAGAGGCATAAGCTGTGTTTGAAAGTATATTTGTGTAGGCAAGCTCTGCATTTGATAGATTTAATTTTAAGTATTGAAGAACATCATGCGTGTTTGATACTTCTACTTCCACATTACCCACAGGAGGAATAAAATAAGATACTGAACCATCAGTATTATAATAATAGGTCACTTCTTCATTTATATAAGCCGTGGGGTTTTCTATTAATGCAAAAGCTGAATTAAAGGATAAATATAATGTACACAGTACGATGAATAAGACCACGAGATTATTGTTTACAATTTTATTTTTCATAGATAAACCCACATACTATATTTTTCTGCAACTCGCCTTATATAAGACAGATGTGTTTTGCTACCAATCATACTAACAATTATTACTGGTTTTTATATATACTAGTTATTGATAGGAATATTTGTGCAGATGACATTAATATAGATTCATATGAATCCTAAAAAAATTGATGTAAATTTGATAGGATAATGGCTTTTAAGTTGATAGACATATACAATCTATATATATACATCTTGAATAAATATAAACATCGCGAATAAGTACTAATAAAGTATACTATATTATTGATTATGATTCTTATGTGAGATTCTATGGATATTTCAAATAGCAACATTACGAAAAGGACTACACACCTCATATTAGCTATAGTATTTATCATTGCACTCATTATGATAGGATTCACTACTGGGAGCGTAGCAATAAATAGTCCAACACCCTACCATTATAGTCAGCCTTACGAGATTCAGACAATAGACATTATAAATCAATATTCTACACCGGAAGTTGGTGGTACTTGGATAGTATTATTTAATACTACAGGCACTGGTCTTTTACAAATTGATAATTTTAATCCTGGTGAAGTCTCATTTAATTCTATGTATTATAAGGACAATAATATAGATAATCAAAATAATTGGGTAAAACTTCTATCTGGGATGACAGATGATTCTATAAGTACTTATTGGAATTATGGAGAAGGTAAACTCATAAGTGATGTATGGTCTACTGGAAAACATACAATTGAATTTGTCTTTGGTAATAAGGCACAAGCATACAATAATGCATTTACAAACCAGAAAACTTTTGAATTAGATCTTGATAATCCTGTTTTGAGTTATGAACAGAATCAATTGAATGATACTGCTTATAGTGAATTGTTCTTGTTTGATTTAAATAATTATGTTACTTTTGAGATAAGTTTACCTAAAACGGCAAATGTGACTTCATCAACGATAGATATTACTGGGCAGATATATCCAATTATTTATTATACGGGTTTAGAGATATTAGCGGTCGTGATTGATGACATAGACCCAAATTATCCTGGAAATGAAATGATTTTAGGACTCCACAACACAGTTAATAATTTAAGACTTATAAGTTCCACAAATATACTGATATGGGATATGCCTGCAACAATACCCAACTATAATCGACACGATATAATAACAGGTGATTTTACATCAGACCCCGGAAATGAAATCATTACAGCAGAAGAAGGTTCAGGTATGATGCTTTATAATAATACTGGTTCTTTGCTATGGACATTTAGCCCACCAGGAACAGGTAAAAGTGTAGCCATAGGAGATATTATATCTGATGTAGGAAATGAAATTGTTTTCGGTAGTGCTGATACAGACCCATCCGTTTACCTTATAAATTCAAGTAAAGATGTTGTATGGACTTTTTCAGCAGACAGTAGTATTAATGCGCTTGAAATCGCAGACATTAATCAAGATACAGATATGGAAATCGTCGTAGCTACTTATAGCGGAAAAATATATGTGCTAAACAAAACCGGTTCTGAAATAGATAATTGGACCAAAGATAGTAATGTTTGGGACATTGCAATTGGTGATATTAATGAGGACTTTGGATATGAAATTGCGGTTGCTACTCAAAATTCAACCCTTTATATATTAAATTCTACTCTTGATGAACTTTGGAATTTTACAATCCATGGAGATACACAAATATTATCTGTAGATATTGGAGAATTTAGTGATATATATGATGGAAATGAAATCATTATCGGCGCAGATAATAAGTACATATATGTATTAAATTCTACGGGAGATATCATACTCGAATATTTAACGGATTGGGTTGTAAGTTCAGTTACACACGGAATTGTGATATCAAGTAATGGTACAAACATATATGATGTTGTTGGAAGTACCAGTAGTGGATACTTATATGTACTAAACTACGACAGTTTCCCAACTAATGTTACTATTGACATAAATTCTGATGACAAATATGATTGGAACTATACTACAGGTGATGGACGGCTTAGGTCAACTGAAAAATTAGATGATGTTAATGCAAATATCAGTAATAACTTTAACACTTATATTGATAGTACTTGCGCAACAGATCTTTGTAATATACCATCAAAGATATATGCATTAAATAATGAGTCTAGAGGATACCTTAATTTGTCTTCAATAAATATCAGCTACGATTATAATGCATCTAATTTTATTGATTATGAGATAATAGATTACTGGTCACGGACAGATAGCATCTCCGTAAATGAATCTATAGTATCGCAAGGAAAAAATATCACATTTGATAACCCTACTATAAGGATGATTGTCAGATACATAAAAATTAATGATACTGCCACAATCTGCGGTTTTGATGAGGAATATGTAAATGTTACAATAAAAGATTACAATTATTGTGATATCACGTCTAAAACTTTTGATGTGGATGCGCAGGAAACAATATCTAAAGTTCTCTGGGATAATCGTATGAGATTTGAGATACCAATAACTATAAATGAGTCTGGTGTTTTAAAGACATATTATACTGATAATTTTGATGCTATCAAAAATGTAACAATTAGAAATGAAATAATATATAGCTCTAGCTTATTTACAGCTATAACTGCAAATGCTACAATAGATGATAGTGACCCTGAAGTTCATGGAGATATAAAAATAAGTGTCATATGGGGGCAGACTGAGTTTGATATTACACCGGCAACGGCTTGCCCCACTATGGACACTTCGTTGGCGCTTGGGTTTTCGGCATGTAAAAATGATACAAATGATAATGGTATCTATGACTTTGTTAAATGGATACAACCAAATATTACTGCAGGCACATCTACAAGATATATAGTCAAGGCAGCACTTAATCTTGAAACGAATATGACAGATGCAAATGTGACTGCTGAATCTGGAATCTGGGGAGACCTATTCAATTATTCCATATATGTCAACGACAGCGATGGAGACTCTGTCAATGTTACATTGTGGGTGACAATAAATGATAGTTGGACTGATAAAGGCACGATAACTGTTAATGGTGAGGGTCTGGTTGAATTTAACAATATAGAGTCAACTAAAGAGTGGGTTTTGGCCGCAAATTCATACAAGTTTGAATATTTTGATTTTAATTCAACAGGATATAAAATACACAGTAAGAAAAATACAAGTGACTATTCAGGACCAGTAATTGTAAAACATAATGTCACTGTATCCAGTGTGTTTGGAAATGATTCTATTGTATACAGAGAAAATGATTCAACACGAATTGAAGTGATATTTAATGATACCACAGTTGGTGTCCCTGTAAATATAGATGGTATCAGTTGCGCAGTATATGTCAGTAAAGATGGAATTAATAAGACATTATATAATATGAATAATGTAAACAGTACAGGTTATTGCAGTTCTAATTTTGATCTGAACAGTAATTATTCTGTCGGTGGTCAGATTTGGAATGTATCAATTGACTCAAAATATTATAATCTGCTAAATACTACCAATTATACTGTCAATGTCAAAGGTAATGTCAGTATAGGCGTTGTGGCACCCTACAGCAATGAAAGTATATTGAGAGATACAACTATAACATTTAGTGCACAACTAACTGATGAATATAACATAGATGTGACTGCTACAACAATTAATACAACCAATTATACTTGCACTTGGTATTTCAATAACACTGAAATTGGGTCAAGTTCTGTAAATACTAATGGATTGTGTACTTATAACTGGAACCCGGATTGTTCATATATAACTCTTGGTGATTATGGAGTAAATGTGACAATCAATAATATAGTACCTTTCAATTACACTTTAGACTATAATGATGATTATGATGTAAGGTTGACCGATAATATTGCAATTACTATATACACACCTTCAGACAATCAGCAATTCTATAAAGGCGATGAGATTAAACTGAATAGTAGCGCGACTGATGGATGCGATACACAGGAACAAAATACATATGCTATTAACTGGTATACAGTCAACAAAGTCATTGCATTAAATATTACTGAAATATCTAGTAGAAATATTACAGACAGACCAGTCATAATTAAAGCATCTGACCTTGAGAGTTATGATGTTAATGTAAGTTCATGGAAAATTAATTCTACAAGACTTAATTATATTGATCAGGATACTGAAATCAATGTGCCTATCCAGATACAGAACATAAGCATTGGCCAGAAATATATGAATAGTTATTCTGAAATTGTTTTCCTGATTAATATGAGCGCTAATGAAAGCCAGAGTTATATGTTATATTTGGATGAACAAAATCCAAATCCCTATGTTGAGTATAAATTATCGTTTATCAGAAACAATGACTTTTCAAATAATAGCACTGAGTATTGGACAGGTGATGGTACTGCCACCTATGTTGGCAATATTAGTGTACTATCTATTTCAGCATTAAGTAATACAAAAAATGTGTCACAGACGCTTTTTGAACCTATACTTAGTGAATATGTAAAAATACGGTACAGGCAAAGTTTTAGATATCAATCTGAATATGCTAATGTATCATTAATTATTGGAGATTATATTTGTGATCTTAATAATTTTACTGAATTGGAAGATATTAGTTGGAAGACAAAGATATGCAATGATGCGCAGATTAATGGTTCTACAAATATTAACATAACCATTGTGGACGAGGGAAATGGAGAATCCACAGACATAGATATTGATTACATCTGCATCTCTGACATAAATGGAACTTGCATCAATTCCATTGTCAGTTCAGACATATCGGTTGATTATGATACTAAAACGTCTGCAGGAAGTGGCAATACTACTTGGACCTCATTTATGAATCATAGTGTAGGATCACAAAAGATTATTGCTTATGCAACTGGACCTTACTATGTACTTGATAAGGAATATGTTAATGTAAATATCTTTGGCTTTAGTCAGATTTCAGATATAACAGTTTCATCTTCGAGTTGTTCTGAAGATGGGCTTAGATGTTTTCTAGACTCAACTGTGAATATAACATGTAATGTCAGTGATGCAAACATATCAACTAGTATATTTAATTATTCAGTCGGTTTCTATGACAATCTGACATTCCTTGGTACAACAAATACAAATTATGACGGCATTGCCACATACACCTGGGTAGATTCTACAAGCATAATTGGAAGCCATCCTATTGTGTGTAACATAAGTGATGTACCGGATTTATACTATAATATTAGCCAAAACTGGTCTGATACAGTCAATGTCAGTTTTTCAGATGACAAGACTTCAGGTCAACTCAGAATTAATTCATCATATTTATCTGCTAAAAATATAACTCATGATTGGAATGCTACACTCAATATAAGTGTGTTGATAAATAACACAGGTGATTTTGATATGTTTAATCCTACAATCCTGTTTTTTGAAAAGACTGGATTTGTGACAGCATCAAATAAATGCAAAAGCATAACACCCTCTGGGAATTGCACAACGAACATAATTATTAATATTACACAGTATGCAACCCTTGGTAATAATACACTCAATTTCACATTGATATGGGATAATAATAATACTGATTTTTCAAATGAAAGTATTGTAATTGATGTATTACATACTACCTATCTAAAAATTATAGATGTGCAGATTGATTCTTCTGAAATCTCATATGGCGATATCAAAACTCTTGGTAACGTTACAATATCTGCATTTGGAAATACACCCTTATACAACATATCACTTAATACTACCGGTGGAAATTCATCAATTATAAATGACTGGTTGAATTACAGTGGAAATAATTTTGATATTGATTTTTATGATAATTTAACTATAACTGTGAACATAACGGTTCCTGAAAACAAAAGTCTAATGGGTAATTACTGGACATATATCATTGCAAATGATACAGAGTCATTATGCATGGGGGATTATGATTTCTGTTCAGACATGATACTTATCAACATAACAATTAAGGATGTTGATTGGAAAGTTGTTGTAGAAGACTATGATGTTGTGGCAGGTAAAGGTGGGCCTACAGAAATTGGGAAATTTAAACCTGTAACGATCTTTAATATGCTAAACCATAATTTTACATTTATCATCAATATCACTGGAAACGGAAGCAGTTATATCACTACAAATATTACAATAAATGGTACTGTTTCGCAAATTATATCAGAGGATAATTACACTATACCTGCCAACTTTACAGGAATTCTTGATATATATTATAATGTGTCTGAGGCATCATTAGGTAAACATGATATAAATATTACAATTACAAGCAATGATACTACTCTTGTTCCCGAATTTGTTAATGAAGTATTATCTTTAGATGTGAGCGCATTAAGTATTGACATTACATACCCAACTGAAAGCCTACAGGCAGGTCCTGTCAATAGCTCTCATAACATTACAATATATGTGGATGCAGAATATAATTATATGAAAATTACTGATTCCAATAAGATTAATTGGAGCATCAATGTCAGTGGATTACCTTGCTTATATGAGGGCGCCACAATATTTAATTTCCCTTATGTCGGCACAACATATGATTATGAACTACAGTGTAATGCACCTTTAATTGACGGCAATAAGATTAACAATACACTTAAAGTTACTGGATATTATGCAATTGACAACAGCACTATGATGATATTTACTGCAGAACAGGCAAATGCAGTTAAGTATGATGATATCATGCCACCAACTATTAATTCTATCACTTTAAATGTCAGCGACAGTGAGGGGAATATTGACTGGAATGATAATATAAATCTTATTAATGTGCTTGTTAATGTCACAGACAATACGGGCATATCACAGGTTTTGGCCAATGTCACTTATCCAGATGCAAGTGTAATGCCATATAGTCTGACTTTGGTTTCAGATGACATCTGGACATTTGACCTTATAACAACTAACCAAATTGGCGACTACAAGATAGACATATCTGCAAATGATAGTGCTCATGGTCTTGTCTCAAGCACTGTGAATGAAACTACAGGTTATTTTGATGTATATACAGACCTTGAATTTTCAGGAGTACTAAAAGATACAAACGATGATTTTATCACTGGTGATTTCCAGTTATACAAAAATGGGACTGACTGGGCAATACATGATTTTAGTGTAGGCGTCAATGGAACATATAAATGGGACATACATAAGAGGATATATGATATTAAAATCTATAACTTGTGGGATGCAAAGCACAGCATTAAATTACGAGATGTCAATATCAGCACAATTATGCAGAACCAGCATAATGACAGCAACGCAACAAATGTTACAGATGTGTTTAAGTTGGATCTTGTGACACTTAATGATTCACTTGACATAGGACAGATAACTTTGCCGACCACTGCACCTGATGCAGGACAGGATCCTTTGCTTGCACTGGGAATTTATATCCCATATATTAATTATACATCTGCTGAAATTACATTGAACTATACACAAGGGTTGCTGGATATTGGTCATACAATTTCTGAAGATTACCTAAGAATTTACAAATGTTCAGAGTGGAACATGACAACAAGATCTTGTGCCACTGATTTTGTTAAGTATGGTAATGTTGCACTTGATACTAAACTAAATACAATAACTTTCAATATTACGAGCACATCTGCATATGCAATCGCTGAATGGTGTCGTGGGACAACGTGTGGGTATATTGCTGACCCTCCAAGTCCTAGTTCCTCAGGCGGTGGAAGTAGTCCTGCAAGAAGTGTCTGTGGTAATGATGTATGTGAGACAGGTGAAAATTCTGTAAATTGCCCAATTGATTGTAAGAGCATTACTGAATTCTTCTCGGTTGACAGTAATATTGGTAACATATTTTTAACTCCTGGAGAAAATAAAACATATAATTTATCTATACAGAATCTGCTTAATACTTCACAACTTGTCAATATCTCAGTTTTAGGTGAAATCATTGACTATATAAATTTCTCAAAGGTAACTCTTGAACTTAAAGCATCTGAAAACAGGATTGTAAATTTATATGTATCTGCAGAAGACACAGCTGTCCCTGGAACTTATTATGGTACATTGATATTTGATTCAATCAACCAGACTACACGAGTTCCTGTAGCACTCAAGATTACATCGACTTCAAGCATGTTGCAAGAGATGGATATTAAGATTCAACTGATTACTAAAAAAATTAGACCTTATGAGGATATAAAATTCAATATAATATTCTCAAACCTTGCTAAAAATAAAGGATTTAATGTCACCTTAGATTATATTGTTAAGAATTCAAAGACTGAAGAAATAATTAAGGTTGTCAATGAAACTATCTTCTTGACTGAGTCTATAACATTAAGAAAGACACTATCACTTGCAGACATCAATACTGTTGGTCTTGGGGAATATTATCTTGAAGTTCTTGCTACCTATGGAGATACGACAATTACACAAAAATCATCAGTTGATACTTTTGAGGTTGTGCTGACTTTCTGGGAGACTACGATGGGTAACCGCGTCAAATGGAGCATTATAATATTATCGCTTCTTGTTGTCGGCTACTATGGTCGGATAAGATATATAAGATACAAGCACAGGAATGAAAGGTATATACAGCCTGTCAATTACTCACTTCTTCCCGGTAAAACCAATGATTCATTTTGTGTGGGTAAAATTTCAGAAACTGACAGGAAATCATATTTCAATCCTAAAGATCTGACAACGCATCTTTTGGTTGCAGGGTCTACTGGATCTGGTAAAAGTGTAGCAGCGTCAGTCATTGTTGAAGAGGCACTTGAACATAATATACCTGTCGTTGTCTTTGACCCCACAGTTCAATGGACTGGGTTTATGAAACCGTGTAAAGATGACTTTATACTTAACAGATACTCCCAATTTGGTATGGACCCCCGATACAGGAGGTCATATAAAGGTGTAATTGAAGAGGTCACAGACCCTAATATACAGGTAGATTTCAAGAAATATATGAATCCAGGTGAAATCACTGTATTTACACTTAATAAATTAAAGACTGGGGAGTATGACATCGCAATAAGGTCTATCATAAAGACATTATTTGCACAGACATGGGAAGAATCAACTGAACTTAAGATGATTATCGTTCTTGACGAGGTACATCGGCTACTTGAAAAATATGGTGGTAGCGGTGGATATACAGAAGTTGAGAAAGCATGTCGTGAATTCAGGAAATGGGGTATCGGACTTATTATGATATCACAAGTATCATCAGATTTCAAGGAAGCTATAAGTGGTAATGTACTTACTGAAATCCAGCTCAATACAAAATCATTGAGTGATATCGAAAAATGGAAAAATAAATATGGTCTTGACTTCGCAAATAGGATTTCAAGGCAAGGAATAGGAGTCGGGATGATACAGAATCCTAAATACAATAATGGTAAGCCATGGTTCATATCATTTAGGCCTACATGGCATTCACCACATAAAATTCTTAATGAAGATCTTGATAAATATAAGGACTTTTCTGAGAAACTTGAAAAGATTGAGTCAATGATTGAGGGACTCAAAAATAAAAATATAAATACTGGTGACTTTGAACTTGAACTCAAACTTGCAAAGAACAAACTCAAACAGGGACGGTTCAGGATTGCTGAGATATACATCTCATCACTTATGGAACATCTGAAAAGATATAAACCATAAAGGTACAAAAATAATAAAGGGTAGATAACATGGCTGAAGATACGAAAGATGACATAAAAGACATTGAAGAATCTGAGAATGTAATTAGTGTCGGTGATTTTGATAATCTTGAAAATAAAGAGAAAAAGAAATCCGTATCTGGCATATTTGATAAATTAGTCAGCAAAGGCAACAATACCAAAAAAACAAATGATAACATTGTAACAGCATATAATCCTAAAGAAGATACTGAAATCGATAAAGTCAAGAGAACAATAGATGAAATGACAATCAAGACTGATAAGATTGAAGGAAAACTTGAGATGATTGATAGCATTGAAAAAGATAAGAATGAAGAGATATCAAAACTTACAGAAGAAATTGGCGAATTGCGTTCAATGATATTTGACAGAGAGAAATCATTTAGTGATGTACTTACTAAGTTTGAAAAGATAAAAGATGCAACTGAGGAGATAAATCCTGAAAGAATCAAAATAGATATGGATAGGAAAGAGAAAAAAATACTTGAACTTGAAGCCAAACTTGACATGGAAACTGAACGTAACACAACGTTTGAGAAACAGATAACTAAAATAAATAAAGTCTATGATAATATCAAAAGTATTGAAAGTTTAACCAATATTACTACTTATATAGATAAACAGATTAAGAAAATAAAAGATGAAAAAGATTATATCAACCGTACCACTTCAAAGGTTGAACAGATATTCTTTGAACTGAACAAGAAACAAGAGACTTTAGATAATATAGATGTTATGATACAAGACAATAAAGAACTTCTTGAAGATAACATACGTGCAATTGATGCAGTTGAACTTAAATTTGATAATATGATTACTAAAAAAGATATGGGTATAATCAAAAAAGAGTTGGGTTTAAGAGTGGATAAGACTGAAGAAAAAATGTTAAACATTAAAGATCTTATGTCTATATTGATTGAAAAAACAATGGCAAATGAGACTAAAATCAATAAGAAAGAAGAAAGTTTAAGTCATATAAATTCACAGATTGAAAAGAATACAGAACTGTCTGAAGATAATGTGCATGCAATTAAAGAAATTGAAAAAAATATTGAAAATGTTATAGGTAATGATTTGCAGAATATAAAAAAACAATTAGATGCTGTCCTTGGAGACAATAAGAATCAGATGGAAAATATTATTAATCTTGTATCAACACTGAATGAAAAGACAATTGTAAATGAGAAACAGATGGTTGCAAATGATGATGTTATTGATACTTCTACCGATAATTATATACCACAAGACACTATAAATAATCAAATAGATATAACACAAAAGAATAATGTAACTCAGATAGATGAAGGTATCAAAACTACACAAACTGATAAGATAAAAGCAGATGATAAAGAAATATATGAGAAACAAGATGTTTTTTTAGAATTTGAAGATGATGCTTCAAAAACTATCAGTGTACAAGAACAAAATGATTTTTCTGATGAAACCGAAAAAAAATCTAATCTTAAACCTGATATCAATTCTGTACCTAATGACTCTTTAGAGTCATTGATTGAGGATTATGATTCGCGAATAGAAACTAAATCTTCTGAGAATAAAAAAATTGCATGAACGAGTATTCAATACATTTGTATAATGTTTAATTTATTATTTAGGTTTATATTCTACACGGCACTATCCAAAAAGTTAGTGATTTTGAATATTTTTTAAATATTGTTTGTTTATAAACTCCTGCAGAAATCCATTTAATATACACATTTCACGTCGAATTACAAAAGAAATAAAGGTATTTAATTAACTACATTCTGTTTGAAATCACTCGAAAAATGAACAGTGCCTTCTACACGTTAAATCAATTAGGATTGTCTCTCATAAAAATGTTTCATGTTGTTATTTTTTAAATTAATGTTTCTCTTTTTGACAGTATAAGTCTGGTTCCAAATAAATATTATTATGAGTAGTATGATAATTATACTGAGACCTATAGTTATTAAGTTATCATTATTTTCAGGCCTATAATAATCTATGACTTCAAAATCACGGGTAGATATAGCTTCCCGTCCAGTATAGGTAACAAGTGCCTCAAACGTATATACGCCTTCCTTAACACCTTTAGGAAGCTCAAGATTAAGGATTGTTTCTTTCTTATCTGTTATGGCGATAGTGTCTGTGCTTCCAGTTATATGTTGTCCTTCTTGAGTCTTTATTGCATAATTTATCATGACATCTACTTTTGCTTTTGGTCCTCCTACATTTTCCATTGTCAATAGTGCAGTTACTGGGTTTCCGAGGGATACGGTTTTTGTCAGTACTTTTAATATAATATCAAATAATGGTATGTTGACATCTGTGTACATTTCAGTTATTATGTGAGTCTTGTATGCGGGGTCATAACCACCAAGGATTGTCGGCAATAGCCAGGAACCACCACCTAAAAGTTTTGCATTATAGATTATAGTGATGCTGTCATTGTCGTATAATGTACCGCTCCAGTTAGTGTAGTTGTAGGTGAAATTGTAGTGGTAGATATCTACTTGAACTCCGTCTGGTAAAGTATCTTGTGCGGGGTTGCCTACAAAGTAATCGGAGTCGTTGTACAGGCTATATGTCTGGCTGTTGCTGTTGTTGTAATAAGTTACTGTCTTGTTATTTATTGTTGCACCTAACGGTAGGAAATCAGAAAGTAAAATTTCGCTCATGCCGGCGTCACCGATTACATCAACTACTATTGTGACTGTTATGTCCTGCGGGTTGGCAGGGTTTATGTAAATTGATTTTGAACCGCGTAGGACTGCGCCTGAGGCTGAAATGTTTTTTGTCGTGTATGCGTCTTTCTGGTTTTCATTTATATCTGTTGCGGTGACATTAATGTACATGGTCCTTGTGTCTCCGGAATCCAGCTGGGATGATGTCATCTCATAAGTCAGGATAATTGAATCGTTTTCTTTGATGTATCCTGCGAGATTTGTCTCTGAAATGTTTGTTATGTTGACCTGAATTTGGGTGTTGTTATTTTGCGCCAGATCAACTATATTTATGATTATATTTGTTGTCAATTCTGTCAATTCGGCGGTTGTCGCATTCTTGAAATAGACTGTTATAACTGTTGAGTTGTAGAAGTCATAAGGGACTTCATCTGTTATTTTTATTGAATATACATCATTTTTTGTCTGGTTGATTTTTAGGGTTGTGTTAACGGTTATTGTCTCGTTTTCACCGGCAATAAGGACATCTGGAGACAGGTATTTTGTAATTTGCAAAGAGATAAGGTTGACAGTGAAATCTACTTCAGCCATGTTCCAGTTGTTAAAGGTGTCTTTTGCGTAAAGTTTGAGGTTGTTATTTCCTTCAACTGCTGTTATTGTTGTGTTTTGACAAGATGTGAGGGTAGTGTTTGCACCGTTTAGTTCGTAGAGGCAGGATAAGATTCCATTTGTGTCTTGTGCGCTGTAATTGAGGTCGATATTTAAGGTTCCGTATATTGTTGGGGTTGGGGATTGAATTGATATTGATGGTGGAGTTGTGTCTATATTGAATGTTCTTATTGAAGGTTGAGCTGTATTAACACCATCAGAACAGTTTACCGTCCAGTTTTGATTTATATTTTCAGATACTGCTATGCTTGAGAAAGTCGTGTCTGTTGCGTTGTATGTTGATGAGTTTGTTGTAATTAATGTGTCATTTATGTATAAAGAGCAGACCATATAGGTCTCAAGGTTATCTGTAACATTGAATATGAAATCCATTGTTGTTGCAGAAGAATATATGTTATCTATTGGAGAAACTAAAGTTACGGTAGGTGCAGTTGTGTCAATTGTCAGAGTTCTTGTCTCTGTTTGATTTGAGTTTCCAGCAGTGTCATTAGCCCAGACATAATAAGTATAGATACTCTCCGTTAAACCAGTCTTATTTAAATAATTCTGTGACATGGTCTCATTTATACCTGCCCAATTTAAGAAGATAGTATCGGAATTAATTTCACTTAAAGACCAATTGATGTAAGTGTAGTTTTTGGAGATATAAGAATTGTTATCTTCTGTAGGTGAGATGAATTCTATGTAGGGTGGAGTTGTGTCTATATTGAATGTTCTTATTGAAGGTTGAGCTGTATTAACACCATCAGAACAGTTTACGGTCCAGTTTTGATTTATATTTTCAGAGACTGTAATACTTGAAAATGTAGTCGCACTATCATTGTTGGTTGATGATTTTGTTTTGATTAATGTACCATTTATGTATAAAGAGCAGACCATATAGGTCTCAAGGTTATCTGTAACATTGAATATGAAATCCATTGAAGTTGAAGATAAGTAATCATCCTGTTCTGGACTAACTAGTGTTACTATTGGTGGTAGTGTATCAACTGTTAGTGTTCTTGTTTCGGTTTGATTTGATGTCCCAGATGTATCATTTACCCAGACATAATAAGTATAGATTCCATCTGTCAAACCAGTCTTATTTAAATAATTCTGTGACATGGTCTCATTTGTACCTGCCCAATTTAAGAGGATAGTATCGGGATTAATTTCAGTTAAAGTCCAATTGATATAAGTGTAGTTTTCTGAGATATAAGAATTGTTATCTTTTGTAGGTGAGATGAATTCGATGGATGGTGAGGTCGTATCTGTACTGAATGTTCTGATTGAAAGTTCATTTTTATTAACACCATCAGAACATTTTACAGTCCAGTTTTGATTTATATTTTCAGAGACTGTAATATTTGAAAATGTAGTCTCTGTATCGTTGTTGGTTGATGAGTTTGTTGTAATTAATATGTTATTTATATATAAAGAACAAACCATTGATGTATTAAGATTATCAATAATTTTGAATACGAAATTGATTAAAATTGAAGAAATGTAATCATCCTGTTCTGGACTAATTAGCGTTACTATTGGTGAAATTGTATCAACTGTCAAAGTTCGTGTTTCTGTTTGGTTAAGATCACCTACTAAATCTTGGACATGCGCTGTGTATGTGTAAGTTCCATCTACGAGATTGGTTATGTTTTTTTCCAACCTGTAAAGTCCGGCATCGTAGGATGAGTTGATCTCTGCTGGAGTGAGTGCGCGATTGAATATCTTGACTTCATCTATTGTACCGTTGAAATACCTGCTTGTTGTATATACATTTCCAAACCAAATATTGTTTGCTGTCGGAACTAAGGCAGTTGTCGTGTCACCAGTACCATTTGCAACGCCATTCAAATAAAACTTCACATTTTGATTTATATCATACTTGTTGAAAGTAACTACTATAAAACTCCACTGATTCATTGGAACATCTGTATTTGATTCAAACCATATGCCTGCAGATGCATGCCAAAATGCAATTTTTGAGCCTGAACCGTTATCTCTTCTTATTTGAGTATAATGATTTCCGTTTTCAGATATAATTGCATACCCACCAGAACCTATAGTTCCTGTTGGTTTTACCCATGCCATTATAGTTATTTCATTTGTGAGATTCAAACTTGCATCATTTCCAGCATTTACATAATCATCACTTCCATCAAACTGCAATGCTTTGCCTAGATATCCTGTCGTATAATTCGGGCAAGTTGTGGTTATGCAACTTCCGTTGTTACCGTAGCTTGACCAATCTTTGAAGTATGTCTCGTTTTCTCCAGATTCATTGTTGAACCTCCACCAACCCACAAGGGAGTTGTTCCAATCTAAGAAAACGGTGATGTTATCTTCGCTACCTAAATTTGATGCAGAGACATTAATATAACTCCAATCTCGGTTTACAAGACCACTATTATTGTCTGTTGGGTCTACAAATTCTATTTCTGGATGATACCTGTTTAATATAAATAGATATACTTTCTGTACTGTGTTACCTGCACTGTCATTTACCCAAACATGAATTATATTGTCTCCCTCAGGCCATTCGCTCATATCTATATCCCAAGGTGAATTTAATGTATAATTGATTGTTCCTGAATTGTTTGACCACCAAGATGTATCTAATAATAAATCATCCGCCATTGTTAAATTAATCCATAATGGTGGCTCTGTTATAACTGTATTATTAACAGGAGCATCAAGTGTTATTGTCGGTAAAGTTAAATCGATATTGAAGTATTCAGTTGTATAATTTAATTTTCCAGCAGTGTCATTACAGTAAAATATGACAGTATGTGTCTCCTCAGTCATAGAACTATTAACATCGTAGAAATTAGTTAGTGTATCATTTGATAAGGTGATATTTGCTGTGTTGTCTAATGAATAGCCACACCAATCAGTACCCCTTATATCTGTTACACTGAGATTGAACCAAACTGATGATGTATAAGATCTGTTCTTAGGAGATATTATCGTTATATTTGGAGGAGAAGTATCTACTATAAAATTGGTTAAATATTCACCATAAATACCATTTAAATCTGTGGTATTTACCATTAAAGTAAAATTTCCGTCTGTTGTTGGCGCTGTAATCTGGTATGCATATTCACCACTTGCATTTGTTGTTGTATTTCCTAAGAGAGTACCATTAAGGTATACACTTACATTTAAATTAGGAAGTAAGTCCCCTGTTGGCTGAAATATTGTTGTACCATTCAATAATATGGTCTCTCCAGACATTACATCCGTTTTATTTAGTTTTGGTGAAAGAGAGACATATACATATGTTGTTGTTGTTAATGGAACTGCAATTATAGCATCTGTACCAATATAATCAAAAATATTAAGATAATAGGTTGGTGCAATATCTAATGCAAAACCAATGTGACCTTGTTCGTTACTCATACCTTGGGCAACATAAATTCCACCAGAATATAATTTAATAATTTCCTCAGATAAAGGAATGTAATTTTTATCGGATGTATATTTTAATACAGTTAAATCTACATTCTCTTGTATTGATGTTGTGTCAGGTAACTCAATATTTTTATGTGTTGATAGAGTATAAGAAACATTACCTTCCCAGACCATGACGGTATAATTTTTGGATGCATTTAATGAGCAGATAAGTCTTGACTGTTCGTTTGGATATCCTTGACATGCAATTATTGATGTCTCTGCGTCATAGAATGTAAGTTTATCATAAGATATTGAATCTCCAATTATATCTTTCAACTCGACATCAAGAGTTTCCATTATGGTTGAGGAATTATATTTCTGAATAATATAATCGTTTGAAATGGTTGCATCTAAAATGTATGCACCATACTCTGTAGTTATGTTATAATTCCCAGAATAAAAACCACACTTAATTATTCCATTAGTGTTCGTCTTACCTTCACAATTAAGTTTGCCGGTTATAAAATTATAGATCTTGACATTGATATTATTTAAAAGACTGCCGGATTCATTAATTATTGTAATAGATTGATTACAACCAGATATATCATTTGTTGAATTGAACATATATCCAAAACCTTCGGCACCGTAATCGTATTCTTTGCCCCAACCATAATAATAACCATCTGTACATACTGGATTGTCCCAGACAGACGTTATGTTTTTATCAAAAGTTATAGTGGCACCGTTTGTGGCACTAGTGTCGTTTGAGAGTCCGGATGTGGTTGTGTGGATGATTGCCAAAAGGTTGCCACCTGGTGTTTTTAAATTAATTAAATCTTCATAGACACGGACTTCAAGATCGCTGTAAACATCACAATTTGAACCGCTTCCATCGGAACAGGAATATGTATAAGGAGTTACAAATTCAATTGTGTTATGTATAAAGACCATACGTTTCCAGAGTTGAGAGAAACGACCGGGAATATTGTCATATAATATATCATAAGCTTTTGAGGTTTCAACAGCACTGCAATCAAATTGACCATTATATAAACCATTGGTATTAGTATTACCTTGACAGACAATATCAGTAGTGTTGTGAACATAAACTATAATATTGGCATCTGAAACTAATGGGTCTTCATTTAAAATATCTGTAACTACAACTGAAATTGTATTCATAATGTTTGGGATAGTAACTGAATATGAACCGAGTGATGAAATATCTTGATAGGCACAATAACCGGCAAAACAGGCACGTATACTATAATTACCAACAGGAAGACCACAACTTAAAAGTCCATTAGAATTAGTATTGCCAACACATCTTAAAATCTGTGTGTCTTTATCATAGACTGAAACACTTGCAAATGTCAATGTTTCATTATATGTGTTTTTCACAGTTATATCTAGATTACAGCCAGAGACTGAACCTGAAAAATTATAATGTGCTGAACGTTTACCTATTCCAGAATAGGTCCATACATAAAAATTATTTCCAGTACATACAGGGTTGTTCCATTCACTAGTTACAGTACTATCAAAACCATAGATATCCATATCTGAACACTTGCCAATACCATGCAGAACTGTACCAAGCAAAAGACCGTCAGGCATAGTATCCGTATAATATTTATCATAGATACGCAATTCTAAATTACAGTAGTCTGGATAATCTTCAGATTCATGAAATGTTAAATTTTCAGGTAATAATACTGTCTTTTTCCACATGTGGTCTATTGTGCCGATTGTGTTGTTATACAAAACATCATAAGCTATGGATCTGTTTGCAAGATAACAACGAACAGTGTAATTAATGCCCTGAAAATCCGAAGCTTGACAAACAAGATTGCTGGATTCGTGGTCAAATACATTTATTTCACTAAAATTAATACCACCACCCGTTGCAATAACTTCAGTTTTTAATAGGTATGGTGACATCTCAAGGATATGAGACTCAGAGGATGATAATGTGAATTTGACGTTTTCGACTAGTTCATTATCTGTGCCAACATAGATATCGTAATTATTAGACTGTATAGAGCACAAATACATACCATTGATGTCTGTATAACCATCACATTTTGTCGTTGAACCATCTTTTACAATTATATGATTGTCCTTTATAGGTATTCCATACTCTAATGTCTGTATTTCAAAAAGATATTGAGTAATGTCAATTATGTATGAATCTGGCAATGAAATGTTTGTATAATTTAAAACGTCATAGGTCTTTGCGGAATCTAAGGAACAGATGATATATCCATCTTCATTTGAGGTGACTGAACAAACTATATTACCTGTGTCATTTTCATAAATGTTTAATGGGATATATGGTAATGCGTCACCTGTAGAATTTGTAAGTTTTATTGTCAAATCGGAAAGAGTCTTAGGACTATCATAGGCAATAAGTGTGACTGTTGAGTTTTTTGAAACGTTTAATGCATAAGAACCGTTTTCTGTCTTCAGGTCATATAAACCTGAAGATAACCCGCAATTTATCGTACCTTCTGAATTGGTATGACCACTACATGATAAAAAACCGGTGGTGGTCTCATAGATATTGACAAGGAGGTAAGATTCGAATGAACCGGTTGCATTTGTGATTTTTATTTTTTGATTACAACCGACAATATTATCCTGAGAATTAAATAAGAAAATAAAACCTTCGGCACCGTAATCGTATTCTTTGCCCCAACCATAATAATAACCATCTGTACATACTGGATTGTCCCAGACAGACGTTATGTTTTTATCAAAAGTTATAGTGGCACCGTTTGTGGCACTAGTGTCGTTTGAGAGTCCGGATGTGGTTGTGTGGATGATTGCCAAAAGGTTGCCACCTGGTGTTTTTAAATTAATTAAATCTTCATAGACACGGACTTCAAGATCGCTGTAAACATCACAATTTGAACCGCTTCCATCGGAACAGGAATATGTATAAGGAGTTACAAATTCAATTGTGTTATTAGGTATAAAGACCATACGTTTCCAGAGTTGAGAGAAACGACCGGGAATATTGTCATATAATATATCATAAGCTTTTGAGGTTTCAACAGCACTGCAATCAAATTGACCATTAGTAGTAGTATTACCTTGACAGACAATATCAGTAGTGTTGTGAACATAAACTATAATATTGGCATCTGAAACGGATGAACCATCTTTATTTTTTACAAAAACTACTAATTTTTGAATATAAAAATTAATCAGTTGTGTAGGCACTTGTTGGATTATTGTAGAACCGTTTTCAAGTGTTGAATTTGCATAAAATGTTATATTGTACGTCCCTATTAAATTATCAAATTCTGATGTTGTGTCTAATATGACATCCCATATCTGTGTCTCAGTCCTATTTGTTGTGTTGTCTAAAAAATAAGTTTTTACTGTTGAATTAGGCATCGTTATGTTTACCCAGACCGAATCAATCGGATTGTCAATATTCTTGTAAACTTTTACCGAAATATTTATCTGTTCGTCTATCAGAATATATTTTGTCTGACTTTCAATAGATATCGCTTGTTGGTCGGAGATGATTATTGACGGTTGTGTTATGTTTGTTGAATTTTCACCATATACTTCATTTTCATCAGTTGTATTTATTTTTAGTGTGTGTGTTCCTGTTACTGATGTCGCAATAAATGTGTAATTATAAAATCCAGTATTGTTTGTTATGAGGATTTGTTCTAAATCATTTGGAGATATTACATAGTAACCTAAATTATGTCCTACCTGAGGTGATGTTCCACCTTCACCCATCCAACATCTTGCACCGACACCTAACTTGACCGCGTTCTCAAATCCCCAGTCTGCAGAAGTGCCCTGCCAATAATAAATACCGCATTGAGATGCAATATTATCAGCATATATATTCCCTATTATATCATCATTGCCGTCATGGTTCCAGTCATAACCTTCCATCCAACCATGAACATTAGATCTTGAACCATCACCTATATCAATACCATTAGGTCCTGTCCAGTAGCCCATATCTGTGAAATATGAAGGTCCTTGACCACCAGTTTTACCTTGGAATTTCTTTCTTGCAGTGCCATCGTGACCATAATATGCACCACCTACAATTATGTCTAAAACACCATCATGATTCCAGTCCCCAGATGCGACTGCATATGGGTCTGCATTTGAACCACCATAATTACCGATATAAATTGGTGCAGTAAAATTACCATCACCAAAGCCATAATAAATATACCAATTATAGGCACCATAATGACCTATAGCAATATCCATGTTGCCGTCACCATCAAAATCACCTACAGATATGTCTCTGTTATAGACACCATTGGCTAGAGCATTTTCAGTCTTGTTGAATGTTCCGTCACCGTTCCCTAAGAATAGGTCACGGCAACAATTTGTATCACTGAAAGATATGAAATCCATGTTTCCGTCTTTATTGAAATCTGCCGTTGCACAGGCCATAAAGTGGGATGTTGAAGATCTCGTACCTATTGAGCCCATACTTGTGAAATTTGAAAAACCGTCACCATTGCCATTATTACGGTAATAATAAATGTTTGAATCCGTATTTTTACTCATCACATAATCCCAGTCCCCATCATTATCGAAATCCGCAATACATTGAGAATCGTGTGAATTTGCACCGGGATTTGGTATGTCATTATTGTATATTGTAAAGCTTCCATTGTAGTCGCCCATGATGCGTGTTATTCCGCCACTGCCACCGTTGTCGCTACCACCCTGAAACTGTACTGCTACATCAGGTGGTGGTGATCTCGCATATATCTTTGGTGTTTTTGGATTGCTTGTAGTCTCAAAATACACATAATATATCTTCTCCGTATTTGTAGGGATTGTTGTGTTAATGTAAAACCATACAAGACCCTCATTGCCTGTGTACCAGAAAATTACATTACTTTCTACCTCTTTACCAGTATCACTAATTACACGTATGGAATTGTTATCAACATCTTCAGAAATGCCTTGATTGTCAAGCATCTGTCTGAAATTAATCCTTTTGAATATGTTCTCGTTTATTATTGGACCATAATTGCCAGTGTCAACAGTTATAGGTACTCTATATCGCCATGAAGTATTCCACCACTCAGAGGGACTTATGAGTGTTTCATCAAACCATAGATACATAATATTATTTACAACATCAGTATCACCTGGTTGGAGGACTGCATAACCTGTAACTGTTATTTTTTCATTAGGTGTTGCAGTAGTCTTATCGGTATCTAGGGATATTGATATGTTTGGAATTATTACATAGTAATCCAATGTTATGTCGTGGACTTTCGGAGAGGTTGCAGAATCATTTGTTGATAAGTTTATACGATATACTAGTTCATGTCCTGTACTGATGCCAGCACCTGTTGTGTAATTTGTGTTGTTTGTGGTAGTTAACCAAGTTGTGCCGTTATCTGCTGAGATTTCAACTGTTATGTTCTTGTTTGCATCCTGCTCGGTTGAATTCCATATAGGTTTAATTCTTATTATTGTATAAGTTGTATCAGTTGTGTTTGAAAGATAATATCCGGTTGTGTTTGTGCCTGAAAGGATAAGGTCACCTGCTGAACTGGTCGTGTTCACATGAGTACCCGTGTTCCAATCATCGTCTGTTGTCCAGTTGATTGTATTGAAAGCGCCCGAGAAATGATTGACGTAGATAATCGTAGTTCCGTTGTCATATTCGTAACATGGTTTTTCTGATACTGAACAGGTATCTATTTCAAAACAATCTGGATCTTCGAGTGTGCCATCGCACTTAAAGGTCTTGTAACCTATTGATGGCAGGATTATTTTTCCACCAGTTGTGTTTGGTACAAAGTCATCTGCTTCGACCCAGATTAAATCGTTGACTGTCTCTTTTGTCTTTTTTTCTATCTTTTGTTTCAGTTTGGAATCCTTGATTATTGATGGTCTTTTGGATGTATTTATATAATCTAAATCTACTGAATCAAAGAAGATGAAACCGGTTGAATCGGCGAGGCGCAGATTGATTTTTTTTGGACTTTTCAAAGATGCATATTGATTGTAAGGGATTAGTTCGCCTGTTATGCTGTCATAGATATTTATGTCAGTCGGTAGGTCTTTTAGTTTGTAAGGGATTGCCACTGGAAGACCCAAAGAACTGTTGAAACTTGGAAGAGTATGCAAAGTTGTATTTCCTCTGTAATCTACATATAAGAAACAGTCTTCAGGTACTGATGAATTGTCTGAGGTCAGCACTGCCCAGCCGGAATCGTCTGTAATGTTTGTACCTAAATAAGTGTAACTGCCATCTGTCTGATTGCAACCAAAAAATAACTGTGCACCTTTATATGCGCTGTTGTTCTCATAGATTAATCTTGCACCGAATTTGATATCTGTTGAATTAACTGCAGTCTCTTTTTTTGTTTCAGGGATTGAAGTAGCAATCATATTTTTGGGAGATAGTTTTAATGTTACTGCATCCAGACGTTTGCCTTTTAAATCATATGCTGTGACTGTGACTTTTACATCTTTGGTTGATGAGTTTTGTGGCGCAGTCCAGATAAATTTCCATTTGTTTTCTGAAATGTTTTTTAATTCGTAATCGTTTTGGTCTATTGTAAGTTGGATTTTGTCTATTATCTTGCTGTCGCCAGAGATGTAGATTGAGACATTGTCGTTTGGGAAGTATTCAGTAATGTCTGAATACATGTTAAGAGTTATCGCATTATAGATAATATATTTTATATTTAAAAATATGTTTGAAATATGGATTGTTGCATTTTGAGTGGATGAATTATCTGTCAATGTGTTATTTGTTGTTGTGTTATCTGCCGGAGATGGAAGGGATATATTTAGTGTATAGTTATCTAAAATTGGATGATTAGAACTTAAATTAGTATTTGTATCTGTTAGATTGTCAGTTATTGTTTTATTTGTGTAGGTAATGTTGTCAGTTGTGAGGTTATCAATAGTAATGTTGTTTATTGTGACATTATCAGTTGTTATATTATCAAAAATTATTGTAGAATTTGTAATGTTTTCTGTTGTAAGGTTATCAGTTGTTATATTGTCAAGTGAGAGAGTAGTATTTGTTAGGTTTTCGATTGTTATGTTATCGGCAGTAATGTTATCTGTTGTAATATTGACTGATTCAGTAATATTTGTAATTGTACTGTTGTCTGTCAAATTTAAGGTGTTGTTTTCAATAGATTTGGAAGTATCTATATCGCCACTTATTTCATCACCTATTGTTGTATTATCTACTGAAATATTATCATTTGAGGAGTTGTCAAGAGTCTGAGTCTGTGATTCGTTGTTGTTCATTACACCTAAAACTTTACCTGTTATCAAATTGGATATTGTAGTGGTTATGGGGATTTCTTGGAAGTAGATGCGCACTGTCGCATTATGCAGATTGGATATGGATTGGATATTGTCTGATAAATCACAAATTGACTGGCTTTGAGTGTTTGGTATTTTAAGAGTACATACCTTTTCATAAGTCCCATTATCTGCTTGATAAAATATCTGGGCATCGTAGACAACTTCAGAGTACCAATCAAAGATTAGGTCAGTGCCTGTAATGTTAAAGTTATCTGATGATATTTCTGAAAATGTTAATTCTAGATAAGATGACAATCCTGATAAAGATGAAGATGAAGGCAAAGATGATGAGGGTGAAGATTGTGAGAAAGAATAAGAATCATTTTTGCAAATTATTGAGGTCTGATTTAAGGGTCCAAAAGATAAATTAGCAATATTATTTTCAATACTGCAGAGATTAATTGATTCAGGTGATAATCTAAATGATTCGGTTGATGTTGAGGCTAATAGATTACCAGTATATATGCCGTAGGGTTTTATTAAAATTATAAGAATAAGGATTAATAAAAAAAAGAGCAATAAGACATGCAGATTATTCTTTTTTAATTTATTAAACTCAAAAGACATCTATACACCTAAAATCAATTATCTTGTAAACCTATTTTTGCTTAAAAAATTAACCATTCTTGATAGGAATATATAAGTGCGTTAATTGAATAATCAATTCTAACTATTATAAGCAATAAATCCTAACAATTATTTGATTTTTAAGAATATAAAGGAGTAGGATATATGGCACTGTTCATTGAAGAGCTCATCCAGTTAAGCCCAATTTTTCAACCCTTAACTGGATACTATTTTTTTAAATGGATTAAATTTTCAAAAATATTAACAAATTCATCAAAAAATCAATTTTATCACATAAATATTTATAAACCTTAACTTTGCCGAAATAGGGTATAATTTCAGTTAATTCTTTTAATAGTTAGCTCTTGTATTCGAAATTTACCGAAAGATTTATAAAGGTATAATCCCTAAATAGGGATTATGGAGGACTGGACAAAAACATGGTTGGATGGGTAAAGACAACAGGGTAAACTGTGTCTTGAAATCAAGCTGATTGGTAAAAATTATTATGTTTATAATTCTACAACACAGTGGGACAAAGATGCTAAAAAAACTAAAAAAATCTCAAAGTATTTAGGAAAACTCGATAAAGATAAAGGACTAATTCTTGCAAATAAACAAAAAAACATTACTTCTGCAGACATCAGAACGATAAAAGAATATGGAAATTCTATGTTATTGCATAAGGCAATAGAACCATTAAAATCAGTAATTAAAGAAGCATTTCCTGATTGTTGGGAGTAAATATATTCACTTGCAATGGTTCGTGTAAATGGTTACATGCCTATAAAACGGACAAACGATTCATGGGATAGATTGTATAACCAAGAACATATAAATCCAAAATTAAATCCAAAAAATATTTCAAAGACATTACATCAAATAGGTATGAATCGTGACGGTCAAAATTTAATATTCAAACAACTTACAGATCAAAGCAATCAATTGATATATGATTTTAGTTCTATGTTTTCACATTCTATGAATATTGGTCAAGCTGAAAAAGGATATAATAAAGATCATTTACAGATACCTCAGATAAATATCGCACTTATGTGTAGCATAGATACTGGGATGCCAACAATGGTTCGGACAATACCTGGAAGTGTAAAGGATATAAAAACCCTTTACACCTCAATAAAATAAGTTGGTGTTAAAGGTAAAATAATGGTTCTGGATAGGGGTTTCTTTTCAGATGAAATTATGACATTTCTTGAAACTATTCAAATGTCATATGTATTACCCGTACGAAGAAATAGTAAATATTATGAAAATCGTATACATTGTAATAATCACTTAATATATCATAAAAGACTGATAAGGTCTGGAAAAAGGAAATTAGATAAAAGTGTAGCATATGTTTTTGAAGATATGGATCTGAAACTTGAAGAACAAAAAACATTATATATGAAACTTGAAGACGGAAAAATTACCAAAAAACAAATTGATGAAAAAATGAAAAGGACTGGGATAATACTGATATTATCTAATCTTGACATTGAACCAAAAGAAATATTTTATTTGTTCAAAAAACGAGAAAATATAGAAAAAATGTTTGACACTTATAAAACTGTCCTTAATGCAGATAAGTTATATCTGCAAGATGATGAAAGTGTATTTGGTCATATATTCATAGCATTTTTATCGCTATATATTCATTGTGCTATCGAAAAAATGTTGAAAACTGCTAAATTAAATCATAAAATTACACCGATTGATTTGTTACAAAAATTTGGAAAAGTATACAATCTAAAGATTGAAGACAAAAATATAATTACAGAAGTACCAAAAAAAGTCAAAGAGTTAGATGAACTGCTTGGATTGAACATATTCCCTAAAGTGCAGAGTTAAGGTTAGAAGTAAACTCAAAGTCATTGCTTTGAGGAAATATGCTGAGCAATCGTTCAACACCGTTAAAGTTATTAAGACACATCTGTATATTAGTCATAGAGCAAAACCTGTTTTTTGTAGTAAAATAACTTAGGTTTTTGCTCTTTTATACATTCTTAGCCATCACTCACTTTTTGAACAGTGCCTAAAAAGATAAACATTTATATACATGACATACAAATAATAATGTTATGCAAAAGAAGACTGTTAAGAATAATCTTATTCCTGCAATAAAAAAAGATTTAAAATCATTCATGCTTGAAGAAAAAGGTGGAGCATCAAAACAGACATTAATCTCTATGGGAGCATTGCTTGCAGGTATTGATGTTGTCGGTTTTCTTTCAAAAGTCGTTGCAGGTGCACAGCTTTCTGCATTGCACGATCATTGTGATCCTGGACATGGTAGTGGGGGGGCGGTAGGGTGGGGTGTACATAGTTCTGCAGATGGAGTGCCAGAAAGTCATTGCAGTGGACATTCGTCTCATGATTCTCATGATAGTGATGATGGTTGGGGGGGGTGGCATGGTAGTGTTAACGTAGCTCACAAGAATTATGTATATTTGAATTATGGTTAAAATATAATTATAGAAGGGTATTTATTTGTTTTCCCTTAATTGGCACTAATTCATCCACACCATACATTTTAATATATCTATTCCAAACCCCCTCACATAACCTGAAATATTTACAAGATTTACACGATATACATTTGATTTTTGAGTTAATACGTTCCTTGTTCCAAGTACTAATAGAGTCTTCCAACTCATATAATAACAAATCAGTATGTGCTAAATTATTATTAAATTCTACACTATACTTAATATAATCTTCAATAACACAAAAAGGCATATTAAATAAATTAAAATTAATACCGAGGTTTAATGCATTCTTTATGCTTTCAAAAAGATATTTTTGAATCTGTTCATATTTTGGAATTATTAACACACTATGTAGTTTTGCATTACCTTGAATCATAGGAAAGGTATAACCAATTGTCCATTTAACATCACCTAAACTTTTAAGATATTGTGGTATATTTTTGATATCCTTATAGTTCTGTTTTGTAATTACAACAATAATATTAAACTCAGTCACACCTAATTTAATTAAATTTTTAATACCTGTTGTTGTTTGTTTCCATGAATTTGACACCCGTGTTAACATATCATGACTCTCAGGTATTGTGGAAAGTAAAGATATTTCAAAATATAAATCCGGAAAGATATTTATTGTCTTTTTTGCAAAAGTTGTGTCTGCAAACATACGACCGTTTGTTTCGAGTTCTACAACAAAATTATTTTGTTTTAAAAAATATAAAATTTCAAAAAAATCATCTCTAATTGTTGGTTCGCCACCAGTAAGTGTGATTGATTTTAATTTTTTTTTGATTAAATCATTAAGTTGTAATTTGATTTTATCAAATGTTAAGAATATAGGTTTGTCTTGTTTTAATAACTTCTTTTTGTTCTCATCAATCATACAGTAACTACAATTATTATTACAAAAATAACCAATTCGCAAATTAACAGAATTAACATCACAATTCATTTGTATCCCCTGCATCATAATAAATACATAAATGAATTCACAAATATCCCTGCGTAATTTTTGTAATTATCAACCTGTACATAAAAACAAGAATAACTAAGTACTTTTTGAATCACACCAATAGACGGAGAACATGAGAAATCTATACTCTGGTTGTTTTTAAAATGTGTGTAAATACCTGTATCATTTACAGAAATCAGTTCCCCATCAGTTGTTGATAAAAATATAAAATTATCTGCAATATTGACGGGTGTAGAAATTGAAGGAGAAAACACGTTTATCAGCTCATTTATACCTTTAGGATCTGTTAGATATAACATACCATCATCTGCTGCAAATATTACTTGGTCTTTAAATATTGTGCCACTACCTAAAATGTTTCCGCCTGTTTTAAATTTGTCATTTAGTTTACATGATTTTGAGAGATAATATATAATTCCATCAACGTCAGAAAAGACAATGTTGTCGTTATATATTAAGGGCGATGATTTTATTATCCCCTCCGCTTTGAAATCACATATCTTTTTTCCATATCCATCAAGAACATAAATATGTTTATCATCACTCCCGAATGTTACTTGCACACCCCTATCAATAAATAAAGTAGGACTGCTTTGAATCTTATCTCCTGCTTTGAACTTCCATTTTAGTTTTCCATTAGTCCCATCAAGAACATACAGATAACCGTCGTCACTGCCAAAAACTATTTCCTGAATTCCATCAGAATCAATGTCGCCTATTGCTGGGCTTGACCGTATCTTGTCTTCAGCCTTGAATTTCCATTCCAGTTTACCATCGTTTCCATCAAGTGCATATAAATAATTGTCATCACTGCCAAAAACGATCTCAATATCATTATCATTATCAATGTCACCTGCTGCAAATGAGGTATGGACCTCGCCACCTGGGATAAATATCCATTTTCGCCTGAAGGGGACTTCCCCAAATTCTAATTTCTCAAGCATGGTCGGATTTTCCTTGTAGTCTATGAGCATTACAAAATCTCTGAAAGGTCTTGTGTGTGCCTTCTTGTCATATACTACATTTTTATAATAGCTTATGACTTCGTCATCACCATCATTGTCTACATCAACAAAAATTGGAGAAGGGTTATCTCCTGTTTCAAAGAATTCCTGGTTTATACTTTCGGGAGCATTGCTACTTACCGTACTCATACTTAAACCATCTGTTATTTCATATTCTTTTAAGTTAAGATTTCCTGTTCTTGAAAAATCATGCTTGTATGTCGGCCAGATGAGTTCGCCGTTTGTATGTGTCATTGTTGCGGAATTATTTGTATCCCCTATATAGAATATAAACAAAGATAAAACTAATATTAATAATATAAAAATCACAAGTATAATCTTTTTCTTTTTCTTTTTCTTATCCATAAAACCAACCGTCATATATTAATGAAGCAAGATAAAGTAATATATCAGTACCTAATAAAATTGTCACAAATGTGGCGATACAAAGAAGGGGTGCAAAACTTATTGTCTTCTTTACTATGAAACCATCTATATTCCTTATCTTTTTTGCTTTGGCTATATCATCTAATGTGAAACCAGTTTTTAGTATTTTTTCTTTATTTTTGAACTCTTTTCCCATAAATAGTCCAAAATCATCTATCTTGTTCTTTCCTTTAGCCAGTACACCGATAGGTATATCACCCACGCCCATGTCCGAAAGTTTTTTTTCAGAATAAGATATATACATAGAAAGGTTTCCGACCGTACCTGCAAAAAGAAGTGCAGACATAGTCAAAACAAGAGTCAATAGAGTTTCAAACGATGCAAAAGATGGATCAAAAAATGGTCGTGCTAAAGCCAGAATCAAAAATACATACGTTACTTTGGAAGTTAAAAGTTTCCGCAGTACTGCAAATGTAATAAGTGATATCGCAAGGCTTATCAAGAAACTACCAGAATAAAGACCTAGACCCAATAGATATACACCTTGCCAAATAAAATAAAAGGCACCGAAAAGTACAAGAGACAGGTTTATTATGTTCTTTGGTGCAAAACTTAATTTAAATGAATCTATCTTTTCATGTCTTTTTGTCTTAAAAATCATAGGAACAAGCCAGAATAAAAAAGCAAGGATAAATACATTAATCACTATCAACTGTGATGAAAAAAATGGAAGGTACATTTTATATGGGAGATAAAGTGAACATGCTGCAAACAGTTTTCCGTCACCAGCACTCCAGATATTTATTTTCCAGAGAAAGATACCAAATAGTAATGCAAGACTGAAATTTGTTAAAAGGGAAGGTAAAAGATCAAAGTTAAGACCAAATAGGAAAAAAATAAATCCTACTACAGACATCAAAATTATATCTTTATTGTATATCTTTTTTAGTTTTATATCGGTACTTATTATGCATGCTGAAAATAGGATCAGAACAATTATCCGAATATAATCCATAAATATAAATTGATCAAACATATTAAACAATAAGTATACAAATGTTTAAATATGTATGAGTTGGTATTTAATACATGCAGGAGTTAATATCTGAAAAGTGGTCAATTCTTCCAGACATCTCAGACAATGGATATAAAGTTGGAGAATTTATAATCAATAATCTTAGAGATATTAAACATTTACGTTATGGTTGCGTTTATCAGGACAAAAATGATACATTTCTGTTGTTAAAAGAAGAAAACGTAGATGTTTCAGAACTGGAATTTATTGAGGATTGTGATGTAGAAAACACAAAAATATATTACGGATATATACCACAATTTATTATTGCAAAAAAAATGATTGAAAAATCAAGAACATATATTTCCTGGAGAATGGAGAATTCTCTGTTTACATTAATACAGACCAATAGTCATATTGATTCAAATATACTAAGTTTAAGTGATATGACACAGAATGAAAAAATGATGAAAATATTTAAGAACATTATACACACAGACAAAAGTTTTGGTCATCTTGCATACTTTAGAATGATTGAAAATATGCCAAGGGAAATACAAGAATTTAAGCTTGTAACCTTATATACCACATTTTCATATATAGAACAAGACACAAAAGAGATTATGATTGTCCTTAAAGGTAATTTTATACATGAAACAGATACAAATGTCTTTGTTAATCTTGAGATGGGCTTTTCGTATGCATTTTCGGAGAAATTTAATGAGTTTTCACAGAATTTTAAAAAAGAAAACGAAATTTATGAGAGCAAGAACTATGATGAGATTATTGAATATTCATATATCAATCCTGATGAAAAATTTTATGTCAAATGTAATAATAATGAGACCTCTATTGAATTCAAAGATAATATACAGACTATTATAGCAAAAGTTGTTGAGAATATGAAAGAGTATTCATGTGTTGAAGAAACTTTGATACTTGGACAGTCAAGAAGATGAGATATTCTCTGTAAAATTCTTACAGAAATTGCATTTTTCACAATTGTTATCACATGTTGTGACTTTTTTGAAAAAGATATCATCCAATGTATTTGCAGAGATACCATAACCATATTTGTCTCGTACAGAAGGTGTTGCACTTGACATTAAATCAAGAATATTGCCATCCCATTTTTCTGCCAGATATGCTTTTGTTATCTGTAATATATCTTTTGTTGACCTTGTTCTACCCACAATTTTAAATGAGGATGTTATACACGCATAATGTTTTAGATGTTGAGGAAGGATGAATTGCATTTTAAGTAGTTCTTCGGGTTTTACCCCCCTTAAATTGACACAATAATTTGTCATAAAATCTGAATATTTCTCTTTTTCTGTTGTTGACCAATGTGATATGAAATTATAATGGATGTTTCTTTGAGGACATCTGTAAAGACAGCCTTCATTTACCATCAGAATCATGTTCATGTCAGTTGAATCTTTTATTTCTTTTAAAAGTTCAAGATTGCGGTTTATATCGCGGTCTGGGACAAATGAATCCGCACCCAAATCTTCAAAAAATTTAGCTCTCTGGACTGATTCAATCTCAGAAATTACTGATACAATTATGTTTATATCAGGTATCTCTTTTTTTATCTTTTGAAGATATATTGGATTTGTAATAGTAATTGAGGTTAAACCTGCAAGTTTCATATTTTTAATTAATAAAAGTGTTTTTGATATTGTCTTTGGTGAATACCAATCAGCACCACCACAACTTGAATTCATAAGCATGTTTGATTTCCAGCCCATGTTTTTGCAAAAATCAATTACTTTTTTTGCGTTATCTATTGTTAATTTCTTGACTACTCTGGCTGAACCGAAATATTCTTGAGATGCTGGAAAATAGAGACCTTCTATCTTGTTACCATTTATATCATTTGCAAAATGTACCTTTAATTCTTCAAGAAGTTTGAAATCACCATTGAATGGTACCCAGAAACTAAAGCCAGACATAAATATATTTTAGTTGCAAAACTTTTTAAAATGTAGTCTATATATAAAATTATGCCAAAACATGTAGATCTTATAGTCGGACATACCTGTAACAACAGATGTATACATTGTTTTATGGAAAATACACGAGAGGGTTTGAAAACACGAAAATTACCACTTGACAAAACTTTTTCTCAACTTGAAAAAGCAATTAATAAATATGCTGAAGATGGATACAAATCAATAACTTTCACAGGTGGAGAAGCAACTATAAGACCTGATTTTTTAGAACTTGCACAATGTGTTAAAAAAAATAAAATGAAAGTGTCTATACAGAGCAATGGTCGGACTTTTGCTGACAAGAAATTCAGTGAAAATATAATGCATATAAAACCAGATTTGTCTGTCACAATACCTATACATAGCACTAAAGAAGAAGTTCATGACATGATTACTCGTATCAGTGGCAGTTTTAGACAAACGATAACAGGAATACTGAATCTTGTTGATGTTGGGTGCAAAAATATTAATATAAAGACGGTTATAAATAAATATAATTATACAGATGTTGTTAACATTGCAAAACTTGCAAAAGATATCGGTGCAAAACAGTATAATTTATCAGCCCCGCAGATGAACGGCAATCTTCTTATCAATTGGAAAGATGTGGCAGTGAACCATACTGAAATTGCACCACACATCAAAAAAGCTATAGATTATGCAGTTAAATTAGGATTAGATATTAAATTTGGCGCAATACCTTTCTGTTTTATGAAAGGATATGAAAAATATAATTATGATATACAGACAAGCATTATCACATCAATTGAGGCAGATAAAAGTATACGCGATAATGATAACTCTAAAGAAAGTATACTGTTTGATCTTGAGGTAGGCAGACGCACTAAATTCAATGTCTGCAAACAATGCAAATATTTTAATGTGTGTATGGGTGTCTGGAAAGAGTATCCGGATGTTTTTGGTATTTCAGAATTTAAGCCAGTTTTAGGTGAAAAAATAACAAGTGCAAAGGAATTTGTTGATGAAATCGGAAAAGTTGATTAGGAATCTTAAGATTTTTCTTTGCATTTACAGTCTTTATCGGGTGTGCATGATTTCTTGTCAGAATTTATCAGCCAACCTTTCACAATGTCCCATTTTTCTTTGTCTTCCATCAAGTTGTTGAAGATGTGTTCAAAAATACCTTTTTTCACTCGGCAATTGAATGAATTCGGTTTCTTTATAATGTTACCGTGCTCACCGTATTCGTCAACTATACATGGTCCACAGAATGGATGATATACACATTCTGCGCAATCAAAAGATTCACCTGTTGTCATATCAACAATGTTTAAGACATCCCATGATGAATAAAGATCCTTATATGTTGTCTCTTTTACATTTCCTAACTTGAAAACATCAAAGCTTCTTGCCTCGTCACATGTGTAGATGTCACCTTTGTAGTTGTATGAAACTTGAGACCATGCGCAACCACAGGGGGACGCAAGACATACAAAACCCTGATACTTTTTTGAGAAGATTATGTTTTTTAGGAAGATGTTAATTGTGCCCTCAACTATTTCTTTACCATCCTTGTTAAGCTCTATTATGTAATCAAGTCCTTTTTTCCAGAAATCAAGATATTCCTCTGAAGTATAACCTATCTTGTTCCAGGTATCTACTGCAAACCCGCCAACATTCATCCGTCGCGCCCAGAACCTGTTCTGTCCATATTTTAGGTATTCATCAATAATCTCTTTCCAGTAAGGAAGTGAATGTCGTGTTATTGTAGGCATAAAGCCTACATGTATATCTTTATCTTTAAGTTTTTTTATCCAGGCAGTAACTTCATCATAGGTTCCTTTTCCGTTATCATAGAAACGATTTTTGTCATGGACTATCTTTGGACCGTCAAAAGATGAATTTAATAGTATCTTGTTTTCGACAAGCCATGACAGTTTCTCGTCGTCCATGATGGTTAGATTTGTCACAATCCTGAAATTAATATCTTTTTTTGTCTGTTTAGCTTTTTCTTTTGCGTATTTAACTACAAACTTAACAATATCAAAATTAAGAAGCGGTTCTCCGCCCTGAAACTCAATTGTAAGTTTATTGGATGGTGCTTGAAATATGAAATCAACAACTGCTCTTGCAGTATCTTCTGTCATATCGTAAGTCTTGTCGTTCTCGGGTTTTGATGCAGCATAACAGTATACACATTTCTGGTTGCATCTTAAGGTGGGTGTCAAGATGTGTAGTGTTGTCGCAATTGAGAGTTGAATGAATTTGTTTCTGCACTGATTTGTCGCAAAAGGAATGTTATTTTCTGAAAGGATTATGCCCTCGTTAAATAGAAGTGAATATAAATTAGAGTCTTTCTCAACTTCTCCCAACCTTAAAAGCTTGAATTCTTTGTCATCTAATATTGCCCAACCACCGTGTGGTGCTGTCACAAGGATTCTGCCTGGAGATAACTGCTTATGGGTGTAGCTACCTATTATATATTTATCCATATCAACTGACTGTGTTTTACCCATATTATCATCTTCATTTAACTACACTTACTTCTTCATGAATCGCATGATTCATAAATTCAAGAAGTGCAGTCTTGAATTCGTCTTGTGTCAATTTCTCTTTTAGTCTAAAATAAACATTTATCTTTTTATTGTCTCTTTGGTATTCTACCTTCATCTTAAATATTGACTGGAACCTTTCACAAACTTCTGAAAGGGAGTACATACTATAAAAATCGGAATTGAATGATATCTTTGCATTGTCTTTGTCTTTGAATTCAATCGGCAACATAATAATACACTAACTATAATTTTTTCTGAAGTTATATAAATACAATCTATTTATTTTATAGCTTATAAGATATCTTTTAAGGTTAATGTCTTTCCTTTAACAGGTGCAAATTCATTTCCTCCGTAAAATTCAACATATTCACACCATACACCTTCACAAACATTGAAATAACTGCATTTTTTGCACTGGGACAGTTTTGTCTTTATCCTCAATCGTTCAGTCTGCCAGTTTATTTCTAGTTCCCCCACTTGCCGCAGTTCGCTTGACTTACCATTCATATATTGTATTATAAATTCAAGTTCAGAAGCATGTTTTTCAAATCCCGCAAGGAAACATAAAGGTATTGCTTCAAATGAAATCTCTACATTGTTCTCCTTTGCGAAGGTGGCTGCCTCAAGAACGAATGGATGTATTTCTGTGTATTTAGGCACTATATCAAACCAATATTTTCGTGCATTGCCCATACCATGAGGATATGCTATATCCACTTGGTTTATGTTTAGGTCTTTTGCAAGAGCAATTATGTCTTTTAAGTCTTTGAAATTGCTGCGTGATATCACCACTTTGAAATTTACGCTTTTTGCACCGAGGAGGATTAGATTTTTAATGCCAGTTACGGTCTGATCAAATGATCCATCTACCCTTGTGATTTTATCATGAATCTCTTTTTTTGAGGAGTGTAGGGCTACTTCAAAATGGAGGTTAGGCACCATATTTAATGTTTTCTGTGCAAATTGCCTGACACAAAAAGATCGACCATTGGTTTGTAAACCGGGATGCACGCCATTTGATTCTGAAAACTCAAGAAGTTCAAGAAAATCAGGTCTTATAGTTACTTCGCCGCCTGTGAATACTACTGACATTGCACCTTTTGATTTTGCATCAAGAATGTGCTCTTTTATCTCATCAGTTGTACGGTCTATTGGCTTGTTCTCTTTTTTAAGACGATCCACATGACCGGCAATAACACAATGCACACAGTTATTGTTACAACTATATCCAAATTTTATATCAACAGAGGTAATTGAATTTTCCATAGGACCTAACTCAGCAATTATCAATCTTACCTTTCTGTTCATCCCAGGGTTTTGAGATGTCTTCTAAACATGTGTCATCATCCTCAATATTATCCATTATAGGTACTTTTGAACCTATATCAATCTTTACTTTCTCAAGCTTTTTTGACTCGAATTCTTTTTCATCTTTGGTTTCTGAATTATTGTTTGGTGAGACTGAGAAGAAAGCACGTTTAAGCATAGCTTCGCGAACATCCCTGTTCACTTGTGACCTTACAAAATATGCAGCATAGCTTACAAGCTCATTGTTGAATTCGCCTGCATAATCCTCTAAATTGGCTTTATCTTCTTTTGGTTTCAGTGTTACAGATATCTCTTCTTCTGGGTCGCCCTCAATATAAACATAAGCTTTTTCTATAAATACATCAGCGGCTTGAAATATTACACCTATCGGATATACATTAGGATTTACCTTGAAGGTCAATGTGCCCTCTTTTATATCAACAGAAATATTCTTGCTCATAAATTCACAACCTTTTGTATTAGTTATAGGTTCAACACATATATAAATCATTCGTTATCTGATAAATATTATAATTCTTTAAATTAATGATATCTTGATTGATATTTTAGATTTATACATCAAATTATATTATCTATGACCTCTTCAATGTTAAACTCTTTTAAGTCTTTATAATCTTGACCAGTACCCAAAAACACTATCGGTTTGTCAATAGCTTTTGTTAATGATAATGCTGCTCCACCTTTTGGGTCAACATCCCATTTGGATAGGATAATACCATCAACTCTGGCTTCACTGAATACTCGACCCTGCTCAACTATGTCGTTTCCTGCAATTGATTCTACAACCAAAATATTTATATCCGGCCTGTTAACTTTCACTATCTTTTTTAATTCTTCAAGAAGGTTCTTGTTCATGTGTGTACGGCCTGCCGTGTCTGCAAGGATTACATCAATACCTTTGGCTTTTGCGTGTTTTTTTGCATCAAAAATAACTGCTGCCGCATCTGAACCATAGTCGTGTTTTATCATCGGAATTTTAAGGGTTTCAGAATGTACTTCCAGCTGGTGGATTGCAGCTGCACGGAAAGTGTCGCCTGCCGCGAATACACATGAATAGCCTTTATCTTTTAATAAATAACCTAACTTTGCTAGGTTTGTGGTTTTTCCGGCGCCGTTAAAGCCTAAGAACATGATTAGTGTTGGGGTTTTTTCTGCTTTGTTTTTTTCTATGATACCATAAATATCAAGAGGTTCACACTCAAGACTTTCCCGTACATTTTTTTTGAAAGTCTCTTCAATTATGTTTTTTACTTCAAAACGGCTGACTGACTTTCCAACAAGGCACATCTTTATCTCGGTACAGATTGCTTCTGACATTTCAGAGGCCACATTGTTTTCAAGAAGGACAAGTTCAAGTTCCCACAGTGCATTGTCTAGGACATCAGCATCAATCTTTTTTTCAGAGACTACTTTAACTGCGCTTTTTAATTTCTCAGAAATTGTCTTTTTGGTTTTTTGATTTTTGTCTTTTGTGTTTTTATCTAAATACCTTATATCTGCGCAATTCTCTGAAATAATAGATTCTGACTCGACAAGTTCATGATGTTCAATTGATTTTTCTCTAGAGTCTGTAGGAGTAACAGTCTCTGAAACTTTTTGTATGACTTCATTTAACTTTTTTTTGAAACGACCAAACACCAAGCATCTACCCCCCCTAAATAATTTTTAAATATTATATTTATCTTTATCTTTTTGATGCACTTGCCGCTTCAATTGAATAATAAATCAATTCAGCATGCTTTTGAAGCATCATGATATGACTATCAAGATCCGTGAACATCTTTTCATATCCTGCTATTGTCTGCTCTATTATAGTCTTTGCTTCAGCTACTGTTTTTTCAACCGCTATGTCTTGTCCGACATTTACTAGAACTTGTCTTGTTTCAGGAAATGTAGCTTTTGAAAATATACCACCACCAAAAGGAACAAAAGTTTCAACAATGCCAGTTCCTGTTTCAAGATCTTTTAAGGTCTTAAGGGCTGCATCAGAATCCATAAGCCGTGCATTTACTTGCATCCTCTGCTGGTCAAGCTGAGTCAACTGCTGTTTAATCATCTCGATTTCCATTAATTTTGACTGCATCTCTTGCTCATCCATAATACCACATCGTAATTGTTAATTTAGGTTAACTCATTTAAATATGTATAAACAGGTATATCAAAAATATTAAATTGATTATATATCTAATAAATCAAATATATCAGATATCCGATAAATCAAACATATAAGAGATCAAATAAACCAAATATATAAAATATCAAATAAATCAAATATATAAAATATCAAATAAATCAAACATTTATGAATCCTAGTGCTTCATCAATTCTTGATATTTCAGGACCAGTTGTCTGGTTCCCTATAAGGTAACCGTTTGAGTTTGCAATCAGACCACTTCGGACGAAAGGTCCACCGAAATTGACTGTGCCTATGTCGCCTTCAACTTTTATGTTTTGTTCAACAAGTTCAAAGTCCTCTTTTTCTGCATGCATGTTCATCAAGAAACCTTTGTTTGTAGTTATGCAGATTGAGCCTATAATTGACAAGTCCATAAGATCTGCGACTATTACCGGTACCTTGAGAGCTTCCGATATCTCATCTTTTTGCTCTTCAAGAAGTGTTGAGATTACGGCTGCCTTGTCATTTGCGAGAATTAGGTTCCCTAAAGCTGTGTTATTTGTCTTTATTACTTTTACAACTATGTCTTTTGATATCTTTTTAATACCCTCTGTGATTATTTCAAGCTCTTTTGATTCTATTATGTCTGGAAGAAGCACGGCATTTGAATTGCCAGCAATAAATATACCAGTCAAATCAGTCCTTGCAATGCGTGTGACTATTACAGGCACACCTAACACTTCAGAGATTACGGCTTTGTCTGCGTTTGAATCAGAGATTATCGCATACCTATCGGTTGCCATACCATAGAGACCTACGTTTGGATCACCATTTAAGGTTGTTTTTATAACACGCATAATAATCACTTATAAATTAGATAAAAATAAAAAATGTATGAAAAGAAAAAAGAAATCTATTTTTTTGCAGGAGTAACCTTTTTCTTTTCCTCAGTTTTTATATCAGTTTTTGGTGTAACTTTTGGTGTAACTTTAGGTTTTACAGGAGATTTTGTAGCTTTTACTTCTGAAGCATTTGCAAGCTTAGCTTTTTTTGATTCTGTTTTTGGTTTTGCGTCGGCTTTTTTTGGCTCTGCTTTAATCTCTTTTTTTGTTTCTGTTGCATCCACTTTAGGTGCATCTTTAACTTTGGATTTATTTTTATCATTCTTCTCTTCTTTTTCGTCGTTAAGATAATCCATAGATGATGTTGCAACGTCTACCCATACAACTTCAACGTCGTCTGTCTTTTTTGGTACCATCTGAACTTTTACTTTTCGTGGAGGGTTCTTTATACCCCTTGCCCAAATAAAATGATTCAGTTCTGCACCAATCTTTACAGAATCAGTCTTCATGTGTCTTTCTGCAAAGATTTTTATGACTGACATTGCTCGTTTACTTCGTTTCTTGATGGACGCATTCCATGCATCACGTAGAGGGATTGTGTAAAGCCTTTTTTCTGCCATAATCATTCACCTAGTATTTTATGCTACTTCGTTTCCAACTTCGGGATCTGAACCTTTTTACAGTCTTGTGTCTTGCTCTCTGAAGACCATATACTTTCAAGTCTATCCATCGTGGAGCTGCTTTTGAGATTGCTTTCTCTTTAAGCATCTTCATCTTTTTTGCAAAAGTCTTGTGTTTTGACATAATAATCACATTCTCATTATATTAATATTTTATGTTATCTTGTAAATCGTAATCTATAATATTATATTTGTTTTGCATGTTTTGCATATTAAATACTTTTTAATCATTTTCGTCTTATGTTCCAATCAGGTTTCTTTACAAGGTTATCAAGTATCTGCTTGAATGAGATATCATCTAAAGGTTGATGTATCTTGCCTTGCCGATATATCGACACAAGATAAACCTGAACCTGCATCGCAAACTCTGGCTTTGTAGACTTTATCATATTCAGGCGTTCCATGGCATCGGGATCTAGTATGTTTGGCATAGTGCGCGCAAGTTCCGATTCAAGCTGGGACATCTGAGCACGAGAATCATACCCGGTTGCAAAATTATGTGCTTGATTTTGCTGCTGTGCGAATTGTTCCATTCGCCGCCTTTTAATCTCTTCAAGAGATAATGACATCTGAAATCACTTAGCCTTATGAACTTTGTATGCAAGATTATCAAGGAACTTCTGACCTTTAGGAGTTATCCATCGTCCTTTTGGAACTTTTGTGACAAAACCTGCAGTTTCTAGTTGCTGAAAACATTTTCGGATTATGTTACCTGACGCATTTCGCCTCTTTTCAGGTTTGTATCCTTTGTTCTTTCGGCCACCGTATACTGTCTTTAGCCTATCTACACCAACACCATGGGGAGATATATAAACTTTTCTAAGGATAGACGCAGCTCGTATGTACCACCAGTCAGGATTCTCAGGAACCCGTTCATTATGAGACCCGGTCTTTACGAAAGGAACCCATACAGGTGGCACTATTGCCTCTATCTTCTTTAGTTCTTCTGAAGCTTCTTCTATAAGCTTGTTGGGTTCAACATCAAAAACTGTTACCATTTTTTCACCGTATATATAAATTAGATAGAAATCAGCAACTTTATTCCGGTGCCGCATCCAGAATAATAATTTCTGACCAAATTTATTATGTTAGCTTTATAAACATTTGCATAGGTTGCGAGCACCATAAAAATGAAATAAATATTAACTAATCCTTTTTTTCTTTTTCTTTTCGGGCTTTTTTCTTTTCATCAGTATAAGGTATCCGTTTCTTATGATTACACTTAAGGCATGTCATTATAACATACTGCTTCTCAGAGTTTACGCGTTGCCGGGCGTTTGCACCATAGACTAAGTATGCACCGCAGTTTTTACAGAACTGACGCTTCAACTCGCAAGGTATGGGCACGTTAAGCTTGGTGCTTATCTTACGGGCCATTTCCACATACCGGTCAGATAGGTCAGGATAAGTCTTGAAACGCCTGTCAGCCTCACTAAAAAGGATATGCATGCGTTCCTCAGCAATCTCTACCTGCCATGTCTTCTTTTTTCCGCGTGGACGTTTCTTGAACATAGTCACTACACAATATTTGATGCTGTCTGTTTTTAAGGTTTAGGACGGAAACGCATATTAATATCAGATTACAAATTAAAGAGGTGACTAAAAATGGCCAGAAATGTGAAAAAAGGGGAAATCAAAAAACTTTGCAGGTCAAAGGACAACAGGATGCTTGCAGGTGTCTGTGGGGGTCTTGGTGAATACTTAGACATTGATCCTACCATCGTGCGCATATTATGGATTGTATCTGCAGTTTTTGGTGGAGTCGGCATATTATTGTATATACTCTTTGCTATTGTGATACCTGAAAAAGAATGAGCCGCATTTTATTTAATTGACAGTACTTAATCTATCCATTTAAATCAGCACCAGACAATAGAGGTTTAGGCATTAACAAATCCAATATTTCTTTTGATGAATTTGCAAGAGGTATTAATTTAGAGTTAGATGATTTTGGAGATAGGATTACATGAGGAAAATCAAAACGACTATCAAAGCGGACACAATATAAGGTCATATTTATCCCATTTTTGGATTCAACCAACCTAGCTGTAGTGTCTGATAATTCATATTCAGATGGATCACAATACGTACCACTCTCATCACATCCATAAGTAAGTCCCACAATTGATCTAAATTCAACAGGATAACTGTTACCAGACAAGAATTTATAATAATTGTTCAATTTTGCAGTAATGTCATTAAAAATGTCTAAATACATTTCAGAATTACGAATCTCATTGACCCTATCAGAATCTAATCCAGAACCACGAAAATCAGCACATATCACACAAGAATCAATTTCTATAAATTTTTTGAACAAATTGTTCACAGAACTAAGATTAGGTATAGATATATTATTTGAAGAATCCTGAATCATGCACAACTCTAAAATATTTGAATCAAGATCAAAAGAATACAAATAATTACTGTCTTCGTCAGTCACAAAAGACAGCATATAATCGTGATTTTTAGGTAACATTACATCAGAATAAATTAGTTCAGCTTCAGAATTTTCGATTATACTATTTGACCAGACATCATCAGGACGTGGGTTTTTGCAAAATAAATGGACCGCTTTGGTGGGACCTATATCATTTTTAAGAATATGACTTATAACAGTCATAATATCAGGACAACAGTTAGAGAAACGTGTATGTGTCCCAAAATCTTGTATACGCCCCTCAATAGCATTTCGTATAACAGGATAAACAGGTCCTAAAACATACTGATAATCTGAACCCACTGGCAAATGACCCATTAAGCCAGCATTATACTGCTGTATTTCTGCAGAATCAATAACTCCCGCCATACCAATACAATTATCCCAAAAACTTATATATTTTACTGTTTTTAAGCTGTAATCATATCAGAATTAAAATTATAAAGATGAAATACGGTAGCCGAGATTTGAACTCGGGCATCCACCGTGGCAGGGTGGTATCCTAGCCAGACTAGACCACTACCGTATGAAAACTATTCAAAAATAGCTAACAAATAATTTATTTCTTCTTGTACGTGCCTAATCCACCCTTGTTTTGCCAAGAATAACTCCTTAGACTTGCACTCTTGCCAAAACCACATGAACTGCATTCATGCCTACTTATGTGGAAAGAATGACTGCCGCATCGCCTGCAATTCTTGTGAACGGACTTGTTCATCTTACCAAAAGATTGTTTCCCTTTTGTCATTAAATATCACCATAAAATTAGTAAGTTATTTTTTATTGCACCGGAGATATATAAATGATACTGTCTCCCCTAACTAAAGTATTGCCTAATTTTGTTGTATTTCCATCAGCATCAGTTACATCTGCATCTTCAAGCCATACATTTATATGCATATCAAATGCTTTTATTATACCAGATACCTGAGTCCTGTTCTTAAGCTTCAACATTACGTTTTTGCCTTTTGCTTCGTTCAATACGTCTATCGGTCTTCCAGTCATCTAAATCACTTACCAGTACAGTATATATTCATAGAAACTTATTTAAAGATTTTGAATATAAATGATGTTTGTGATTAGTTTTATAAACCTTTCTGTGAAATAAGAACTATCCCGAAAAAAACGTGATTATATATGGCAATCTATCATACAAGATCAAAAAGGAAACCTACAGGTGGTCTTCACAAGGATTATGTGGCTAAAAAAAACCATCAGGTCGGTCGTGAATTCACTAAGACTGTAATAGGTGAGAAGAAGGTACGTGTCTTAAGAGGTCGTGGTGGTAATGAAAGCATTGCACTCAGACAGGACAATAAAGTTAATTTTTCTGATGAAAAAGGCAAGACTAAAGTTGAAATGATTGATAGTGTTGTCGAAAACAAAGCAAATCTTCAATTTGTACGAGCTGGAATTGTTACCAAGGGCGCAATTGTCAAGACTAAAGCTGGGAATATAAAAATTACATCAAGACCGGGTCAACATGGAATACTTAATGGCGTAATCGTTAAGTAAAACTTTTATTTTTTTCTTAGATTGTTTTTCTTTTGTTAATTCTTTTTAGATTTAAAGTTATGAAACCAAAGATAAAAATATATATATTTATATAACTATTTATATAAGTTTATATAGATTTAATCAATTAGAGGTAATGACTATGCAAAAAAATGAATTAAACATAATACATTATCCTAGTCTTAAAACTGTATTGATGGTAGAAGACACATTGAAAGAAGTGACAACTTTAGTGACAAGAGAGGAGTTGAAAGAAAAACTTCCAAAAAAAATAATGCATCAAACACTTAACCTAATATTAAAATATCTTGAAGATGGTGGGAAGATTATAGACGGACGAAAAGGGATTTTATGGATATATAATCAAGTCCAAAATTAGATAGTGCAATCAAAAATGGTGTAGAACTATGAATCATAAGATAAAAACAATAAAAGTAATGATTACTGGAAACGCTAAAGAGGAATTTGAACTATTAAATCAGAAAGTTGGTGAAGAGATATTAAAGAATATAGAAAAGTAGTGATCACCAAACGTTATTTAATGCAATCAAAAATAAAATAGAACTGTTAAAACCCAACTTTGACATTTCGGACTTTTTTGTTTTTTTTGCGTTTTTTAAATACCTGAATTCGACAGATATTAGTATGTTAATTGATTGCGTTTTTTATGTTTTTTCACCTATTTTTCAATACCTCATTTGACAGTTTGTATTCAGAAATCAAAATAGGTTATTATGGTTTGATCTATATTGAAATTCAGATTTAATATAGAATAAAAATTAAGAAAATTCACAAAAATTAGCCAAATGAATTTGACAGTTGGGTTAAAATTTACAAAAATTATGAAACAAATAGACATTTATCCTTATTTTTATCCCGAATTCAACTTATTTTTAGTCAAAAATCAAGAAATTTTAAAGTCTTTTGTGAATTTCAAGCTTTTTTATTGTGGGTAATACAATAAAAAATCAAAGAATTACATAATGTCTTGAGCAAAAATTCCCAAGAATTAACTTCTGTCAAATAGGTTTCAGAATGAAATAGTCTTAAACTGTTAAACGTAGGTTATTAACACATACTAATTTAAATTATACCTAAATAAAACATATAATCAAATATTACAAAATCATTCTTCTTCTGAGTTCTCTTCTCCATCAGCATCTATCTCGTCATCGTCACCGAACAATTCAGGGTTATCTTTATCTTTATCTTTTTTAGCTTTTACGTCATCTGTATATACTGCTTCATCTACTTCCTCATCATCCTCATCCACTTCATCATTTTCCTCTTTTACTTCTTCATCATCTTCTGCAATATCAATCTCATCCTCATTATCTTCTTCAGCTTCTTCGCCATCAGTCTCAATATCTTCGTCAGCATCATCTTTATCTACACTGACTGAAGATGCTACAACACCCGCTCCTGTAACTGCTACAACACTTGAACCCGAATCATAATATTTTGTATCAGTCTCAGTTTTATCAGACTCTTCATCTTCATCTTCTTTCTCCGGTATGATGCTAACTGCCATGACCTTATCATCGTCACCTATGCGCATGATTCTAACACCTTGAGTACTCCTTCCGATGATTGATATGTCTGAAATGTAAGTCCTGATTAATTTACCGGCTGCGCTTGTTAACATGATTTCGTCTGAGTCTACAACTGAACGGACAGCCATGACATTACCTGTCTTTTCCGTAACTAATAGGTTGCGCACACCTTTACCGCCACGCTTGGTTTCCCTGTACTCCGATACCTGTGTCCTCTTACCGTATCCTTTCTCAGATATTGTCAAAATACAACCTGTGGACTCAGTTATTGCCATACCTATGACATAGTCGCTCTCATTTAGTTTTATGCCACGGACACCGGCTGCAGTACGGCCCATAGGTCTAATCTCGCTCTCATTGAAATGGATAGCCTTACCACCTTGACTGCCTATAAATATGTCTTTTGTGCCGTCTGTGAGACTTACAGATACTAGGTCGTCACCTTCACGTAAAGTTAGTGCGCGGATACCGCCCTTTCTTGGTTTTGCGAACAGTGCTGCGCTTGTTTTCTTTATTACACCGTTCCTTGATACCATAACCAAATAATGTTTGTCGTCAAGCTGGTTTGAAGGTAATACAGACCTTATCTCTTCACCGTCTCGTAAATCTAATACGTTGGCTATTGCGCGACCTTTGGAATATCTTCCGCCTTCAGGCAATTCGTAAACTTTCATCCACCTAATCTGGCCCTGGTCTGAGAAGAATAAAAGGTAATCGTGTGTGCATGCAGTAAACATGTCCGCGACTGAGTCTTCTTCTTTGGTCGTCATGCCGATGACACCTTTACCGCCACGGCGCTGTGCTTTATATTCGTCTTGGTTTACTCGTTTTATGTATCCTGCCTCAGTGATTGTTACGACCATCTCTTCTCTTGGGATTAAGTCTTCATCTTCAATCATGTCGATGTCGCCGCCTGAAGCTATCTCAGTCAACCTATCATGACCGTATTTTTCTTTAATATCTAAAAGGTCATCTTTTATAATCTTCATGATTTCCTCACGAGACTCTAAGATTTCTTTAAGGCGAGTTATAATCTTTAATAATTCATCGTACTCAGCATCTATCTTTTCACGTTCTAGACCAGTGAGTGTTGAAAGGCGCATGGCAAGAATTGCATCTGCCTGAAGTTCTGAAAATGAATATTTGTCCATCAAACGTTCTTTAGCTTCTTCTTTGGATTTGGATGATTTGATTAATGTCACTATGTCATCAATGTTTGAGAGCGCTATTCTTAAACCTTCAAGGATGTGTGCACGTGCTTCTGCTTTTTTAAGTTCAAACACAGTCCTTCTGGTTATGACAATTATTCGGTGGTCTATGAAATATGCGATGATCTCGTTTAATGCAAGAACTCGGGGTTTATTGTCAACAAGTGCAAGATTTATTATACCAAAAGTTATCTCCATGTCTGTGTGCCTGAATAGCTGGTTAAGAACTACCTGTGAATTTGCATTCCTTGAAAGTTCGATGACGACGCGCATACCATCACGGTCTGATTCATCTCTTATATCTCTAATACCCTCAATGACTTTTTCAGACACTAACCCTGCAATCTTTTTGATAAGATTTGCCTTGTTTACCTGGTATGGCAATTCTGTGATTATGATTCTCTCTTTTGAGTCTGTGTCATCTTCAATTACTGCTCTTGCCCGTAACTTAATTTTTCCGCGACCTGTCTTGTAGGCTGACATGATGCCAGTCTTGCCATACATCAATCCTCCAGTAGGAAAATCGGGTCCTAATAATACCTCATTAAGGTCTGTAACTGATACTTGAGGGTTATCCATCTGCATGATGACTGCATTGCACACCTCCCTTAAGTTGTGAGGTGGCATCTTTGTTGCCATACCAACTGCAATCCCTTCTGAACCGTTTAAAAGCAGATGAGGTACAACTGATGGAAGTACGCACGGTTCTTGCAATGAATCATCAAAATTAGGTTTGAAATCTACAGTCTCCTTGTTTATGTCGCGAAGAAGCTCTTCAGAAATTTTCGACATCCGGACTTCTGTATATCGCATTGCTGCAGCTGAGTCACCGTCAACTGAACCGAAATTGCCGTGACCATCCACTAGTGTGTGGTTGTATGAGAAATCTTGAGCCATACGGACAATCGTATCATATACTGCCGTGTCACCGTGAGGGTGATATTTACCTAGGACTTCTCCCACTAGCCTTGCACTTTTTCGATATGGTTTGTTTGATAGAAGACTGGTGTCATACATTGCGTAAAGAACACGTCTATGGACTGGTTTCAGACCGTCTCTGACGTCAGGTAAAGCACGACCTACAATGACACTCATAGAATAATCTAAGTAAGACCTTTTCATCTCCCTTTCAAGAGATACCTGTATTATGTTCTTGTTTCCGTCTTCAGACTTCTCGTTATTATCCATAAAATTTCACGCTTCTATAATTATACATCTAAATTAGTTACTTCACCTGCATGGTCCTCTATGAACTTCCGTCGTGGTTCTACATTGTCGCCCATAAGGACTGTGAATGTCTTGTCAGCTTCAATCGCATCGGTTATTGATATCTTTTTGAGTGACCTGGTCTCTGGGTTCATGGTAGTTTCCCAAAGCTGGTCAGGGTTCATTTCACCAAGACCTTTGTATCTCTGGATCTTTGCACTGGATCGTAATTCATCTGAACTTAATATCGCTTCTTTTTCCTTGTCAGTATACGCATAAGTTATTGTCTTTCCGGACTGGATCTTGTAAAGAGGTGGCATTGCAAGATAGATGTTTCCCTCTTCAACTAACTCTTTCATGTAACGGTATAAAAATGTCAGGATAAGTGTGCTTATGTGAGCCCCGTCAACATCTGCATCGGTCATTATTATAATCTTGTGATATCTTAATTTTGTTTGGTCAAACTGGTCACCGACACCTGTGCCAATAGCTGTAATCAGGTTTGTTATCTCTTCACTTTTGAACATCTTTGCCATGCCTGCCTTTTCTACATTTAATATTTTTCCTTTCAATGGCAATATTGCTTGGTTGTGTCGGGATCTGCCTTGCTTGGCACTGTTGTGTACAAAGATACCACTTGCAAGAGCAAAATTATGAGTGTTTGGTACTTCAATGTCATAGACATCCATTTGGTTTTTTATTTTTTCAATAGAAACTATATTAGAATTTGAAGTTGCTATTGCATCTGACATTGGAATTGATTCTGATTTTTTATCAAAGACACGCATAAGCGATATATCTTGAACTAATGATTCTGCTGGTTTAAATGTACCGTCCCTTAACATAAATGGATGGTCAGGAGTGCAGATGATATCATTACCATTATCTAAATTGATTTTTATAACGTCAGTATTTGCTTTTGTCATACGCGGATTGATTATGCGTTCAAGACCTACTTTGCCATCTTTTTTAATAGTATAACAGAAATGTTCTTTTCCCACTTCTTGTTCTTTTATGATATCTTTAAAACTTAAATTACGTCCATCAGCTAAAGCAACGAGTGTATCTCCAGAAAAACAACCGCCAGCTGAGTCTCCTTCCACGATGTATATCTCGCATTTGGATGCGTCTTTTTCTGCGCAATCGGCCAGTTTTCCAGGCAAACTTGATGAAAATAATGCTGACTTTCGCCTTACAAGGTCTCGGGCTTTCTGTGCAGCTAGACGTGCCTTTGATGCAGATAAGATTTTGTCGCAGATTAGTCTTGCAGTTGTTGGGTTCTCTTCATAGAATTCGGATAATGTTGAGGATACTATTGATTCCACTATACCTTTGACTTCACTGTTACCTAGTTTTGTCTTTGTCTGACCTTCAAATTGTGGTTCTTGCACTTTAATTGATACTACGGCAGTTAGACCTTCACGGAAATCTGTGCCTGTAAGAAGGACTTCTTCTTTTGAAATCTTGTTGTTTTTTATGTAGCTGTTTGTTACTTTTGATAAAGCTGATTTAAGACCGCTTAAGTGAGTGCCGCCTTCAATTGTGTTTATGCTGTTTACAAAAGATAAAATCATCTCTGAATATGAGTCTGTGTACTGCATTGCAATCTCTACTTCAACGTCATTGTCTGTCTTTGTTAGATAGATTACATTTTCGTGTAATTTTGTCCTTGCCTCATTTAACTCTTCGACAAGCGACATTATACCACCTTCAAACTGGTATATTATTTCCTCATCGGTTCTCTTGTCTGTAAATATTATCTTTATACCTTTGTTCAGGTATGCCAGCTCTTTGATTCTGCCTTTTAAGATGTCTGAATTAAATGCTATCTCCGGAAATATTGTGTTGTCTGGCAAGAATGTTACTTTAGTACCGGTTGAGTCACTGTCGCCAATTATTGTTAGTTCTGTTTGGGGTGCACCACGCGAATATTTTTGGTTGTATAATTTGCCGTTGCGTTTTACTGTGACTTCAAGAGTTTCTGAAAGTGCATTTACAACTGAGATACCCACACCGTGAAGACCGCCTGAGACTTTATAAGAATCTTTGTCAAATTTACCACCGGCGTGCAGTTTTGTAAGCACTATCTCGACTGCAGGTTTTCCGTGTTCAGGCATGATGTCAACCGGTATTCCACGGCCGTCATCTTCAACGGATACTGTTCCGTCTTTATTTACTATAACTAATACGTTTTTGCAATATCCTGCCAGAGATTCATCAATAGAATTGTCCACAATCTCATAGACTAAATGATGGAGCCCTCTTTGTCCTGTGTCTCCTATATACATTCCGGGACGTTTACGTACGGCTTCAAGACCTTCAAGAACTTTAATCTGGTTCCCACCATATTCTTTTTTTATGTTGTTTGTCTCGTCTGTATCCATCTGTTTCACATCAATAAAAGTCAATATCTTTTGCTAATTATAATATTGTTGGAGTATTTGAAAAAACAAGTTCGGCAAAGGCATAAATCTTATCATTTTACGAAGATTGTGCCAGAATTGTCTTTAATACTTTGTTTTCTTTTAAAACCACCTTAAATAAGCATAGGAAAAGTTGTTTTTCACTATAAGATATATTAGTCGGTCACATTTATATAGTTAATTGAGATGTGTATAAAGAACTTTTTGTTTTGTTGATAATTTGTTATGAAAACTTAAACGTATCCCTAGGGTGACATAATCATAGGACGTAACACAAAATAAATAACATCCATTCATTGGATTTCAAGATCTAATTTAAATTTTAATTCATCTTTATAGATATCAAATAAAAAATAAGGAACTTTTCTAAATTCTATCTTTTCTTTTTTACAGATAGTAGGTATCTTTTCGATTATCTTTTTATCATTGTTGAATGTTTCTTCAGTAATCAAAATAGATTCTATCTTTTTTTTCTTTAAAAATTCACAATAAGCAATCATATATAAATCGGCGTGTTGATCTTCATATTTGCGTAATTTATATTCTATTTGAGATTTACTCAATTCAAACAAGTCTATCACATCATTTCTTGTATTGTTTTTTATTAATTTTTCAACTTCAGGAAACAGAAAAAGAGTGTCAACAATATAAGGTTTAACAGCAGATTTTAGGCTTTTGGTATATTTAGTTGTGTATATCTCGTTATAAACTTTATCAATTATGATTATTTCACCAAATTTTACTTTTGATAATAAAAAACCAATCAGTTTGGAATAAACAATTCCACCATTTAATTTATCAAATATATAATATTTTTGAAAATCTAAAATACTGCATGCATCAATAACAAAACGTACACCCATATCAATAAATCACCTTATCAATACTCATGTCAGATTTGATTTTTAGGTGTTCCCTTAATTTGTTTTCATTTATTTTTCCTTCAAAATAATTTATTTTTACAATCTCTTCAAATAACTTGGATCTTATTTCTTTAGGTCCACAAATGAATAGTTTTTTTCCTTGTTCTTCTGCTAATAATTTTTTTCCTTCAAACTGTCTCGTTTCATCTTGTTTCTGTTTCGCAAGAGTCTTTAACATTTCATTTTTTATCTGAATATAATCAGAACTAGATATCTTACTCTCTATCTTTAATCGAGTAAATAATGCAAATTCACTCAAATAAGTCTTGTCATGCAGATTTTTCATTTCACCCTTATAGAAATCATTATCAATTGATGCTTGTTTTAAATCAGATAATTCTGTATCATAGCCTTTTATCAAGAAATGATATGTAAAATCATTGCACCATCTTTCAACTGAATTTAAATTATCAAAAGCATTAGTCTCAACGGTTTCATCTATTTCTTCAAAATCTAGCAGATAATGAGCTAATTCATGCAATAATGTAAATATTTCTCGTCTCAAATAGGGTTGTTGCCGTTTGAGAACAATCATGTTTGGTAACATAAACATGCCATTGAAACTTATTACTTTCTCTTCTTTTCGATTTCTATCGATAAATTCAAATATAAAAATATTGAACTGTTCGCAGACCCTAAATAAATTCTTGAGATAATCACGATCACAACTCGCTTTTTTAATATATTTCTTTTCAATCATCTGTGTTTCCATTTCATTAAAAATTGTCAATATCTCTTTTGCAACAACATTAGGAGTATCAGATAGTCTGTATTTGTTAAGTCTTTTTTTAGGTGTAAAATCAATTTGTTTACAAAGTATTTCTAATTCCAATTTTAATTCCTCATAATTTGCTATTCGTTTTTTTGATTCAAAGTTTAAGTCACTATTAAATGTGTCTTTTCTAAAGAATATGCTACTTGCTTTTTTTTCGGGAAGATCCCTATTAGAAATATACCAGGTTAAACCTTTTTTGAAAATATTATCTATATTTTTTAAGACAGAAATATTTATCTTTTCTTTTTTTGTTAATATAGAATTTAATCTATCTAAATTTAATAACTCTTTTTTTCGCCCAGAATTTAATAATTTGATAAAATCGTCATTAGATAACCTATATAAATCTAGGATATATTGTAATCTGAGTGGATTAATTTCAAATTCTATATCTTTTTGATTCATAGTAAAAACCATATTTTATAAACAATCTATAATTATATATAGATATTGTTTAAAGTACCTATTATAATTTTGGGAGATATTTATTTTTTAGTATTTAATTTATGCTCAGGATTTATCTACCAAGGATTGTTCGTTTGTTTTCAGTCGTCGTTCAACTTTTTTTATATCTTCTTCAGGAGGGCAGTTTCTCTGGTTTTATTCCACTCTTGCCTAAAAGTTTTCTCACATCTTGATTATTTTTGACGTGTTCATAAGTAATACTATTTTCACCTCGTAAATCCTCTTTTTTTACATTGAAATTGGTTATCTCTGTTGCTAAATTCTTTGCAGCTATTGTCACTGTCGGTAAAAAGTCTGCAATGGGTCTGTTTTGATGAATGTTAAGTTTTACTTTCATCTCTTTAGTTGTATATCCTCCGAATAATGATTTGTCACCCTTGCTACGAATCATTGCAAAACCTTTTTCATCAACATCGCGTTCATATATCAATTCTGATAATTCGGTATCGGAGTTTACTAGTTTTTCTCTGGCATCAAAACGTTCTTTAAGTTTTATTCTTTCTTCTATAAGCTCTTGTTTTCTTGTCTGGATAGCAAAATAACTCTGGGCAAAAGCAATCTCTTCTTTTCTGGGATCACCATTTTGTGCTATGATATAACATGCGTATCTTGTTAGTATTATATCATCAATGTTTCTTTCTGCATCAGATCCTAATTTAACCATTTTGCTGACGTCAGAAAAATGGTAGAAGATAGCGTTTATTAAGCCAGTTCAGCTGAACAGATAAAAACTATTGAACTCTTTTTAGTTTATATGAACTATTATTAGTTCATGATGAGGTTTGGGTTTTTATTCATTCATCCCATTTTGGACAATAAAACTTGTACCCGCAGAACTGGCAAGATGCGTCGTTATCGGCGCAATCAAAAGAATGCTCATAATCGTCTTTGATATTATTTGCTAATTGGATTAGTTTTTCTTTTAATTCAGATAACTTGAAGTTTGCAGTCTTATTGCAGCCAGTCACTGCGATGACATTGTCACCATCAATTTTCATCTCAATTGGCTTATCTAGTTTTAGCATGTCCAATGTCAGTCGGGATACTTTGTAGCCTTTTTCCTGGAGCGCTAGTGTATAGAATCCTAATTGCAGTGCTCTTTTTTCGGGAGCTATTGAACCTTTATTGGTCTTGTAGTCAATCAGTTCAACTGTACCGTCTTCTAATATGTCAATCCTGTCTGCGATACCGAAGAATCTGAAATCGCCTATTTTTAAGGGCAATGTTATTTCTGTTTTTGAGTTACCATTTATTTTATGGTTGTTTCGTTCCCAAAATATTTGTATTAAAGGGATGGCGTCATCAATTATTATTGGGTTCCATACCTTTTCTTTTTGCAGATTTGTTGCAATAGTTATGTATGCATCGATAGTATCTGCTTTTTGGATTACGCCCAGTTCTAAGACCTTGTGAATAAATAATCCCATTGCAGCTCCTGCACCATTTGTTTTGAATGCACCACGTTGTGGCATCTGGTATATCTTTTGCAATTCAAACCTTTTTGGACATTCAGAGTATTCAATTAATGCAGTTGGACTGAATGTGAAGGTCTCTGCACTGAACTTTATCCCTGAAAGGTTATCAGTACATTTTTCAAGGTGGCGCTTTAGTTCGTCTGGGTCGGCTGAGGGGTCGTCAATTAATTTTTTATCTCGACAGACTAGATATGTGACCAGTCTTTTTTTTAGGTCAGTCAGGTCTTCAGTGTCTAATGATTTCATTAGTTGATCTTTTAGCATGGATTTGTACATCTCTGAATTGGAATTGGGCGCTAAAAATAATGATTTTTCGTCTTCGTCTTTTGTGAAATCGCATGTTTCTGTGTAATTTATCTCGTCTAAGAATATGGATCTTGTAGTAGAATCTGGTTTGTCGTTGTAACTTGTTGCGTAAGTTAAAAACAATTCTTTTTTAGCTCTTGTCCAGGCGACGTAACAGAGTCGGCGCTCTTCAAAAAGCTGGATGGATTTATTGTAATCTTTTATCTTTTTTTCAATCTCTTTCTCGTCAAGTCCCTCTTCTTTCCAGTCATCAATTTGTGCTTTGAAGTCGGGTAATAATTCTTTAGGGATTAACGGTTCATTTTGTGTCCTGCCCACTGGGAATCTGTCTTTTGCAAGGTTGCAGGTTATGATTACATCAAATTCGAGACCTTTTGAGGCGTGTATTGTCATTAATCGTACCGCATCTACGTGCAGTATTTTTGAGGCGTCAATGTTGACGCCTAATGTGTCTACCATTTCTAGGTAACGGATAAATTCAGTTAGGTTTTTTTCGTGGATATTATAGTAACTTTCGGCAAGTTCATAGAACTTTTTTAGGTTCATCAAGCTTTCAATGTTACTTATGTTTCTTTGATGACTGAATGCGCGGTTCAATCCTGAAATTTCGTAGATGTCAAGTATTATTTGTGGTAATGGTTTGTTTGAGGATTTCATAAGTTCTTGTAATCTATTGACTATTCGTGTTATTATTGTCTTTCCTTCTTGGGAGAGGTCTAGTTGTGAGGTGGCATTTAACAGGAGTTGGTCAATGCCAATTTGGTCTTCAATTGGTGTGTCATAAGAATTATGTTTTTTTAGGTATCTGCCAATCTTGACTGAATCATCTGGGCTTAATGTGTTTTGAAAATGAAACAGGTCCCACCAGGATTGTTCGCCTGTTCCTGACCTGTCAATTAAGTTTGATAGAATGCTCAGATATCCTATTACTGTTCTTATTTCTCTTTTTTGGAGCATGTCAATTTTTCCGGCTGAGATAAATTGTATGTTTTTAAGTTTTAGTGTATTTTTTATTTCTTCGGCCTGGCTGTGGGTTCTGTGAAGGATGCATATCTGGTCTTTAGGTACCCCTTCGTCTATCTTTTGTTGTACCAGGTCTGAGATGTATCTTGCTTCCTCATTTTTGTTTACTAATTCTGTTACTTTGACTTTATCGCCTTCTATATTTTCTGCATTTTGGATTATAATGCAATCTTCTTCGTTTTCATAATTGTTTTTGATTAGCTCGTGCGCAGCATTTAATATTTGATTCGGTGACCTCCAGCTTTTGTCTAGCTTGTGGACTTGTTCTACATTGAATACTTTTTTGAAATGTTCAAAACTTTCTTTGTAGGAACCCCTGAATCCGTAGATTGACTGGTTTGGGTCGCCCACTACAGTTATGTTTTGGTCAGCGATAAATTCTATCAGTTCAAATTGTAATTTGTTTGTGTCTTGAAATTCGTCTATGAATATGTATTTATATTGTTCTTTATTTGCGCTAAATTCACGAAATAATTTTAATGTATAATAATTGAGGTCTGAAAAGTCTAAGTAATTTTTTTCTTTCTTTAACTTTTCAAAGTCTTCCCAGGCAGTTATGAAATCGTTTAACCTTGAATAATTGTCA
>JAHYJO010000004.1 GCA_019429125.1 Nanobdellati archaeon | reverse complement strand
CTAAACAACTATACCCTGCCAACCCATAATCACTGCCAGAAAGTTTAGGAACCATAAACACAATTGTATCATCAACACCGTTACCATCTGAATCCTCAAAAGTTACATTAAATCGTGCGTCGTTCATAATTGATGTAGGCCCGCTAAAGAATTCCTCAGTCCCGTTCAACCACAAAAGATCAATAAAACCATTCTTCATCAGTTTATCATATTTTTCAGAATAAGGCATCCTAACTGTAACATTCTCATAGTGAAGTGCACCATCTTCATCATCGTGATGAATCCTAATAGTGTCATAAAAATTTGTGTTGACAGGCAGTTCATTTTCAGGAACTTTTTTCAAGTCCATTGTAGGTGCAGGGGTTTCATATTCTACAACATACTCTTTTGTCTCTTTTGATTTAATGACAGATTCTGTCCATTTTCTACTATTAGCTTTAACTTTCAAAGTTCCTGTAGATGACGTTGATGATGTAGATGACGTTGAAACTAATATTCCATATTTTCCACTTGTTTTATCATCTTTTTCACTGACAATTATATTTTCAGATAAAATAGGTATATTTGCATCAATTACCCCCTGTTCCACATCAACATCAGCAGTATTTTTTACACGTATAACTTTGTACCATTTAACCGGTTTTCCAACCTCAGCAGCACCTTGAACAATCTCAACTTCCTCAACCAAAAGTGTTGTTTCGTTCGTAATATTTGTAACATTCAACATATTTGTAACATTTGTAATATTCATAATTGTTGTAACATTAGTAATATTCATAATTGTTGTAACATTAGTTACATTTATCACATTAGTTACATTTGTAATAATAGTAACATTAGTAACATTAATCTTATCTATATCCTCAAAATCAGTAATTGACACAACCTCAAAAATTGTCTCATTTTCAACATCTAAATCATCATCAATTGAGATAGCAGATGCAACAATTGTATAATTACCAGGCATCTCAGGCACATACATTATAACATATAGCCCATCACCATAATCCTCCAAACTTCCATCCATTGTGTAATAATTAGAAACTAAACCGCTAGGTGTGGTAACAGCAACTGCCACAGCAGAATTCAATATGCGCACACCATTTGATGAAACAACCCCTACAACAATTTTTACAATTTCATTTAATAAATACACATTCTTCAACGTATCCACATTGACCACGCCTTGTGACACTACTCTGTTCACATAGACAGTGCTTGAATTGAATGCAAGACCATGTTGAGTACTTGCAAAAACCTCAAAGTTGTAAAAACCCTGTGCTTCTTTAGGCATGGTAAATTCAAACTTAAAAGGTCCCTCCGTGTATTGTGTACGCACAAAAATTATATCACCCGTTTCTTCAGAAACCTCAGCCGTAACATTTGCAGGAACATTCTCATCAGTATTACTATCAAATACACGACCGACAACTTCAAGTATTTTTGAATCCCCACTTTCAATAATTGACGCCGTTATAGATATTGAAGGATTTATATCACATTCAACCATTATATTTCCCTGCTTAGAATTCACGGTACCATTTGTTGATGAAGTTATGCTGTATGAATAATTACCGCAAGATGTTGGATTTATTGTCCATGCAATTGTCTGTGTATTATTAATCTCAATAGAAATCTGTCTACTAAGATTATCATCTGTTGAAAAGCTACTTGGTATAGAAAGTATTGAAGTTATGTTTGCTTTAAAATAAAGTGATGTAAAAGCTGCAACAATATCAAAATCTTGTGCAATCTTCACAATTTGCGGATAAATAAGATCAATTACCATGACTTGAGACGGTATTTGTGGAATTGTCTCATTAATAATTGTCCCATTAATCACATTAATAGTAGTATTGATTATTTCATTTGATTCATTACCAGATACATTTATTTCAATATTTGTTTCATTTAATTCTTCAGTTAAATTCTCATTTAAAGTTTCATTAACCAAAATAGTTTCAGTAAAAGTTGGTACAGAAATAGTTGATTCATTTGGTGTTTCATTTATTAATTCATTTATTAATTCATTTATTAATTCATTTAGTTCATCATTCAAAGAATCATTTAATTCCTCTAAAAGTTCATCTAGTACTTCACTTAAAGATTCATTAACTCCTCCATTAATATTCGTACCCCCTACCACACCCAAAACATTGCCAGTTATAAGAGAAGTAAAAGAAGTACTAACTGAAGTACTGTTATCATATAATAAATTGACAGGAGTAAATACAAAAACTAAATATTGTACAAATATAAACACGATAACAAACATAACAACTATTGTCTTTGTAGGAGAATTAAGTTGCCCGTAAGATTTTCTTTTAATTATTAATTGCGATTTAAATGAATAGAAACACATAACAAACATATTTATAATACAGAATAGCAGAAAATTGTATTTTTGTTTATTTGAATTAATACTATTACTCATTAAAACACCAAATTTACCAGATTTTAAAAAATGTTTAATTTTGCCGACAAAATCCCCCAAATTTATGTACCAAAACAAATATGAGAAACCCTTATACAATATATTAACAGAGGGGGTTAATAAAGGTTTTGCAAAACTATAAATAATACTGATAACAAATATCAGTAAGAGTTATATAGGTCGTGACTAAAAATGCAAACGGGGGCACTAATATCATTTAAGGTATCAGAGAAGAACACACACACAAACGTTAATCGTTTTTGCAGAGAATTCTATGGATATAAGGACAAGTCAAACAAAGGAAAATACATATATGAACGTGAAGGCTTCCTAAGTAAATACCCACATATAAAAATACAAAGAGGTCTGATTATCATAAATATGAACGATGCAGGAGATATAATTAATCTGCTCGAAAAGTATGATGCAAAGATATTTATGCGCGAAATCATATTATTGCACACAGACAAACAGATGTTAAAAGATTCATTGAATGAAAAATATACAAAAAAACACATACTCACAGAATTATAATAATACTGATATAAATATCAGTAAATAACACAAAACACACCACAACATAACGATTCAAAGAATAAAAAGAAGACAACAGCAAGTTAATGTTTGTGTAATATATCAACAATATGACCAAAAGTCTTAGATATATCCGAAGACATATCATCCCCCACATTATGTTTAACATCAGAATCTAATTTATTTTTTCTATTTTCTATTTTTTTTGATGAAACTTTTTCTTTCATAACATCAACTTTGACACCATTAGGTTTTTTTATGCCACCAACATTTCCCAACATACCAAATGGATTATCCCCCGTCATTTTATGCAATTTTATCAAGCTTTCAACATCAGCCAGTTTATTCTCAATACCTTCAAGTTTATGTACTGCCGACAATTTTGATTCCATATCCTCAACACGAGAATTCATAGCAGAAATTGTTTTATTCAATTCATCCACCTTTGAATCAATTTTTGATTTTTCAAGCATATGTTCGATTGAAGAAACCTGTTTCTTCAATAAAGACACCTTATCTAAAACCTCAATAAGTTTAGAATTATCAAATTGCGGACATCCATCATTATTTGTCTCAGAAATCTTTTTTGTAACAAGATTAAGCAAGGAAGCAAGACGCACGTTCTTTTCTTTAATTATTTTTTTTTCAGAAATCAGTTTAGATATCATGTCATCTTTATCGCCATCATCAGCCACAGTATATCTTATTTTTGTATTATCAGCCATAACATACACCCCATTTATCAATATTTATCAAATAATCCAAAAACTTTATCTGAAAACTTATCCTTGGGAACATTCTCACCAGTTATAAACGCCGCAAGAGCATCAATTTGCTTACTTACTTTACAGAATGGCTTTGCAACTGAAATAGGTATCCGATTATGTAAACTTTTGAAGACATCATGATTAAATGATATCGATGAAACAATAGGTAACTCAGTAATATTTTCAATCTCAGAATGAGTTAGCTCATGTTTACCACCCCTTTTCATATTGACAAGAAGACCAATTGATCTCAATTCCAAATCCTCTGCAACCCGTACACATTTTACGATATCAACAACAACAGGAAAATAAGGAATAGTCACATAAAGTATTTCATCACTTGAACGCATACCAGCTATTGCCTCACGACCAAAACCAGGAGCACAATCCAACAAAATATAATCAGTATCTGGATATTCTGTCTTGATTTTATCAATTGTAGACTTAAGATGCAACATATCAAGGCCATCAAGATCTTTCAAAGAGAGTGAAGAAGGAATCACTTTTACCCCGCTCGGATGAGTATAAAAAGCATCAGCCACTTTAGAATTATCTTTGATTATATTATTCAATGTAATAGGATGCTGATGAATTCCCATATAAAGACCAAGATGCGGTGTTGTAATATTGCAATCGATAACAATTACTTTTTTCTTGAATTTTGAAGCTAAGACTATACCTAAGTTTGCAACAGTTGTTGTTTTACCCACACCACCTTTTCCTGAAACTATAGAAATTACACGCATAGATGTATTAGGGCACGAGAGGTATATAAGATTAACTAGTACAAAGCTACCACCCAATAAAAAGACAGAACTAAAAAAATTAAACAGAAGCAGTCTCAAGTGAACCCATACGATATAATTTAGTACCGCAAGTTGGACATACTCCAGCAGTTGCAAGTCTACCTGTTTTCAAAATAACCGACTTCGGTTTCTTTATCTTTTTTTTTGCATTACATTTGACACAATATGCTTCAACCATAAAATCACAGATCACTTGACAAATCAATAGGACACAATATTTTTATAAGTTCTCCCTCATTAGATATTATTTCTGGAACAGCATCTTTTGATAACTTATGATTAAGATCCTTGAAATAATTTAAAAAATCTTTTTGTGAAGAGAATGAAAAAAAAGTATATAACATCCGTATTACAATTTCAGCATCATAACGTTTACAAAAAGGTATCAGATTATAAATAAAAACAAACAGCATTACATCATCAAATATAGTCGGACCATCTCGTTTAAGTATATTGATATCAGACATATACAATTGTTTGATAAACGTTTGATTAAATAATATCAAATTATTATTTTTTATGAATTCATGTATTTCAGGAATTGTTTCAACAATAAAATCATTCAATGACCACCCAGAATCATTAGATTTAAGCTTATGATTATCCAAAATATAAGATGGTATCCAATCAAACTCTGCAACAAAACCTTTCTCACCCCTTTTAATATAACCTGCATCAATCATAGCTTTAAACAAGGGTTGATCTAAACTCCGTTCCTTATGGTAGAGATAATTAGTTTTGATATCCCAAGATTCCTGTATCTTGAACAGAGACATACCCTGGGCACTCCCTGCACAGTTCAACCAAATCAACCAGAAATTATTATAATCTAAAAGTTCTTTCATAAGCAAACACCACACAATACCTATAAATTTAACAAACGCATGCAAGCCACCAAAAAAGCTCAGACAAACATACTACATTTTACAATTTTCACCAATTATATGAAAAAAAAGTACCCGTTTAAGCCGTGGGCAAAAAATCATCAAATTTCAAAAATTATAATTTTTTTATTATATACACCTAATAGTATCTAAGTACTATATATACCCATAGGTTATAAATATAAAAAATATATCTAAAATTAGATACTAATGTACATACATTCAATCCAACCATTGTGTTTTAAAAATAACAATAACAAAATAACTATATTGCGATAAAATATATAAACAAAACCCAAAAATAATATAAACACTTAAAAAAATTGACAAAACCACAAATATCTAATTTTAAATAATACAAAATCGAAAAATAATATAAGAATACATTTATACAAGTAAAAAATACAACTGAAAAAAATTAACAGCACCAATCAATTCCAACAAGAAAGATTCAACGCCAAAACAAATAAAAACCTACTGCCACAATAAGACCTTTATGCAAAAAGAAAAAGTACCAATATGCCCAAAATGTGGCTCATACAATATGCAATATCTTAGCCACATAAAGATGTATGGTGGATATATATGCACAGACTGCAAGAGCATCTGGGGTTCTGATGACATCAAAAAAAGATAATATTATTTCTTAACAATATTAAGTGATATAATCTTCTGCCTGTCCATCTTTTCAATAGATATAGAAACCATATTAAGCTCAAGAATATCTCCGACAACTGGTACCCTTCCAAGCTCATCAAGAACAAGACCACTTATAGTATCATAATCCAGTTCGGGATTGTCAGAAAATAATTTCACCCGCAACACACGTTCGACATCATCAATCTCTGCCTCACCGTCAACAATAAAAGTTTTCTTACCTTCTTTGCGAATCATATTCTTTGACACATCAGTCTCATCATATATTTCACCGACAAGCTCCTCTAAAAGATCCTCCAAAGTGACAAGGCCTGCAATACCACCATACTCATCAACGACCATCGCGATATGCACTTTCTGTAACTTAAACTCTTTCAATAGCTCATCAATCTTTTTTGTTTCAGGGACAAAAATAGCAGGCCGCACTATAGTTTTAAGGGAGAAGCTATCCACATTTTTACCCACATATTTCAAAAGATCTTTTGTATATAATATGCCAATAATTTTATCATGCACATCTTCATAAACTGGCACCCTTGAAAAATTTGTTTTATCTATAAACTTGAGCACCTCAAAAAGACTAATAGATTTTTCAATGCAACACATATTAATTCTTGGAACCATAACATCTTGCACTTCAGTATCATCAAACTCAAATACATTATGTATAAGCTCTTTCTCTTCAGGGTCTATCTCACCATCTTCCATACCTATAGTTACAGCAGACATGACAACTTCTTCAGTAACTAATATTTTGTCTTTATCAGTCAGACCATAATAATCCATAAACTTATTTATTATAGCCGACATAAACAATATCAATGGTGATTGAAACTTCTGCAATAAATAAATTGGTTTAGCCACAAATATAGCAAATTTTTCTTTATTGTGGACAGCATAGCTTTTAGGTAATACCTCCCCAAAAAGAAGTATAAAAAATGTCATTACTCCTACAGCAATACCTATACCCACTGACCCGAAAAGAAAAATACCTATTGATGTTGCAAGAGCAGATGCTGAAACATTTACAAGATTATTGCCAATAAGAATAGTGATAAGAAGTTTGTTTGGATCTTCAAGAAGTTTTGCAATTATCTTTGAATTCTTGACTTTTTCCTTGACCATCTTATGCCTGGTTATCCTACCAAGCGACAATAGTGCAATCTCTGATGCAGAAAAAAATGCAGACAAAGCAATAAGAATTGCAAGAATAACAAACTGATACATTAAATCCAACATTAACACCGTCAAACAATAATTGGGCATAGGTCATTTATATTGATTATGCATAAAATAAGAATCAGATTATTTGTAAAACTTTTTCTTTGAAGGCAATGCATCCTTAAGAAGAAACTCGCGTAAGTTAGAAAAACCTGTATTTTTAAGTGCGGATAAATGAAACTGATCCTTACTTACTTTTTTAAGATACACATCAATATTTTTTGCAGATGAGACTATATCAACTTTATTGAATCCCACAATAAACGGCACATCAAACTCTCTTTTCATCTCTGTATAAAGTGACATCTGCTCATCCATAGTATAACCGCAAGTCTCAGACGAATCAAATATAAAAAATATCATATCAGACAAATATCTCAACGCCAAAACTGCCTGAAGCTCTATTTCATTTCGTCTCTCAAGAGTTCGGTCAAGAAGTCCGGGCGTATCAACAAGCTGAACATATTTTTCAATATAACCCACCCTAACATGTTTGGTAGTAAATGGATACGGCTGTATATCAGGTTCGGCTCCAGTCAATGCCTTAAGCACAGATGACTTTCCAACATTAGGAAATCCTACAATGACGACAGTCTTCATCTCTTTGAACTTAGGCAAGTTTTTCAATAACGCACGACATTCCTCAAGAAATACAAAATCCCGTCTTATCTGATGAAGTATAGATGACTGACGCCCATAATACTCAGACCTGATTCTTGCAAGGTCACGTGGTTGCGCACCCTTAAGCTTTTTTTTGTATGTAGTACTAAGCTCTTTTGATTTCTCAGCCGCCCAACGAACAGCACCCAACGATTTTTTAAACTGTTCTTTATCAATAGCAATAGAAACAATTTCAACATAATATGGTGGCATAAGATTAACATGTGGTGTTTTCTCAACAATATTATTAAGATACTTGCATATTATATCAACCGCAGTCTCAACTCTTTTAAGTTCTTTAATTCTAATTTCTAATACTTTATTTTCCGCCGAGACTGTCTTGCTAGCATTGCTTGCCTCATTATATGCCTTGTCAAGTATTTGCTTGTAAGGATGTATAACTGGCATCTTTCGAAAATCTGTCTGATCTTCCATAAGACTTAATTATTGTAACGTATCTTTTTAAAGAAGTGGATATTTTTATAAAAAACGCAGACCTCAATAACTTAAAAATAAAAAACATACCTTAATATCTCAAATCTTATCCTCAACAGTCAATGCAATCTTTTTAAAATTCTCAAAATCAGCCCTGAGAGTTTCAAATCCGGAATCATATTGTATTGTAACTTCTTTCTTATCCAACCGAGAAATATCATCCTGCATAGTCTTTATAATCTCAGAGAATTTTTCAAGCTCGCCCCTAAATTCAGACACAGAACCATTAGTCACTCTAAATTTTGAAATCTCATCAGATTCTGCCTTTATAGTTTCGCGTATTGCGCCATCAAATTCATCGGACTTACTCTTAAGTAACCCAAGCATGCTTTTAATATTTTTGATATCCTCATTCAATATACTGACTGACTGCGTAAGATCACCATCAAGACGATAAGCAATGTTTTTGATTTCGGACACTTCAACATCCATATTATTTAACCTATCACTCAACTGCATTAATTCCTTATCTTTATCACTTACTTTATTTTTTGAGAACATATAAAACACACCTAAACATATAATACCTACAAAACTTCATAAATTTTAGCATCAACTATCAATATAATTTATTAATATAAACCATCAGTATCATCATCCTCTATCTGCATTATTTAAAATGCCAAAATTAAACTTTTTCTGCAGATGCTTAAGGTATCTTGGTTCATATTCATTAAGTATTTTCCTTTCAAGCTGCGTCTCAAGAGTAAGTATATATTTTCTTCGCAACCGTGCAATGTATCTCTGTATTCCGTCAGGATTTGTAAGTATGTCATCTATATGCTCATTGACTCTCTCCGACCCTAACAGTTTCGGCAATATGACATAATCCACACCATTGTCATAAGACACAAGCGCATCCTCAATATTATTTGCAGTAACAAACACTATGCATTTAGGATTTCGTATCTTAACCTCATTTAGCAAAAACATATTATCCTCACGGTCTGGTATGGTTGATATCACAAGGCTTGCATGCTCAATATCAAGCTTTTCCAAAACTTCCCTGTGCCTAACATCTCCATAATATGCAACCATCTCATCTTCTAAAAGCCTCTTTATTATTTCTGGATTGTAATCAAGAACAATAACATGGCGTTTCATCTTCTTAAGCTCGGTCAATATGCCATCCCCCAAAAGATGACACCCCACAAGAACAATATGATTCCTGTGATGAACTACTTTTTGTTCCTTGTCAAGATTTTTATTTTTAGAAAACCTATCAAAAAATTCAAATATCAAAAGGTAATGAGAAAACAAATCAAAAATCTTATCTGAATATTTTATATAATACCCTGTTGACGCCATTGTAATTATCGCAAGTATGGCAGTGATTGAAAATATCTCAAGAGGAATTAGCCCGCTTGTAACGCCAATTGTTACAATTATGAGAGAGAACTCACTTATCTGTGCAAGCCCCAACGCAGCAAGAAATGCTGTACGCAACTCATACCCAAATGCCTTCCCAATAATTAAGACTATGAGCGGTTTTATGAACAATACAAATGCTGTGAACATTATAAGCGGTGCCAGATATTCAACGAAATTGAAAGACACTATCTGCAGGCCGAGAGAAACAAAAAACAATGTTGCAAAGAAATCACGAAGCGAGCTTACCCGTCCCGCAATCTCAAGATCGTAAGGATATGCAGTAAGACTTATACCTGCAAGAAATGCACCTATTGCAATCGGAAACCCTATATAGCTTGCTGCACCCACAAATGTAAAACAGACAGATACTGCAGTCATGAAAAGTAGTTCAGGTGATGATGACGCAAATTTCAATATGTACGGACTTATAAATTTCTTAAATATCAATGCAAGAGTCACCAACCCAAAACCATTGAACAATGTGAATACAAGTGATGATATGTCACCGCCTGCCGTCATACTGACCACAATTGACAAAGCAAGTATGACAACAATGTCCTGAATTATCAAAATACCAAGCATCATCCGTCCTGGAAGTGTATCAATCTTACCATTATCCGACAATAATTTTATAACAATCATAGTACTGCTGAAAGTAAGTATCAGACCCATATAAAGTGATGTCACCGCACTAAATCCTAATAAAAGCGACATAAAATATGCAAACATAAATGTAGTTATTATCTGAAACAATCCACCATATGTCACAAATGCTCCCACATTAGCAAGCCTACGGAAATCAAGTTCCATACCAATTATAAAAAGAAGGAAAGCCACACCTAACTCAGAAAGAAGCATTACAGTATCACTGTTTGCAATCCATCCGAAACCCAAAGGTCCGATAATCATGCCTGCAATTATATATCCCAAGATAAGCGGTTGCTTAAACATCTTCATGATGTAAGCAATCATAGTTCCGGAAATTATTGCAAAAGCAATATCAAAAAGTAAATTGTCTATCAAAGAAACACCACATAATTTTTATAGATTATATTGCGCATCTCCATACAAAAACATCGCATATCCAAACATAATATATACATAACTTAGACTTTGACTTATATATATAATTAATTTAAATTAAAAAAAGATAGAAAAAAAGATAGAGACAGATATCAATCCTTAATTTTATACGATTTAGATAATTTTGATGTAGCTATAGACAAACAGATAAATGTAAATGGGACAGTTATTAGGCATGCAGGTCCCAAAGACCCACCGACTGAATTGATTATCCAAAGTACAATCCATAATCCTACTGAAAACCATAGATTATCGCGCGCCAAAGAATAACTTCTTTTCAATGCATCGAACGCGCCAAGATTTTCAGAAATTGCAATAGGCACCGCATACTGAAACATTACAATCAAAAAAAGCCCAGGTATAACAAATAATATAAGACCAAAAATAACTAATACTCCAGTAAATATAAAAAGCGCCCAACTCCTAAAAAAATAATCAAAACCCTTAAACACATCTCCCACTTCAACAGTTTTACCCTTAATCACTTTTACAGCCATCACATAAAGGCCAAAAAACAAAGGCACAGAAGTTATGATAAACATAGAACCAATAAACGCAATAAGAGTAGCAATAATAAATATCACATAATGTTTTTTATATATGTCAAAACCTTCTACAAATATGCTTTCAATAGTAGTCTCAACGGTTCCAACCATAATAAATATCACACACCATTAAATATATATCCATATCCACATAATCAAATAAATAAATAGTACTTGTTTAGCAAAAAAATAATCGGCATGCTATGACCATTATGATGTAACTTACATACATTATACTTTTTATAAAATCAATAGCTACAGCTTGAAAATGTGTAGTTAATTTTTGTTAAAAAATATTTACTCCTTTTTTGTAAAATCGATAGCCCGCAAGTAACGTAGAAAATTATAACTTAAAAATATTTCAACAAATAATGACCCTATCAAAAAAATCGTAAGCAAGTAGGACAAAATTTAGCTAAACAAGTACAATAAATAAATAAATAAATAAATAAATAAATAAATAAATAAATAAATAAATAAATAAATATTAAACTATAATATTTCAAAACACAAGAAAACGTCACCAAAACTTATTTAAATTAGCAACAATTCCAAACGATAAATTAACACACATATTGACTAGAACATTGCTATGTATTAAACCCAAAAAGAAATAAAACACAAAACCTACCTTGTCACCGTAAAGCTTTCCACTTTTTCTTTAAGCATCTTGGCGCGCGTATCTGTCTCAAAATGACTTCTAATTGGTTCAAGCAATTCATTTATGTATTTAGCGACAGTCAGCTTAAGATCTAAAGGATGTATTTTTTTTGCAACATAAAGTTCTTTAAGTTCCCCATAACTTTTAATCTCAAGATTGCCCCCGAATTTCTCAGGCCTTTCAATCAAAAGCTTATCAAACTTCTCAAAAAGAATATATCTTGCATACTCAAGCACAGGATTATCTTCTTCTTGACCTTCAGGACAATATGCTTTATTGAATTTAGACTTGACATCAGCAACCGAATCAGTCATAAATATTGCAGTCTCGGGTTTTGATTTTGACATTTTCATATAAATCTTTCTATCAACACCTTCAAGATCCGATTCCTTGAACTGCAGCCCTAAAAGCATGTGATGATGAATCGCAATCGGTGCTTTAAGTCCAATTTTTGGAAATATATCCCTTGCAAGCATATTAACCTTTCTCTGGTCAAGCCCTAACTGCGCAATATCAGCACCTAGGTGATGAATGTCAGCTGCCTGCATCAAAGGATACAGTATCTGCGCAGACGGATTGCTCACGCTGTCTTCTCGCCCCATAATCTGCCCGCATCTCAACACTCTCTGAACAGTTGAATTCATAGACAGTTTGAGAACTGTGACCCAATATTCAGGATGCTTATTTATGTATTCAGAAGTCCACACGAACTCTACATTTTTCATATCAAGACCGCTTGCTTTCCAGACTTCAATAAAATATTCACCGACAATTTTTATCTTCTCAAGATCACCATCATACTTATTGTTAAGCATTGCAAACCAGTCCGCCACCCAGAACTTGAAATGGACGCCGCAAGATGTCAGTTTATTTACAGTTATCGCGCGAAGTAACCCCTGCGCAATATGGATCTGCCCTGACGGTTCAAACCCATCATAAGCAACTATATTTTTCTTTGTCTTAAACAATTCGCGAAGCTCATCTTCTTTAATTATCTCTTCCGCAAAACTCTTGATAACATCAATTTTTTCATCTACATCCATACAAAATCACTTATTTTATAATACATCCTTAAACACAATAATCTGCATCAACATTAAAAAACATGCCTGATGACACATACAATATAACAGGCCTCTATAATTTATTAATCTAATCTTCATTTAACAGAAATTATTACATTTCCGTCCTTCTCTAAAAACTCAAATTTCCTCTCAGAAAATTTACCAACAATATCAATATTAGTCTTCACGTGCCCTGTCAAAGCAGACACACTATAACACGACCGACCTTTAGCAAAAGCCACATACGGTGGCAACTGGTCACCCATATATTCGTCAACTGTCGCGCCAGATTCAATAAACCCTGATAATTTCTCAGCCGCCCTCTGCCCGACAATTTCAGCGCGCACACCAACGTGACCCAACTCATCAGCTCCAAGTACAGTATTTTCAAATTCCGCCCAAATAACAATTGACGTTCCCGGTGATTCGGTTTCAGAATAACATATATCTATGCTAATTGGAACATCATACTTTTTAGACAAAAACCTTTCAGCAGACATTACTTCACGTTCAGACACCTTACCTTTTTTCAATGCTGATGACGAATGCGCAATCCCTGAAATCTTAATCAACTTACCACGAGAAGAAAGATTAAGCGCTTTCAATTCTTTTACAGGATGCACAACAACCTTGACTTCTGACCCACCTTTAGGATAATATCCATATTTCACAATATCCATATCCACGCGATAGCCCATCTTAGAAAGAATAGGAAAAAGTACATGTTTAGTATAAAGAAGTGGCGGTGACCATTTACCAAATACTGCGCCACCATTGATATTAATTTTAATCTTATCTTTTACATGCATTGTAGGAATAAGTAACGCCTGAAGCACAAGACCAATTGATCCTGCCGTTGCAATATCCACATCAATATGTTTGGTCTCAATCATTTTAGGATTGAATTCAACAGCTTTAGAACCAATAATAACATCTTTTGTTTCAGCGCCACACAATTTTGCAACTGCAATAATTCCAGACACGTGTTGCGCACGAAGCCCGGGTATGCATCTATTTGCGCGAATGTTATTAATCTTGACAGATCTTTGTGTCAGCGCAGATAGCGCCACAGAAGTTCTTATTACTTGTCCTCCACCTTCACCGTGCGCGCCATCAATTATGATTGTGTCTTCCATGATTAAGATTAAAAGAATTAATTTTATATGTTTAAGAGGTATTTTGATTAAAGACAATAAATTTACAAATTTCACTCAATCCCTTCAAACCTACACTTTGAAATCTTTCTTTTTAACACGAGATACAAAAACCTCTTATAAAGCGCATACATTCTAAAATACAACGATAAGACATACTTACTCTTAAACCCACTAACATATACAATCATCTTATCATCAACTTTAGAATCATCAACGAAATGTACCACTCCATCAAACTTCTTATTATCCTCCATCTCAATGATTGTACCTTGGCGCATCATTGGCCCGATAACTACGACATCCTGCTCCATGCCATCTTGCGCTTTGGTGCCAGAAATAAAACCATAATTAAATATTGTAGGAATCGGCGAGAACATGACTTTCCTAAATGCACCAGACCCAACTTCAGCATACTTAAAGAAAGAATATTTAGGCGTCTCAATGATAATTTTCATACTATAAAAACAACGCCAAATCAATATAAACATTACCTACACATAAAACAAAAAAAATATAAAATGATATAACCCTCCTACCCAAAAATTTGACCTGTTACGTTACAACAAACATATGATATTTCTCTCAAATGTTCTTAAAAAATAGAAAAAACTAAAGCGCATATAAACATATTTTGGATTCTAAATATTTATATCCTAAATATTCAATAAAATAACCCCACTTTTCTAATGCTCCTTTTTTTCACTAACAAAAAATCCCAAAAAACCCAAAAACATATAAAAACACCAGACATCAATCCATATTAATGTCTTACTCGCTAATAATTTCAGAAAAACCATCCGCTGCACGAAAGATAGCCGAAGCCATAGCAGAAAAAGGTGTCAAAATCTTAAAAGCAGGCGACGTCAGCTACATGGAGATTGAGAGAAAAGGCGAAAAAATACTTGTTGCGCCCGCAGTGGGTCACCTTTTCGGACTAGCGCAAAAAAGCAAAAGCTGGACATACCCAGTATTTGACACTGAATGGCAACCGACATTTAAAATATCAAAAAATGCAGGATACGCAAAAAAATATTATGACATGCTAAACAAATTATCAAAAGATGCAGACAAATTTATAGTGGCGACCGACCTTGATATAGAGGGAGAGACAATAGCCTACACAATTCTAAAAAACATCTGCAAAACCACAGACGCAAAACGGATGGAGTTTTCCACACTAACAAAACAAGATCTTATTAACGCTTACGACAACGCAAAACCACACATAAACTTCGGTCTTGCAAACGCAGGTGTAACAAGACACACGCTCGACTTCTATTTTGGTATAAACATCTCGCGCGCACTAACAATAGCAGTCAAGACAGCAGGAACCTACAAAGTATTAAGCGCAGGTCGTGTCCAGGGCCCAGCACTCGCATTCCTTGCAAAAAGAGAAAGAGAAATCCAGGCATTCATATCCACACCATTCTGGCAAATTGAGATGGACACACCACAATTCAAGGCATTATATGAAAACGACAAAATACTTGACAAAAAAGATGGAGAAAAGATAGTCTCAGAAACGACTGGAAAAGACGCAAAAGTAATAGAGCAAATTAACAAAAATTACAAACAAAAACCACCTACCCCATTCAACCTTACAGACTTACAAGTTGAAGCTCACAAACTGTTCAGCATAGTCCCAAGAGACACACAAGCTATTGCCCAAAAACTTTATGAGATGGCAGTCATATCATACCCAAGGACAAGCTCACAGATATTAGACCCAAAACTATGTTTCAGAGAAATACTTGAAAAACTATCAAAAAACACAGAATACACAAACAAAGCAAAACATCTTTTAGCGCTGCCAAAATTAGTACCTAACAACGGTACAAAGACAGACGACGCACACCCACCAATACACCCTACAGGCGAAATACCAAAAGGTCTTATCGGCCGTGACAAGAAGATATACGACTTAATTGTCAAAAGATTCTTTGCAACTTTCGGAACTCCTGCCACGCGCCAATCCTCAAAGATAGTCCTTGACGTCAACACCCACAAATTCCAGACCGAAGGAAAAAGAACAATAGAAAATGGTTGGTTTGACCTTTACGAACCATATGTCAAACTTGAAGAAGTCACACTGCCACAAATGACAAACGGCGAGACTGTAACAAACAAAAAGATTACGCTTTTAAACAGAGAGACAAAACCACCAAACAGATACAACGAGTCATCCATCATAAAAGAATTAGAAAAAAGAAACTTAGGCACAAAAGCCACACGCGCAGAAATCATCAACAATCTTTACAAGAGAGACTACCTGATGGAAAAACGTATTGAAGTCACAGACCTTGGCCTAACAGTTATTGACACGCTAGAAAAATACTGTCCTGAGATAATCTCAGAGGAGTTAACACGAACTTTCGAACAGCACATGGATGACATAGAACACGAAAAAGAATTAAGCGAAAATATTATAAACAAGGCAGAAAAAGAACTCACAGGCATCCTAAAAAAATACAAAGAGCACGAAAAAGAGATTGGTCTCTCACTTGTAAAAGCGACAAGAGAGACACAGAACGAGGAAAGCACTATCGGCCCCTGTAAAGTCTGCAGTGACGGCACACTTATGATGAAAAGGTCTAAGTTTGGCAGGTTCATTGCCTGCGACAAATACCCAGACTGCAAAGCCACATATTCACTTCCAAAAAATGGCATGATAAAAAGCCTAAAGAAAGAATGCGAGCAGTGCAGTTTCCCGTTAATCAGCATAGTCAATAAAGGCAAGAAACCACAACAATTGTGCATCAACCCAAAATGCCCATCAAAAAAGATTGAAAACGCAGGCTCAACCGAAGAAGTTAAAGAAATTGAGAACGGCACACTTGTCAAGAACTGCCCTAAATGCAAATCCAAACTGATACTTAGAAGTAGCATCTACGGAAAGTTCTTAGGATGCAGTGGATACCCTAAATGCAAATATACCGAGCGCCTAGACGGCAAAGACAATGTCAAGAAGTTCCCGGCAAAGAAGAAAGTTATTCCTATATCAAAGAAGTCAACTGTTCCTACGAAAAAAACAGAATAAAAATATTCCATTCTAATAAACACAAAACCCCTAAATATAAAAACTAAATCCTCTAAATATTAACATGAAAGCCAAAATAAAAAAGACACTAATCATAATCTCATTACTTCTAATAACAGCAACCGCATTCATAATTTTAGAACAAAACAACAATCAATATATACAAAACGACTGCGAAACAGAAAACACAGACTCAGAAATATGCCCAATAGGCGACATAACATTTGACAAGATATATTCTTTTGAAACTTGCGCAGCCGCCGGCAACCCAATCATGGAAAGCTACCCACGAAAATGCAACGCAGACGGTATCACATATATAGAAGATATATCAGTTAAATGCACAGATGACCAAAGAAATGTAGATATGTGTATCACACTCTACGATCCTGTGTGCGCAACAGTCAACATACAATGCATTACCACGCCTTGTGACTCAATAAAAGAGACTTTCTCAAACTCATGCGCCGCCTGTAAAAACCCTCTTGTATCCTCTTATTTATCTGGAGAATGTTAACAGATGCAGATAGAATTCATGCTAAGCCTCAAAGAACAATACATGAATGCAATAGAAGACAAGATCAAACTGCACGAGTTCAGGCGCAGATTCTTAAAAGTTGACCATGACTTTTATTCTTTGATTTATGTCTCAAGCCCAATAAAAAAAGTTACCACAATTATCAAATTCGGCCCACCCATTAAAGGAACTATAGATGATATGCTTGCCTTAAGACAAACACACAATTTCAGCAACGACAAAGCAATAAAAGATTATTTCAAAGGCTCAAAGACCTGTTATGCACTACCAATAAAAGAAATACAAATGTTAAACAATCCTATACCACTCAAAAAATTAAGAGAACTCGTACCAAACTTCGCCCCACCCCAATCATATTTCATAATAGACAACGACAAATATTCAGTAATTATTAATTATATAAAATAACTAAATCCCATTCCCTTCATCAACTGCCTTCTTAAACCCTGAAACATCAAGTCTTAACCTGCAAAGGTTATCAATCACGCCTGTACGCTCCCTCAATATCTTATCAAAATCAGCAGGAGCCATACCGCACGCATCAGCAATCTTTGTCCTAATTTTACTAGGAACCCCAGTACGCCTCAACTCACCCTTATTTGGATCAAACGTATAGATAGTATTTAACCGAGGAACACCATTCTCAACCCCCCCCATCTCACTAATCTCAGTTATCACACGGATTATCGTGCCACCAATATTTTTTCTAGAAACCATTACAATTAAATCAAGTGCTTTCAACATCACAGGTGGCACCTCCATCGGTGGATTAACAACTTTCTCAATAGTCTCACGCGCATCATTTGCATGTATTGTTCCCATACAACCCTCATGACCCGTGTTCATCGCAGTGAAAAGCGACTTACATTCAGGACCACGAACCTCCCCGACAATAATCCTGTCCGGCCTCATCCTCAACGTATTCCTAAGTAACATATCCATATCAATTAAAGGCTCAAAAGACGTCTCAAGCCGCACGATATTAGAAAAAGGCAACCGTAACTCGGGTGTATCCTCAATTGTCACTATACGCGCCCTTGAAGGTATAAACATAGAGACAGCATTAAGCAGTGTAGTCTTTCCAGATGATGTCCCCCCAGAAAAAAGTATATTTGCAGGCTTATGTGAAAGACCGTCAAGACAGCACCATAGAAATGCGCATACTTCAGAATTCATCACACCAGAATTAACAAGATCACCTGCTGTCATCACCTGTTTTTTAAATTTCCTAATAGTTATCGCAGGACCATTGACCGCAATAGGCGCTAAAACTATATTTATCCTACTCCCATCAAAAAGTATCCCATCAAATAAAGGCATTGAAGATGATAAGACTTTTCCGTTAAAAGCCACCACATTATTGATTATTTGATCCACAGCTTCTGATGAAAGCTGTACATTTGTCTCACACATCCCAAATTGTGCATGATATATCTTGACACAACCCAAAACACCATCATGCATTATCTCTTCAATATTATCATCTGTAAAAAAACCAGAAAGTACGCATAAATCGCCTTCAGAAACTATCTCTTTAAGATTATATAACATCACGCAGTCCGAACGTCTATAAACGAGAGCATTACCAAGATCAGAAACAATAATTTCTCCTATAACCCACCACCACCCAAACCATATTTTATAATAAGTATTGTAATTGACATCCCAAGAGGAACCATAAATATCATGTCAGAGAATTCACCACCCACAACTACACTTGCAACAGATGTAAAATAAGACTGTACCAGCAAAAACACGATTATAAAAAATGCAATCTCAATATTAAACATAGATGACATCATAACTATTGCAGATGGTACCATCACACAACCTATAAGAAATACTATAAAACTCTGAGTCACCAACTCTTTTTTTCTTTCTTCAACAATCATGTATGCAGATTTCATATCATTGAAAAACTCAATAAATATTTCAGATATATTCTGATTATATTTACTTGCACACCCTATAATTTTTGCAAGATATCCTGAAGGACAATTACCATATTTTTTAGCAATATAATCAGATGAAATAGATAAATTATCTCCTCTTTCCATCCTCCCTAAAATACTTTCAAACAAACCTCTACATTTAAGGTCAGACTTTGATATAAATTCAATTGACGATTCAATTGACAAACCATCACGAAGTTTGTGAGATAAAATCTCCGCACTTTCAAAGACAGATTTATCATAATTCTTTTTCCCCGTTAATACATAAGATTGTATGACATACAAAAATAAAGAACCAATAAATACATATTCAAAAATCATACTATCTAACTCCTTCTATTATTTTTATATACAATATAATTAAAATATATGCAAAAACCGAAAACATAAGCATTGAACGTACCATTTCATAACTTATAATAATTATTGAATATGGACCATACTGCATCATATCACTCATAAGATAAAAAATGATGACTACTACTGAAAACATAGACACATATGTCAACATATCAGATGCCAGTGCAATCTTTTTCAAGAAACTCTTCCTTTTAATCTTTTCTTCTTCATCGAGCATGTTTGCAAGATTCAACAAACTGTCCCCACAAGAACCCCCTGATGAAATACCCATATCAAGTATTAAAAGTAATTTTTTAAGCGGAGAAAAATGTACATGACTTATCTCTTTCTTTATTTCAGAACTTATATCACTACTAGAAATTGATTGTTTAATAATACTAGAAAAAGATTTAGACACAGATCCTAATCCCGAATCCGCTACAGACTTCATAGCTTCTTCAATACTTGCTCCTGCACCAAGCATCATCTGAAACAGCCTTAAAGCTATCATCATATCTTTGTCTTTAGAATGTGAGAATGACATCTTAATCTACAATTATATTCTATTCAGCGATATAAATAGATTATTAAACATTAAAAATAAAAATTATATAAAAAAAATTTAAAAAGAAAAAATTACTTAAGAACTTCGGTCTTTCTAATCTCAATAGACTGTAGAGGATAGATATTTTTAGTTGCGTGGAACAATGCCTTCTGTAACTTATTTGCAAAGATATCAGATACAATTGTTTCCATATCGTGACCTTCACAATACTTTCCAGTCTCTATAAGAACCGCTTTTCTGATTTCCGATTTGATACTAGTATTAACCCGTTTTCGTGTAATGATTATTGTCTTTATACGAAGCTTGTGCTCATCTTTTGTATCGATATCAGAAACGGCATCAATTCTGGATTTCCATCGGTTAACCATTCTTGCAATCTTATCACTAATCAGACTCTGACCATTATATTCAGTATGAGCTTTAAGGTCTTTGACATCATTAATCTTAAGAGTAACTGTAGTATGGAAATGCTTGAAATCACCAGTAATATCACTAAGTGGCAAATTAACTTTCCTACCTATAATATTCTTGCTGTCAATAGCTAAAGTTGTAGCTACCTCTTTCTCTCCGAACTGTTTTGGAGACACTATAGAGTACCATGTCTTCTGCTTCTTTTTCTTTACACCTGTTGTTTTTCGTGCCATTGTTTCACCATAATTATTTCTTATAAACACAAAATAATGCCTATAGTTTACCATAAATCTTTATAAACCTTTTTTGTTTTTTTGTTGTTGCGTCTTTTACTGCAATTACCAAAAACATTACCAGTCCTAAAACGGTCCTATCTCAGATAATTGTTTCTCGATTTCAGCAATGAACGCATCAGCAACACCGGGTGGCAACTTAGCTCCGGATGCCAATGAATGACCTCCACCCTCTCCTCCAGTGACTTCGACCGCATTACTTACAATCTCTTTAAGGTTAACTTTGCCCTCAAGAGACTTATCAGCGCGACCTGATACCTTTATACCATTTACACTATTTGCTAACCCAAAACATATTTTTGAATCAATATATGAATTAGCCAATATTGAAATGATAGTACCTATAAAATTATCTTCAATCGCATCACCTGCAACAAGATATGATGCATTCTCCGTAGTCCTTAGCATCTCAGGTTTATTTTTCACAAAACCAAGATAGGTAGCAATCTTTCGCTTATACTTTTTCTGTATGTGATCAATGCTGTCAATCATGCCAAGACAAAGCTTGAGTCCTTCCATTGAACTGCCCATGCGCCCGCAGGAATTTAGCATTGTAGCAAACTCACGAAGCTCATGTTTTGTAGGGATTATAAACACGTTACCGACAATATTATTGCAATTGGACGTAATGCCAGAATTTAAGATAATCGCTGTTGCAAGCTTTTTTTCCTGTTCATCTGTCAAGTCTGCTAAAGTGACCCAGTCATTATTATTTTTCATTATAGGAATACCAAGATTTGAAAGAAACGCAATGCATTTGCTTTCATCATCTGAAAACGGAAGGTCAATCTCATTTGAATATCGCAAAGCCATATGAATGGGCCTTGTAGACCTACCGAAAAGCCGCAGTCCTTTCTTAATAGTTATGGCGTCCAGAGAGACTGCCTCACTCAAAAGTTCATTATTGACAGATTTAAATTCCCCATTATTCTTCTGCACATCACCTGCAGCGCCCACAAGAGTAAGATACACATAAGGGCATATCTCTTTAGTCAGGTGTTTCATCAATATGTAGGTGACACCTGCACCACTGACTTCATCTTTGCCATCAATTCCGGCAAGATGACAATTAAGATGATATAACTTGTCCCACTCTTCACCTTGAGGTTCATGGTGGTCAGCAATGACAATTGTCTTGCCTGGAAGATACCTTTGGATATTGTCCAGCTGTCCGCTACCTAAATCAGTAAACAGGAAAAGGTCCGCCTCGACAAGAGATATGCGCTTGAGTTCATCCTCTTCGAGCTGTTTGATAAACTCTATATCAAAATCTTTGCCGAGAGCTTTAAGCGCTTGATATGCAATTGACCCCGCGCAGATGCCATCAGCATCAAAATGCGACACTGCGTGTATCTTACCTGTTTCATTCTTTAAAGGTTCCGAAACTTTTTCAGCCAAAAGCTCCAACTTTTTTAGATCCATCTAATCACAAAAAAAGAAATAAAAAAAGAAATGCAAAAATCTTAAAAAAGATTTATTGCACCTCAATTTTTGCAGTCTGAGGATTATATTTCCAGTCTGCAGGAAGTCTTTTATTCTTAATATAATATTTACCTAGACGTCTAATCTTGGATTGTATAAGTTCCAGTCCTCTTTTGGAATGGACATCTTTCTTATTTGAATCCATGTGTCTTCCCAAGACAACAGCTCTTCTCATAAGATTAAGCATATCTTCAGGATACTTATGTGTAATCTCATTATCAATAAGAATTTTGGATATTTTTTTACCTACAATCTTGTCTACTGCAGGAATACCATATCTGTCACGAAGAATAGTTCCGATAACAGCAGAATTCATATCCTGTTTACCAAGTTTGACAATAAGTTTTTCAACTTCGCCTTTCTTATAATCTACCCATTTAGGGACAGTCTGGTCTGCAGGTTTTGTACTACCTGATTTACCGCCTTTTCTAGAATGCATTCGTGCCATTTAAATCACTTACCGACCCGGACAAGCGCAAGTAAAAACCTCACTGTTCCGGTCATCTTATCATTTACATCTAAAAATATCTTTTTAAATGTTTGTATAAATAATTAACATTGTCATATCCCGAAAATATTTAACCTATGCACCAAGCATTAACATTCTGAATACAACACCCGTCTCACAAAAACTATCTACGTGTTTAGATCTTGCCGAACAGCACGATTATAAAAAGGTTAACCTACATTTAGCAGGAAATGCTTACAAGGATTCATCCACAATTTTTAATAAGATTATCAAGAAAATAGATAGCTTAGGATTTATTACCCACCAACGTATATTGAAAGGCAAAATAAACAGACTTTACCTTTGGACAAGCATAAACGATATCAAGGAGAAGTATTTACCAAAAATAAAAGACTTAACGGCATTTGGTATTTCCTTTGGTAAGTTTGTATATGCTCGTTGTGAATCCACAGAGGATATTTCAGAAGCAATACAAGTTGCTGAAAATGATAATGAATATACTATCCTCTATAATGGTGCAGAAGAAGAAAAAATAAACAAAAAATTTCAGAAATTGTTTGACGAAGGCATTGTTAAAAATTAATAAATTCTTAAACGAAAACAAACTCGCAACTGAAATTACTTCTATTTTAAAAACTAGAGCTGAAAATTGAATTTTAGATGAAACAGATTAGTTAGAACAAAACATATAACCACTCATTTTCAAAAACCCAACTTTGACATTTCGGACTTTTTGTTTTTTTTGCGTTTTTTTAATACCTGAATTTGACATATATTAGTATGTTAATTGATTGCGTTTTTTATGTTTTTTCACCTATTTTTTAATACCTCATTTGACAGTTTGTATTCATAAATCAAAATATAGTATTATAGTTTGATCTATATTGAAATTCAGATTTAATCTAGAATAAAAATTAAGAAAATTCACAAAAATTAGACAAATGAATTTGACAGTTGGGTTAAAATTTACAAAAATTATGAAACAAATAGACATTTCTCCTTATTTTTATCCTGAATTGAACTTATTTTTAGTCAAAAATCAAGAAATTTTTAAGTCTTTTGTGGATTTCAAGCTTTTTTATTGCGGTCAATACAATAAAAAATCAAGAAATTACATGAAAAATTGAAGTAAATGTACTAAAAATAGCCAACTGCCAAATAAATATTCTGAATGAAATAGTTAACAAACTGTCAAACTTGAGTTATAATCTTTATAAATTATCAAAAATATAACTACTCATTAAGAATCATAGGTATAATATCCTAAAAACCCTTAACAACCACAACTTTATCAAACATTTTGCTCAATAATGTTTCCATCTCTCCAATCTTTACATGCACATTATTATCAGCAACATGCAACTCTTTTTCAATCCTATAAACATCCAGTTCATAGCTTTTAATCTTAATCTCAATATCCTTTAAATTATGTCTTGCTATTTCAATCTCATCATTTATCTTTATGGACTCACACAACTTATCCAGAGTTATCAGATGCTCTTGCAACCGATTATAATCAATTGCGAATTTACCAAAACTAGAAGTATTTTTAAGCTTGGTTAATCGTGCCGATACTTTCTGTTTCTGCTTACCGTTCAATTCAATCTTACCTGAATCGATAAGCCTCTCTATATTTTCAATAATTTTTAAAAACGTTTTAAATTCTGTGTCAATAAATATAGCCTTAAATGGCGACTCAATATAAGTTGCAAGTATTTGTTCCTCATCATAGCTCAATCCAGAAGCTATCCTTTCATATTTTTTCAAGACCTTTGAAATAGGTGAAAATTCCTGAAATACATCACTCCTGATTTTAATTATCTCATCATTTAACTCTTTTTTTTGCTCAATAATCTGTTTTAATTTGCATGCACCCTCACAATTCTCTAATCTCTGTAATGTCTGGGACGCTCTATTTTTTTCATTTTGTACTTTTTCAATATAACGTCTTTTTTGCTCAAGCATAAGCTTTTCACTTATCTGCATCTCCGAAAGACTTTCAATCTCACACAACTTATCTCTGATTTCAACAATACTATCTAATTTATCCTTATGTTTGCTAAGTCTTTTCTGCGACTCACACGCAATATCTACCATATCATTTAAGCCTAATGTAATCCGTTTTATCTCTTGGGCAAACAGCATTTTAGCAAGATGTATATTTTTTGCAGTATCTCGTGTCATCTTGTTTATATCACTAATAATCATACTACAAAAATCATAGAAACCAATCGTATCTTTAGCGTCAGAAAATATAATCCTAGCATTAAATGTCCTTACTTTATTTACAAATGATTTCTTGTTATCATACGCAAAATTACGCATCCTGTACCCAATTTCTTCTGATGATTCTGCTTTATCCAATGCATCAAGATTTTCACTAATCTTTTCAGAAAGGCCTATTATCTGACTGACAAACCCTTGAGCATCATTATTTACAATATTAAGAAATCCTGATATCTCATTTTCAAACCATTCGCGAGCCTCAAAGAAATCAATCTCTATTTTCTTATGAATGTTAGGTTTATCTAAAATAATCTCTTTCTTACCTACTAATTTTTTTAAAAATCCCATAATACCAACTTTTATTTTACCTAAATCCTTAATATGTTTTGTACTATTAATTAAATATATACCCTCAACATTTAAAAACCGTGCCCTTAAGCTATAAAGGATTCTCAAGAGACTCTAATTCACTTCTTGATTCCCATCTATAAGATATGTGCTCATCACTCAAGATGACCTTATCTGAAAAAGCCCTGCAAAAATATATCTTTCCTTTAATATATATTCCCTTGAAAGCAAGATTAAATGACCAATCATTCAACTACATTATTATCTCAATATCTAAAGATATCCCTCCTAATACTTATCTTTTTAGTACAATATAATCAGTCTTTTCAGCATTTTTATTATAACCACCTGGAATGTCATATTCACCGCAGTCAAACTCTTCTTTCTTAAGGACAAGGAACGTGTCATTATATTAAATAAGTGCTTTCACAGAATAATCATTTTTTAGAACCATAACATCACTCACACACCACAATTCAACCCATCTTAGGAATTATCCCAATCATCTCTAAAAGCCACCATAACGACCATAAAAAAATTATCAGTCCGAAAAGAAAAAGATTACCAATATCAATAGATTTAGTGAGTGCCATAAGCATTATTTTCCAGCCAAGATATACAAATATAACATTTTTAATCAGTCCGCGCCCGCTCAAATCAAATCACTACCCCTAACCACATATCTTCCACGAAGCCTAATTTCAGAAAGCCGCGCCATAACATTTTTACCATCATTACAATTCTTAAGATAAGATTTAAAAATAAGCTTGAGCGCATCCTCAGCAAGCTCGTAATGTGTCGACTCAATTGCCTCTTCAAGCAGATGAAGGTCTGTCGCTTTATCTTCGACTTTAGATGACACCTGACCCAACCCGAAATCAATAAAATAAACTTTATCAGACGATAGTATCATGTTTGACGTGGTAAGGTCTCCGTGTATGATTGACGCATTGTGAAGTTTAGCGATTGACAAACCAATATCTGCGCATATCTTCTTCATGTTGCTGTCATCAACAATATCTTTGACTCGCATACCGTCAACAAAATCCATCTGTATAGAAAAATCTCGCATACCCAAAATATTAGGCACCATGACTCCCGCAACTTTAGCCCTTTCAAGAAGCTTTGCCTCTTTTTTAGTGCGCGCCTTCCGGATTTTGATATCAAGCGCACCCTCACGATACCCTTTAGGAATCCGGTCTTTGGTGACAATACCGTCATCTACTGAAATCTTTGCCTCTGCACCGATATTAAGAAGTTTCAAGATAGTCACCAAATGTATGGTATATTAAAACTAAATATTAAATATTATACTATACAGGATACAACAATTTTACGTTGATATGTTTATATTCTTTTAAAAAATCCACTTAACTCTTAACATCCACCACACCCCAATCAAACTAAAACAACAACAAACATATAAAATTAAAAATTCAATAAATATTTATACAAATTGATAACGAAACAAAAATAGTAATTGTTATCGCAAGTACACAAAGCAAACTTGATACAGCAATGCACAATACTGCATACCAACACCTTGGTCTGAATTTTATCTACATCCCTTTAATCGTTTATGATTACAAAAATAGTACTTGTTTAACAAAAAAATAATCAATATACTCCAACCATTATGGTGTGATTCTCAATAAGTTATAATTTTTACAAAATCAATAGCTAACGCTTAAAAATATGTTGTTAAAAAATCTTAAAAATCATTTACTCTTATTTTTATAAAATCTATGGCATGCACCCAACTTAAAAAAGTATAAACATAATTATATCAAAAAATAGTAATTATCTTATAAAAAATCAAAATCAAGCAAGACAAAAATTAGCTAACAAATACAATTTTTATAAAAATCCCCTATTAAGAACTCACCCTCAACAATTCAGACAAATATTAGGTTTTATTTATACTATATAATACAATAAAATACAGAAGTGAAAAATTATGAACAAACAATTAAATTTAAGAATTGCTATTTTAGCAATATTAGTATTCGCAACACTCATAGGTATCTTTATGAGTGAAAGCGCAAAAATAACCAATTTTGACGAATGCGCAAATTCAGGCTGGCTTTTGCGTGGCATAACTGTATATGACAGCGCCGATTACTCAGAACATGGTAGACTTGGAAATGAATGTGAGTTATGGACAGGCATGATTTTTGTAAAAGAAATAGAAGATCTATCAAATAATCTACCAATGGAACCAGTACCGTTAACTACGACAACAAAAGAATATGTTTATGACGACGACTTAGGCTACAGTTTTGAGTATCCTGCAGGCTGGGCATTTTATGTAAATATAGCTGAAAGTGTTAATGGATGCAATTCGGAACTAGGTTACGACAGTTATACTTGCGTTGATTTTCCAGATGATAATATAAAAAAAGTAATAATGTTTGAAAATGGAGATTCAAGCATTGAATTCACAATACAGTCTGCTACAAATATAGAAACAATCACCAATGACTTCAAGGAAATTGCAAAAATGTCCGGATTAGATGTTTTAAGCGAAACGGAAATATCAATAAATAATGTATACGGATATGATACACTAACAGGAACCTCTGGATGGAAACTGCGACAAGTAGTCTTCATAGATACCGGGACCGTTTACATTTTCAAATATTCCGGACAAGAAGAAACTTATGACATAAATGAAGATACTTTTGAAAATGTAATCAATTCATTTAACATTTAATAACAAAATATATGAAGAAAGTCGGCATCTGTTCGCCGACTCTTCATATTATAAAACTAATTCTATAGCACCTTACAAATCAAAAGCAAAAACACTCAAAAACAAAAAGATTTATATAATTTGGTAACTATTCATACCTTATGGTAACTTTTTATACTTACTTAGAAATATATCTTGACGACCTAAATAAACAAATCGCATTAAGTGAATTTGAAAAACATTTCAATAAACCCCATCAAACAATAAAAAATCAAATAAGAACACTTGTTGATGCAAATATCCTTATTGAAGAAAAAAAGATTAGATCCTTATCTTACAAAATAAATAAAGACAATCCGAAACTTAACGATTATCTTTCAATATGTGAAAAAGAAAAAATGTTTAAATTTATAGATGAACGACCACTCATAAGACAATTATATACCTTAATAGCACCTAAGACTAAAAATATTTTAATTTTCGGTTCTACAATAACAACCGAAAAATTCAATGATATAGACCTATTAATAATATCAGAAAAAGATATAAAAAATATCATAACTAATTTTGAAACAACATACTCAGTAAAAATTCACACAATACAGACAAACCAAAAAGATTTAACAAAAACATTATTGACCGAAATACGAAAAAAGCATATAATCCTTAAAAATCATGATTATTTCGTGGAGTTGTTATACAATGAAAATTGAATTGTGTAAGAAAAACGGTCTAAAACTTATTGAACCAAACAATAATCTTGCCGAAGAATATTATAAAAATGCAGAAGAGACCCTAAAAGTAACAAACTTAATCAAAGATTCAGGTTCAAACATGTAGCTTGCCACACAAAAATATTACACAGAATACTTAGCTACATATTCATTGCTTATGAAAATTGGAATAAAAACAGAAATCCATTCATGTACAATTGAGATAATCAAACTGTTACAAGCACAAAATCTCTTAGATTTTGATTACGCAAATATACTTAAACATGACAAAGACTTACGAATAGATAACCAATATTATATTAAAAACAGACCTGTTGATTTTGATTCCGAAAAATTAACAAACATCCTATTAAAGATAAGACCGATACTTGACACAATAACAGAACAAAAAATAGAATCAATAAGGCAACTAATAGAAAATTATTAACCAATAATACAAATAATTTATCAATTATCAAAAACACACACCTTATAAAAACTTGTAAAACAATAAAATATTTATGATTAAAAAAACCGGAAACAATTTTGATATCATAATAATAACAGCCGAACCTTATGACGACCACCCACTAAGCCCTGCAGGCATCATCGCAAAAATTCTGGACGCAAAGGGTTACGACGTCGGCATAATAGACACTCCTGACTGGAAAAAAGACGACGATTTCTTAAAACTAGGAACCCCAAAACTCTGCTTCTGCATAACATCGGGATCAATTGACAGCATGCTAAACAATTACACACCCCTAAAAAGAAACAGGAAAGAAGACCCGCACGCAAAAATAACAGCCATGCCCGACCGCGCACTCATAGTCTACTGCAACAAGATAAAAAAACACTTCAAAGAAAGTAAAATAGTAATAGGTGGAATTGAAGCATCACTCAGACGTTTTGCGCACTACGATTACTGGAACAATAATGTAAGATCAACAATCCTTGCAGACACGCGCGCAGACATACTGGTCTACGGTAATGGCGAGATACAGTCCTTAGAAATTGCAAATCGCCTAAAAAAAGGCAAAGACCTAAACGGTATTGAAGGCACCTGCATCTTTTCAAAAGTCGTGCCAGAAAACTTCAAAATATTACCTTCAACAGAACAAGTACAAAAAGAAAAAACCCAGTTTATAAAAGCACAAAACATGTTCTCAATAAATGACAATCTAGCACAACCACACGCAAATAGGTTTGTCCTACAATACAAATACCCAAAATACACACCAGAATTCCTAGACTGGATATATTCACTTGACTACTCACGAAACTTAGACGAAAAATCATTCCTTAAACTTGCGCAATTCTCAGTCACAACACACAGAGGTTGCATTGGTGAATGCAGTTTTTGCTCAATTGCCGAGCATCAAGGCAGTAAAATCATATCGCGCTCAAAAGAAAGTATACTTTCTGAAATTGAAAAACTAACAAAACATCCCCAGTTCAAAGGTTATATAGATGACCTTGGCGGACCCTCAGCAAACATGTACGGTATGGATTGTAATACTACTTGCAAAAATAGTTGCATAACCTGCAAAACACTTGATTTAAGCCACAAAAAAGTAATAGACCTCCTACAATCTGCCAGAAACATAAAAGGCATAAAAAAAGTATTTGTGAGCAGTGGAATACGCTACGACTTAGCTATTGAAAACCCTGACTACATAAAAGAGATTTCAGACCACCACATCTCAGGTTGCCTAAAGATTGCGCCCGAACATTTCTCAAAAAAAGTATTGGAGCTTATGAACAAACCGCGCGACAACAAATTCGAAAAGTTCATATCACAATTTGAAAAATTAAACAAAGACAAAAAACAAGCGCTCAAATACTATTTCATGGTCGCGCACCCGGGTGATGACATAGACGAATGCCACTTATTAGGCACCAGACTAAAAGATTTTGACAATGTAGATTCCATCCAGATCTTCACCCCAACACCTATGAGCATCTCAACCTGCATGTACTGGACTGGCATGAACCCAAAAAACCTTAAAAAAATGCACATCCCATACACCTATGGCGAAAAAAAACTTCTAAAAAACGAGGTGTTCAAACACCTAAAACCACAATATACAAACAGGCGCAAAAGATAATTCATAAAACTAACACAATTATCCAATATTACCCAACAATCTTGCAATATTTTCAGGTTCTGGAAATTTATCTTTAAGCCCAAAAGGCAATTCTTTAACAATCCTATATTCAGAAATACCGATATGCTTATTAGACTCTTTTAATGCATACTCAACGATTGTCTTATTTTTTGATTTACAAAGTACAATACCAATTGATGGATTCTCATTTTCCATCTTGACTTTGTCATCAAGCAAAGCAAGATAAAACTGCATCTTGCCTACGTGTTCAGGTTTAAATTTACCAATTTTAAATTCAATAGCAACAAGATATTTCAATAACCTGTGATAAAGCAAAATATCAATAAAATATTCTTCATTATCTACAACACTCTTATATTGGCTACCAATAAATGCAAACACACCACCCCTCTCAAGCAAAAAACTTTCAATTTTTGCAATAGCCGCCGTTTCAAGTTCTTTTTCACTGTGTTTTTCACCCAGTTCCAAAAAATCAAAAATATATTCATCTTTCACTGCAAGTTTTGCTTGATTTTTAATATTTGCAGGCAATGTCTCATTAAAATTTGTCTGGTTAACAATTGTATATTCATAATTTTTGTTTTCAATTTTAATCGTCAGGATATTCTTGCTCCAAACGAATTTTGTAGTTATCCTTATATAGAATTCATGTTCAAGAGAATCTTTACATTTGCTTATAATAATTATATTATGAGTCCAACCAATTTATCCAACCATTGGTTGGAGTTTTAAATTATGTTTATATTCTATATAAAATTGTCTCATATACCCTAAATTTTGAGCAGAAAAACATTTCATCCGGGAAATTCAATCTGCAGATATTTTGACAACTATTCAACAATAGACTTGCCCCACGTCTCACCCTCTTGTTTTCCAATTATCATCTTCCTAATATCCCAATATAAACTAATCAATTCTTTATTGACTACCTTTAAAGCTTCGTATTGCGCAGACCGTATCCTATCTTTTATCGCACCTAAGAACAAATTATAATCTTTATTGTCTATTTTTCCAAGATATTGTTTAACTATACATAAACAATAACATTAATCCCTGCATATAATTTAGTGACCAATGTGGGTGGTAACTTCAAATAAATTAAAAAAAAGTACTTGTTTAGTAAAAAAATAATCAATATGCTCCGGCCGTTATGGTGTGATTCTCAATAAGTTATAATTGTTACAAAATCAATAGCTAACGCTTAAAAATGTGTTGTTAAAAAATCTTAAAAATTATTTAATTATATTTTTATAAAATCGATAGCTTTCACCCAACTTAAAAAAGTATAAATATAATTATTTCAAAAAAGAGTAGTTATCTCTTAAAAAATCAAAATTAAGCAAGACAAAAATTAGCTAAACAAGTACAAAAAAAATAAAAAAAGATCTAACCGACAAACTTAGGTCTCTTAGAAAGAAGTTTAGGCAATGGTAACATCTCAAATGGATTATCACCCATGTCAGTTGATACCATTCCTTTCAGCGTGTCAACAGACAAATTCTCCTGTCCTCCAGTAACACGAACACGAACAGGCATATCTTTTGAATCGCGCTCATTCTCACCAACAACAACCACATAAGGCACCCATTCTTTTTCAGCATCCCTTATCTTTTTGCCGACCTTAAGATCACGGTCATCAATGTCCACACGGATACCATCACCAATCTTAGAAGCAATCTCTTCTGCAAGACCCACAAACCCTTCAGAAACAGGAATCATACGCACCTGTGTAGGCGACAACCATACCGGCAACATAGATTTCTTGCCCAGTTGCGCATTAATCGCCTGCCTTTCAAGAAGTGCCCACAGATTACGGTCAATCCCGCCAGAAATGCTTGCATGAAGCAAGAGAGGATTGACTTTCTTGTCATTCTCATCAACGTATGTGATATCAAACCTTTCAGTATTCTCAACATCAATCTGCACAGTCGATAATGTAGATGCCTTACCAAGTGAATCATTCACAGAAAACTCAAATTTCATAACGAAATAAAAGAATCTTTCTTCCCACAACTCAATAAGTATCGGTTTGCCCACAAGTTTAGCAAGATCTTTTGCAAACTCTTCATTTTCATTATAGAAATCTTTCACAAACCGTATAGCAATATCATAATCCAGACCAAGACCACTCATCCATTCCATTGCAAGTTTATACTGTTCCATAAACTCTTTCTTTGCAGACGGCATATCAGCGCACATAGTATGCATGTCAGGCATTGTAAACGCACGAAGCCGTTTAAGTCCTGAAAGTTCACCTCTCTGCTCACGTCTAAACGAATAATGAGTAAGTTCATACAGTTTCACAGGTAAATGTTTGTATGACATCACCATATCATGCCCCATAAGATACTGCCCGAAACATGCAGCAAACCTAAGGAAATATTCTTTCTCATCAGACTTAATTACATACTGCCTTGCCGGAAACCTATTCAGATATTTACTCAGTTGCGGATGTTCAAAATCATACATAAGCGGAGTTTCAACCTGCATAGCACCCGATTTTTTAACCATATCAGTAACTTTAGTCTCAAGAAGTCTCTTAATCATCTGCCCTTTGGGATACCACCTAAGATTACCAGAATCCGAACCAGGCTCATAATCAACTAATTCAAGACTGCGCATCATAGCAATATGTGGCGGTTCTTTCTGGTTTATCCTAGACCCTTTCATCTCATACTGATAAAATTGTTTAAGCTCAGGATATTTACTATAATCAAACTTATCCGCAGAAACAAGCTTTCCATCAACATCTAAAATATGCCATGTCGACCTAAGTTTGTCCTCATTCTTGACAGCCTCATTATCTTCCTCGACCTTGACAGCCTCACCCACAGCAATGTCCCGACTTAATTCAGACAAAGGATGCCCCTTGCATTTGATATTGAACTCCTTATACCACCCGAACGGCGCCCTTGACACAGCATATCCTTTCTTTTCAAGCATCACTTCAGACAATTTCATGACTTTAAGCGCAACATCCGGTTTTGACGGTGCACTAGTAAGATGAACCCATGGATAAATAACGATATTTTTAGTTTTGACCTGTTCAGCGACAGACATTACTTCCTCAGCAAACTTTTCAGCAATACCTGTAGTGTTAGTCTCATCATTTTTCTCTACAGCCGACATAGCGACCAGGCAATCTTCAACCCGATGTTTCTTGACATCAATCTCTTCAGGGTTCTTGACTGCTTTCTTTTTTGCCTCAAACTCAATAAAGTCCGAGTGCAACAGTATTGTCTTCATTTCAAAAGCCTCCAATTTAAGTAAAAATTATATTTTAATGTTAAATGTCTATCTTTATATTTAATTTCAGAATAAGAGTTTAATAAATGTGTGTGTATTATAAATTTATTGTAGTGTAAGACATTCACCCATAAGTACCGCACCTATCAATATAATAGACACTAAAAGTTTAAAAGTATTTTTATTAAATGTCAAAAAAATCCAAACCTGTTTAAAATTAAACACCCAATATGTACTGAATATGTAATTACTGTGATTTTTATGCCCAAACAAAAAAAGCCCTGGTCAAAAAAGACAAAATACACCCCATTAAAAACCAGCCAAATAAAAAAACAATTCAAAGACCAAATCCATACAATACCACCCAAATCCACTTTCAAACACATAATTCAAGAATTCGTAAAAACAGGCAACACGCACACCTTAAACCTTGAAAATTGCGTCCTTTTGCCCAAACATCCAGCTGAAGTATTGTCCTACAAACATCACGGTAACCCACAAACCGACACAGAACACATAAACTATTCAGACGAGACAGACTGGAACATATACGGCAACTTCTGGGAAATATCCCTTAATGATTTCCAGGCAAAAAAATCAAATCTTATGAAACCAATATATCCATATTCCTTACACAAACGAAAAGAATTCATGAATCGCGTAAAAAAAAGAAAAGTAGACCAAGACATACAATTTGAACCCCGATTTAGATACGACGCACTAAAACAGGACTGGTCACCATGGACAAAGCATGAGGCCACCTATAACCTCTGGGATTATGTAACAGCAATAAAAAGCGGAGCAAAATTTTACACTGAACACACAAACGGCAACCATCTTGAATTTGAAAATATAGATATTAATGTATGGTTTGCAGAAGTTCCCGCAGACAGCAATCCCGAAAAAACTTACACAACAACAATTGAATACATAAAAGGCAAACAACCGATACTACAACATTTCATAGGCGACTGCACCTGCCCTGACCACAAAAAAAGATCAACAGAAAACCGAAACAGAATATGCAAACACATTTTCTATGCAATGTACGAACTTGCCTGCCACAGCGACAGGCTACCTGAAACATTCCCTTTCCCAAAATTGAGCGCATTCCATTTAAACGAAAAACTAGACAACCTGATATACCCCGAAAGTAAAAGAACCGACACCTCAAAAGACACCATCCTGCGCGCATATATAGATTACAAAATAAATGACATAACAACATTATTCACAACCGACCCGATATATGCACAAAGACTACACACAGCATACAAAGATATTACAACATAATTTAAACAAATCAAAAAAACCTACTTTTAAAAACCTTGAAAACAAAATAGAATTCAACTAGGTGATACTAATAAAAGTGAAAATCATAAAAGACGCAGTCCATGGCGACATAGAATGTTCTGAACTTGAAATAAAAATTATTGATTCCCTCCATTTCCAAAGACTTAGAAATATTGGCCAACTAGGTCTCTCAGATCTTGTATACCCCTCAGCAAACCACACCCGATACGAACATTCACTAGGTGTCATGCACCTTGCAGGAAAAATAAGTCACGTTTTAGGACTCACCCCTGAAGACACAAAACTAATCCGTATAGCCGGACTCTTACACGACATAGGTCACCTTCCATTTTCACACACACTAGAATCTGTTATTTCAAACGGTGAAAACCACCTTCACGAAACAAATGCAATAAACATAATAGATAACAATTTCTCAGAACTTTTTGAAAAACATAATATAAACAAAAATGCAGTCCAAGATATGATAATAGGCAAAGGAAAATACGGAAAAATCCTGTCATCTGGTGTTGATATTGACAAATTAGATTATCTCACAAGAGACTCATATTTTACAGGCGTAGCCTATGGTGTAATAGACCTAAGCCGATTGATGCACATTGCAACAATTGAAAATGACACATTCGCCTTTCAAGAAAAAGGACTAAGAACTGTTGAATCAGTTATACTCGCCCGGTTCATGATGTTTTCAGCAGTATATGACTATCCTACAAAAAGAGCAGCAGAACGAATGCTTTTCCGCGCACTTGACGCCATGGACAGACGCTCATTAAACATAACCAAACTATTAAAAATTGACGAAGTGGACTTCTTGAGCACATTACGACAGCAGGATTGTTACACAAAAGACATAATAGATAGGATAGACCAAAGACACATCTTCAAGACCGCATGCATAATCACAAAAAATGACCTAAGCACAGAACATGTATCAAAATGTCTTGAAATAAAAGACAACATAAACCAACTAAAAAGAATTGAAAACATAATTGCAAACAAACTTGAAATTCCAGAAGGCTATCTCATAATAGACATAATGAACCAGCCTAAAGGGATAGAGCATATAAACATAAAAAAAGACAATGGCGAGATAGTAAAGCTAAAAGATATATCTGCTCTCTCACGGTCTTTGATGCGCCAACGCTGGCAAGACTGGCGAATATCCTTCATTTGCCCAACTAAATACAGACAAAAAGTAAAAGAAAACGCAAAAAGCCTGTTCTTAAGACATTTGAACTGATTTTAAAACATTTTAAAAATCACAACAAAGACAATAACATTTATAAAGATATACCTTTGTAGTAGTGACACTTGTGATACTTATGACTGATACATATAAAGAATTTAAATTAGAAGGTCCAACTAATCTAATTTTATCAGATGAAATCTATAACCTGTTTAAAAATATAATTGATACGATTCCAAAAGACGAAATAATATATCAAGAAGGTCCATCAAACAACGATAACTATTCAGTAAAATTTGTAATCGCCTCAGAAAGTCCTTATTTAACAAAACTAAATAACGATTTTATTTCCTTTTTATTAAATAACTCACATAAAACAGACATATCCTACAGTGCAACAGATATAACAGACACAGATTGTGAAAAAATATATCAAGGTTTGAGATTAGGCAAAACTTCAGAAAGCAATACACCACACACACCTGACAACAATATCAAATTAACTATAGATTCATCAAATCCAACAATAAGCGAAATTTTAGAGAATTATATTGCTACAGGTTATACTGGTTGGATCACTTGTAGGGATCTTTATAACTCTATAGAAAAAGACCAAAATATGGAAACGATTAAATTATCAACAATATCTACATACTTATCTCGTATGTATATACAAGGTCTTCTTGAAAGAAGAGGTAACAGAACACAAAGAGAATATCAGTATATTCATCCAGAAGAATAACCAAAACAATCAATATCTTTTTAATAATTACTACATCCATTTAGTATATAATATACAGTCCCGTGGTGTAGTGGCCAATCATTCCGGTCTTTGGAACCGGGTACCCAGGTTCGAATCCTGGCGGGACTATTATTTTCTTTTAATTTATCAAAAATAAGATTTAATTATTTTCATCATAAAATGTATCATAGGTTCTTATTGGTCTAAAATCAATAGAATACGTTTTTTGATCAATTCGTTCAATAACGACAGAATCTAACCCTATTTCCTGTAACTTTTCATAAGTTAACAATTCTTTTTCTTTCAAATTTAATACTTTTCGCAATAACCATTTTCCTAAATCAGCATTATGTTTGCTCATTAATGCTTTAGAACAATCCTGACAGACTTTAGCTTCTAACATTGTTCCATCTGGAAAAATTAAATTAAAAGACGTATCCCTAGATAAAAAGAACTCAGGGAATGTTTTGTGAATCCATATAGGTATAGGAATATAAATTTCATTTACATCCCTAGGGGTGATTTTATTTTGTTTATTTTTTCTTCCTTTAGCATTCCATTGATTTAATCCACTTTTTGGCTAAACTTCTTTACTCTTTGGAGAATATAAGGGCAGAATAACAAATGGTTTTTCTGAAATTGTTTTTTTATAATATATATCACTTACAGTTAGGAATTTTTCTTCTAAAACTTCAAAAGGATCCTCTAATATTTTCACATCAATTTCAAAAATAACATCTTGTGTTATGAATCGCTTATACAATGTGCTTTTAGTTATATTAAATGAATATTCATTTATAGAATCTTTGAATGAAATTATATTAGGTGTAGTTTTTAATAATTTAATTGACGATTTATCAATTAAATTCATATCACATTCAAAAGTTTTTATTTTTCCCGTATATCTTACAATACAATGATAAATCATTGATTTTAATCCATAAATTCGTTTAGTGGTTTCAACACGTTTATTTCTTAAGTCTGTTACTTTTTCAATTAATTTTTTTGGATTTAATCCCCTAAATTGAATATTTTCTTTATTAAATTCTGCAATTTTTTGTAATGATTTACCATTTCCATTTACGAATGTTTTAATTCCAATTCCAACATTATTTAAAGAAGTATCAACAGATACATCTGAACGAGAAAAATCGTTTGCAGTAAATGCTTTACAAAATAAATTTTCCGTAATTCTATAATTAAGATAAGGAACTTTACTTTCCTAAAATAAATTAGTTAATGATCCTAATATGCCCAATATTTTTCGGTAATATTCTGATTCTTGTTCAGTTGTCATTTTCTAACGCCTTTTTTATATTTTTAGCAACTCTTTCAATAACTGTTACTGAAACACTATTACCTGCTTGTTTATATAATTTAGAATCTGCAATTTTTGGCAATTTATAGGTTTTAGGAAAACCTTGAAAAACGAAACATTCTCTTGGAGTTAATTTTATAATACCTTTATCATCTAAAATTATTGGAACATTATATCCACCAGTTCCCATATTTGCAGTTAAAGTTGGAACAACACCAGATTTATTTTCCCTTACATACCTTCTTCTCCATTGATATGCAGTATTTTTCTTTTTAATATCATTTTTTAACTTGTCATAAAGGGGTTTTCCCTCATAATAATATTTATCATCAACATCTGTATCCAACAAATCTTTAATTTCTTTAACCAATTTGATTTTATTAGGGAATGAAAAATTATTTGCAACATTCTCCGATAAAAAACCCACAATTAAAATTCTTTCTCTATTTTGTAGTAAGTTACCATGTAACATAGTATTTACTATTTGAGATTTAACTGTATACCCTAAATATTCTAATGTTTTTTTAATAACTTTGAAAGTATTTCCATTATCATGTGTTTTTAAATTTTTAACATTTTCAAGAAATACTACTTGCGGTTTTTTCAGTTCAATTATTTCAGCAATTCTAAAAAATAAATTGCCCCTCCCTTTAGTATCTTTAAAACCCTGTCTACAACCAGCAATACTAAAAGGTTAGCATGGAAATCCACCTAACAAAATATCAAAATCTGGAATAGAAGCATTATCAACTTGATTAATATCCTTAATTATTAATGGAGAATCAACAAAATTTAAATCATAAGTATCTTTACAAGCAGGTTCAAAATCATTTGAAAAAACAGTTTCAAAACCTGCATTTTCAAATCCAATTCTTATTCCCCCAACCCCCACAAATAAATCTACTGTTTTCATAATTATCTAAGGTTAAACTGATTATATATATTTTAGCTATATGTGCCGTGCCGATATGCCACTAGATTTTATTTTTACAAGGATTAAATATTTCAAAACCCAAACAATTTACCAAACAAAGTCTTTTTAACATCAATCGCTTTAGACGGACATATTTCACTGCAACAATAACATCTTATACACTTCTTATAATCAATAACAGGCCGAACAGAACCATCACAAATAGCCTCAATCGGACAGTTTTCAACACATCTTTTACAATCAATACACTTTGCAGTTATCACAGGTCGCGACGACACATATTTTGTCAAGACAGAAGTAATCCAGCCAAACTTAGTCTTTCCCGTTTTCTTGAAATCCTTGACTTTTAATTTACTAGGTTCAACATTAGACAATATTGTCCAGTTATGAATATTAACATCAAAATCATTCTCTTTGTGTTCAATATCTAAAGTAATAACCTCATCATACTTGAATCCTAAGCAATCAGAGACAAAAAGATCAAGAAGAGGTGCGCTCTCAGACGCGGCAATAAACCCAATATCTCGTGGTGACCCTGCACTAGGACCATTACCTTCCATACCGACAACACAATCCATAATATTAAAAGACGGCTTGACAGCTCCAGCTAAAGCTACTATCATCCTTGAAAACGCATATTTACCAGAATATTTAAGGTGATACTTACTTTTCTTGGTCCCGCAAACAACCCCAAAAAGATTTTTCTCCGCCCCCGTAAACCCAGTCAGCGCATGAGTCTTAGCTTTAGGCATATTGATGATATAATCATAATCTGAAAGTCCTTTGTATACTGAAATATGACCCATCACAGTCTCAATCTCTGAAGCCTCATCAAATTCAACAACCGAAATCCCTTCTTCCTCACATACATCAAGAATCCCGCAAGTCTTCAACGCTTTTTTGACATTACCAAATGCAGGACTATCCCCTAAATCAATCTTACAATCTTTAGTCTTCAATAATCTAGCAACAGCCCTTACAAGTTCAGGATTTGTAGTAACTGCCTCTGAAACAGACCTACCTATAAGTATATTTGGTTTAAGAAGTACTGACGACCCCCTCTTAATCCCTTTAACAAATGCATTCATGCAATAACTGACAGCTACATCTACATCTGCAGACTGATAATTCGTACATTTTGAAACATAAACCTGAGCCATACAATATTTTAGTTAAGAAGACATAAAAAACAATTCATCAATCACATAAATTCAATTAACAATTTCAAATTATCAAGAGACTGTACTTTTTCAGTTCCCAGAATAATTTCGCCATAAACTTTAGAATTCTCATTTTTTTCGACAAACCCTAATTTTATCGCTTTAGCTCCTAAAAACGTATAATCTTCAGGTTCAAAAACTTTACCATCACAATCTGTTACAGATTTTATAAACAATGTACCATAATTAGATTGTATATTAGACCTTACATCATGATACTGTATCCTACCTATAGCCCCCGGTGCTAATTTATCATAATTTGGTTTTTCTGGTAACATAACAAAAACATTACCTTCTTCTGACAACCTGACAAACTTTTCAATATCTGCATCCAATCGAGCGACACCCATAAAATCATCACTGATCAATATATAAACTCTAAAATTTATAAATCCTCCTAAAATAAAAAATAGATATTAAACAAATACGAAAAAAGAAAAAAAATCAACCAAGATAATCTGGTGATACTTCCTCTTTGGAAATTTTAGATTCATTAACTTTCTTATTGTAAGAATCTATCTCTTTCTTAGTAACTGTCGGCTTAAGTTTCTCAAAAGCTTTATCAAAATCATCTTTTGTGATAATTTTAGACTTTATGTCTTTACGAAGCGCAATCAACGCAGCTTCCCTACAAATTGATTCAATGTCAGCGCCGACATAATTCTCGCTCTTTGAGACAAGCTCAGTTATCTTGACATCCTTATCAATAGGCATTTTAGACAAGTATACCTCAAATATCTTTTTGCGCGATTCCTTATCAGGCACAGGAATATATATATGCCTATCAAACCTACCAGGGCGCAATATTCCCGTATCAATAATGTCAGGTCTGTTAGTAGCCGCAATGACCACAACGCCGTTTAGACCTTCAAGCCCATCCATCTCAGTCAGAAGCTGATTGACTACACGGTCAGACACACCTGAATCCGCATCATGTCCACGTTTAGGTGCAATTGCATCAATTTCATCAATAAATATGATTGACGGTGCGACCTGCCTTGCTCGCTTAAATATTTCGCGGATTGTTTTCTCGCTCTCCCCAACATACTTATTGAACACTTCTGGCCCTTTTACTGAAATAAAATTAATATTGCTCTTGTTGGCCACAGCCTTTGCAAGAAGTGTCTTACCTGTCCCTGGCAAACCATAAAGCAGAATGCCTCGAGGTGGTCTTACTCCCATAGTCTTAAAGGATTCAGGATACTTGAGTGGCCACTCAATACTTTCAATAAGTCTTTTCTTGACATCTGAAAGCCCACCTACTTCATCCCACTGCACTTTAGGTATCTCAACCATGACTTCACGCATAGCAGACGGTTCTACAGAAAGAAGCGCATTATTAAAATCAAATTTGTTAACTTCCAATTTTTCAATCACTTTAGGATCAATTATATCTTCTTTAAGGTTGATTTCAGGCAGTATTCTCCTTAATGAACTCATGGCTGCCTCTTTGGAAAGAGCATTAAGGTCCGCACCCACATACCCGTAAGTCACATCTGCAATCTTTGATATGTTTACATCTTTAGCAAGTGGCATATTTCTTGTATGAATCAAAAGTATCTCTTTTCTTCCATCTCTTGTTGGAACACCAATCTCGATTTCACGGTCAAACCGACCCCCGCGACGAAGCGCAGGATCAATAGAATTAATTAAATTGGTTGCTGCAATCACAATAACCTGACCACGACCTTTAAGACCGTCCATAAGAGACAAAAGTTGTGCAACCACACGCCTTTCAACCTCACCGCTATTTTCACGTTTAGGTGCAAGAGAATCAATCTCATCAATAAATATAATTGACGGCGCATTATCTTCCGCATCATTGAATATCTTTCTTACGTTCTCTTCACTCTCACCATAAAATTTGCTCATAACTTCAGGTCCTGCAATAGAATAAAAACTGGCTCCAGATTCTGATGCCACTGCCCGTGCCAGAAGTGTTTTACCTGTTCCAGGAGGTCCATAAAGAAGGACACCTTTAGGCGGATCAATGCCTAGTTTCTGGAACAGTTCAGGATGTTTCATAGGAAGCTCAATCATCTCACGCACTTTCTTAACCTCTTCATGAAGTCCACCAATATCCTCATAAGTCATGCTGACCGTACTTTCATCTGTAACCTCAACTGCTTTTGAAATAACTTTGACCTCAGTCTGGTCTGTAACTTTGACTATACCTTTAGGGCTGGATTCTGCAACAATCAATTTAAGATCAGACAATCCAAAACCGCCAAGCATATTATTCACATCGATACCCATACCGAAAACATCACCGAAATCCGGTTGCCGTCTTGTCCTTATAGACGGAGAAATAACATCACCCTTTGAGACCACACGACCCAATATAAGACTTTTTGCCTGTTCATATGCCATTTTCATCTCAATGCCTTTCTCAGCAGGCGCGATAGATATGCTTTTTGCTTCTTTCAATTCAGCATTACGCACAAATACTTTTTCCCCAATACCTGTCCCTGCATTGCGTCTTGTATACCCATCCATCCTAATAATCTTAAGTCCTGCATCAGAGGGATATGGTCTCAAAGCAATGGCACCAGTCTTTCTTTTACCCTCAACCTCGCAGACATCACCCTCACGGAGACCTAAATTGTGAAGTATCTGCGTATCTATCCTGACAATACCCATACCTATATCCCTTTGCGCATTTGACGGCATCTCACCGACACGGACTTCAATCTCTTTAACATCTTTAACATTTTTTTTATCCATACCAAGCCACCACATTAACAATCATTATAAATCCTTGATCAAATTACATCATTATCTTCTAATATCTTTATCTGTTCGAGTGTTAATATAATTTCAAAAATATTATATTCTACCTTTTGAACCCATGTATCCATATAAGCTTTAATAAGTTTAATATCTTTGCATGCAATTATGAAAAGGCTCTTGTCAACTTTAAAAAACGGCACCTCATCCAAAAGCCCCCCCCGGTAATATTCATAATCCCCATAACTTTTCTTTATTTTCTGTCGCCACCCATAAAGTCCTCGATAAAACTTATTCCGTTCATAATCCGAATCAAACATCTTACTGCGAACCGAAAATGACACAAGCACAGCTTTTTTTATTGTCATATCAAATTAATTAATCTAAAATAATATAAACATTTTGTTTAAGAGAACTAAATGCTAGATTACTTTACCTAAATACACCTCTAAGGTGGTTAACCAACTATAATATACCAACTTAGACTAATAAATTACCATGACAAACATACGGAATCTTTTGACTAAAAACAATCCAAATGAAATAAAAGATTATCATAACAATAATTATATTATGCCATCTCTATATCTCAATACGCCAGAAAAACTTACAACGCACACAAAACTAGCATTTGCTTCCGAAAACCTAACCGAATTCTTCGGTGGCGGTCTTGAACCTGGCGTGATAACAAACATCTATGGTGAGGCTGGCGCGGCAAAGACATCATTTGCATTAGAGGCCGCAAAATCGTGCATAAACAATGGAAATAAAGTAATATTCATAGATACCGAAGGCGGTTTCTCAGTTGAAAGATTCTGCCAGATGAATAACAAAGAAAAGCTTGAGATGCTGTTCCTTATAGAACCCAAAAATTTTAAGGATCAAGACAAAGCAATAATTTCTCTTGAAGAAAAAGTAAAAGAACACGACATAGGCCTTATAATTATTGATTCTTTGGTATCTCTTTACCGCCTTGAACTTCAAAATGGTGACATCCAGTCAACAAATAGGATGTTGAGTGCGCAGATGGCGACCCTGATGAGAATCGCAAAAGACAAAGACATACCAGTCATTGCCACAAACCAGGTATACTCAGATTTTGAAACAGGCAACCTTGAGCTGGTCGGTGGCGACATACCAAAATATGCATCAAAATGTCTAGTCCTATTAGAAAAGATAGAATGGGGCAAAAGAAAGATGACCATGATAAAGCACAGATGCTTACCTGAAGGAAAAAAGACCGCCTTTGAAATCAAAAACGAAGGCCTAGTAGATTATAAGAAAAAGCTCGGGATATTCTAAAAAATACCAACTATTTCTACCGGCACTACCGGCACACCACTGACATCAAGGTTTTTAAATATACATCTACGTTAATTCTTTATGGATAACAAAAAAACAGCCAAAATTGAAGAGATAATCAAAAAGACAGGTCTGACAAAAAAAGATATTCTCAAACAGATAGAAGCCAAAGAAAAAGAATTTGAAGGTCTAGTCTCTGAAGATGGCGCAATATATATAATCGGTAAAGAGGCAGGTCTTGATCTCGCAAAACCTAAGGTAGAAAGTCTAAAAATAAATAACATAGTACCTAATATGCGCCAAATTAATCTTATTGCAAAAATCATATTCATCTCCCCCATACGAACCTTCAAGAAAGGAGACACAGACGGAAAAGTCCTAAACCTAACACTAGGAGACACAACAGGCACAATAACCATATCAATATGGAATGAAGATGTAGAAAAACTGAAAGACCTAAAAGCAGAAGATGTAATAGAAATCAAAAACGGCTATTCAAAAAATGGATATTTAGGAAAAATTGAGTTAGTATTGACTTCGCGTAGTGAGATTGAAAAGTCAGATGAAATGATTGAAACGCAAGAACTCACACAACAAAAACCTAAAACTAATAAAACAAATATTGTCCACTCTTTAAAATCTATAAAAGAATATGACAGGGTAAAAATTAAAGGTTGTCTTGCAAGTATATATGAAAAAAAAATAGTACACAACCTCTGTCCCGAATGCAGAAAAAAAACAGATGATAACGATAACTGCCAAATACATGGAAAAGTAATTCCAAATAAATTTCTTATAATCTCAGGTACTATTGATGATGGACAGGGAAGAATCAATGCAGTCTTTTTCAATGATGCCGTAGAATCATTATTACAAAAAAAGGCACAAGAGATAGATATAGATACAAAGAACACACAGACCAGAAAATATCTTTCAGATAAACAGATTTTTGGGAAAGATTTTGAGATAGAAGGAACTATAAAAAAGAACAGATTGACAGGCTCCGAAGAGTTACACATAACGGTGGTCAATGAACTTAATATAGGAACAGAAATCAAAAATAATATTAAAGAATTAGAGGTTTGATAAATATGACAGAACTTAAAGACTTGCCAGGTGTAGGGCCCAAAACAATTGAAAAGCTAGAAGATGCAGGATATGGAGACCTAATGTCACTTGCAACAGCAAGCAGTGGAATAATAGCTGCAGTCGCAGAGATTGGTGAAGGAAGTGCAGTAAAGATAATAAATGCGGCCAGAGACGCACTAGACATGGGTTTTGAAAATGGTCTTAAAGCCCTTGAAAGACGAAAATTAATAGACAAGATACCAACAGGATCAAAAGCATTGGATGAGCTATTAAATGGTGGTCTTGAAACCCAGGCTATAACAGAATGTTATGGTGCTTTTGGATCCTCAAAGACTCAAATAGCACATCAACTCGCAGTCAATGTACAGATACCAAAAGAAGAAGGAGGTATAGGAGGATCAGCATTATATCTAGACACAGAAAATACATTCAGACCTGAAAGGATACAGCAGATGGCAGAAGCACTTGGTATGGACTCCAAAAAAGTACTTGAAAACATATATATTGCACGAGCATACAATTCAGACCATCAAATGATTCTCGCAGAAAAAGCAAAAGATATAATGAAAGAAAAAAACATAAAATTAATCATTGTTGATTCTCTTATGGCACATTTCAGATCTGATTATGTCGGACGTGGAACTTTATCTGACAGACAACAAAAATTAAACAGACACATGCATGAACTGCAAAAATTAGGAGACACATACAATGCTGCAATATATGTAACAAACCAAGTTATGTCCAGACCAAATGTACTTTTCGGAGACCCTACAGCAGCCATCGGTGGTCACATTGTGGGTCACGCATCAACATTTAGAATTTACTTAAGAAAAAGTAAACAGAACCTAAGAGTTGCAAAACTTGTAGACAGTCCTTATCTGCCTGAAGGCGAAGTAGTATTCTCAGTAACTAATGAAGGTATAAAAGATCAATAAAACTAAAACAGAAAAAATAAAAGAAGAGATTTTATTAGAAAATCTCTTTTTCTGTTACGATTATAAAATCGCCAACAGACTTGACTGCCGAAAACGGTATAAGATACCTTCCCTGTTCATCTTCCTGAAGCTGAAGTTCAGCTGTATGTTTTGTAGGGTTTGAAAGAAGCATATTCATAAGCTCTCCAGTATCAGAAATAAAAGTCATATCAGCAACTTCTCCAAATTTCCGTCCTGTCTGTTCACTAACTATAGTCTTTCCTGTAATATCTTTAACTCTAACATTTGTATCCATAATACCACCATGTATAATAAATCTTAGCGTCAAAGATTTATAAAATTAATTGAAAATATGTAACAATTAAAGAAATTAACGTAACAAACTACAAAAAATTACGCATTAACTATAACACTCTTAAGTTTAGGTGATATTTTATAAATAAATGCCTTGCCGGATTTTTCACGGATTACAAATCCCATAACTGACAATCTCTTAAGGATATTATTAACAGAACGCAAAGCATGCCCATGTGATTGATAATCTGTTATATCAATCATGTTTATTATCTGTGCCGGTGTAGACGCTTTTTCAGAAAGTACATCAATTATGGCTTTTTGCTTGTCAGTCATATTTTCCAGATGCATATTTATCGCATCAACAACATTGATTTCAGGTACATCATCAAAATAAGAACTGTCAATTATTACTGAATTTTTTTCCATTGCCGTATGGATAAGTGAATTACATAATTTTATAACTTCACGAGGAAAACCCCCAGTCACTTTATATATTTCAAGAAGTGCATCCATCGTAAAGGGTTCAAGCCCTTTTCCACCCATAAAAGCAATCCTTTTCTTTACAAGAGTAATAGAATCCTCTTTTGAAAGTGCTTTAAGTTCAACTTCAGAAGACACTCTCTGTGCAAGCGTCTCAAGAGTTTCAAGATAATCCCCTTTAAGTTTTGGAAGCCCTGCAAGAACTAATGACATACCATAGATCTGATCAGATATAGACCGTAACCACTCAAGCACGTGAACTTTTGTCTCATGTGCTTCATCAACTAGAAGTATGACTTTTTTATTCTTGTTCCGTTTATTAAAAACTTCAGCCAGATTATATAAATTGACACCATTTATATGAAATATTCTCTGAAAAAGAGTAGGCTTAATATATGTAGACTTAAATATTTCTACAAGCTCTTTTTCATCGAGTGGTGGTTTAGGAAGATATATGACATCATATTTTTCACATAACCATTTAAGAAATGTAGTTTTTCCAGCACCGGTTGACCCAGTTATAAGTATAAATTTTTGTCCTTCATCCAAAGCTCTGACAATCTCTTTAACTTCTACTGAATACCCAACAAAAAGAGATGGCTGTATCTCTAACGTGAATGGATTACCAGACCAATCAAATTGCGAGAACCAAGAATCATTATGCATATCTTTGTTCATGTGAATATCCCTCAGTTAATGTGAACCAAACCTATTTACTAATTCACACAAAAAGAATATAAATATAACTGTCATTATGTGATTTTGCAGAACCACACATAAATAAAAAAATAGACCACACAACTAAAAACAGATATACACGTAACTGTCGAGATTTAACGTGAACAAAAAACAAATAATAAACGTGAAACAAATACCACCTTGAACGCACCCTAAAGTTTTTGTTAAACATAAAAATACAACAAACATAAAACAACTGCTTAAGACCAACCTTCATCAAAAAAGACAACACAAAAAAACAACATCACACTCATTAAATATATACACTTGAACTAATACAAAACAACAAATAACACCCTTAACCATAAATATCTTCACGTGAAATTTATATACTCCTGCAAAAACATAACTATTATCTATATAATCACACACAAAGTTCACTAAAAAAATACAACTCACACAAACACACACAACTAACATAAACAGCATCAAAATAGACATTAAAACTTAAAAAAATAGACAAACATAAAGATAAATACAATGACACAACATATACCACTAATTACATGAACATAATAAAATAAAATATATAATATCAAAAATAAACACAATATACTAACCATACAACGTGAACATAAAGTTATTGCATTGAACCTATAAAATATAACTTACAAAGAATACCTAAAAGAGAGTTAATGCACCCAAAATAACAACCCCTAGTGGTCAAAAAGAAATATATACAGACAACAACAATAAGAATCTATGAAACAAAACAGGACAATAAGTTCACGTGACATAATATATTTAAGTTTCACAATTACATTATTAGGCTTAATATTACTAGTATATGCCACAAACACCTTCACACCAGAGATTACACAAATAAAATATATTGATGAAAGTTTTCAAGGCAAATATGTATTTATATGTGGCACCGTAAAAAACATAAAAACAATAGGTCAGAACACTATTATAACACTTGAATCAGAAAATGTACAAATAAATAGCATATTTTTTGACACAAAACAAAACATAAAATTAAACAATAATATATGTATCAAAGGCAGACTTGAAATATATAAAAACACTATAGAAATCCTTGGAGACAAAATTACAGAATAAAAAAATAGATTAAAAAAGAAAAGAAAAAAAGGTACAAATTACCTCTTCTTTGCTATATCATGAATTAATTTCAATGCAACAACCAATGCAGCAGATGAAACAAATAATGATATATAACGCACAATATTAACAAGATATAAACCAATTATTGGCAATTCTTCAATACCCCCACGCATAACAACAAGCAAAGCTATTGTTGCAATGAGAAATGGTTTGACTTCATCATCATTTATATTCAAAAAACCCACAATAAGACCAAAAACAGTCAATATTAATGGTGCCATAACTGCTGTAGCGGTCGGCACTTCACCCGGAAGCCCTGCAATTACTGCAAGAGCAATACCAACAAAAAATGAAAAAGTGCCAACTTTTTCTGCATGCTTAAAATCTGCAATAGTTTTTTTCTTGACCATATAAAAACCTCCTGAAATATACATACCTTAGGTATATATAATTACATTTCATAGTATATATCATTTGTGGTACTTAAAAACAAAAAATCAAGAAAAACCAAGACGTGTCTTTACAGCCACACCTTCTTTAAAATCCATCATCTCATCAGAATTCAGTATACATTTTCCAGTACCAATAAGATTACCGCAAGCATCAACAATCAATACTTCATCATACGGCCGTATCTCTGAATCAGCACCAATTACAAACTTAGAAAACACACTTTTTCCTTCACGGACAAAAGGTACAGCCTCATCCGCCACCACAACCTTATATGCAGATTTAGGAATCACTTTCATCAACCTTTCAGCACCAAGTTGAGCAGGTATAAAAAAACCATCTTCGGCCCGAACAGTACCTAAAATATCAGAACCCACATATATACGACGTAAACGCCCTGTCTTCCTTGATATCTCAAGCTTGATATCTCCTGTAAGTATTTTTTCTGCGCCCTTACCATACTGGTATATAAGAATTGAACGCACCTCTAAAACATGGTCAGCAGACATTTTATCAAAATCAATAATCTCTTTTGTATCTGCATATTTAGACAATATATGAAATTTAGGATAATAAGACTTGTATGATGATATGTAACTGTTTATTGCTTTTTCAGAATCACACAAAAGATCTTTTGAAACACTTGAAGGTACAATTGTCTGCCCGAACGGATACATATTAAGTAATTCAGAAGGTATCGCACCATATATATTATCCATCATAATGAAATGAGAAGACTTTGTAGACTTTGCAAACCGTTCAAAAGAACGCACAATATACCCATTACGCCCTTTTGGTGGAACATACCTTTCACGCAATCTTTTTTCCGCCCTAAACACCGCAGACCTACCTAACGACACACTGCCTGTATAAAAAAATGCTCGCTCCTTAGTCATAGGATCAAACTTTTCCATAAATTCAACATACTCTTCATTTTTAATTAACCTAAGATATGCATCAAAAAGTGCAGGATGTGCACGAACTCGCATCTCTACAAGTTCAAAAAGAGTACCATCAACTATTGCTTGCCTTATAGTCTTAATTTCTTGAAACGTAACATAAAGATTATGCATTGCAATATCTCGCATCTTCATATCCAATGGTTTTTTGCAAGAACAAGCAGGGCAATTACATGGAAGTTCACTTATATCATCCACTTTTAATGTACCATTGACAGTCATATACCTTCGGTCTTCTGCATAAAGTGCATATGCTGCAGAATCAAAAAGATCAACACCTAAAAGAGTAAGCAACGAAAATAGCATTGGATGTCCGCAACCGAATGCATGGACTGGTTTATTGAGAGGCATATTCATCTTTACAGTCATGACTGTCTCAATAAGCTTTGAAAAATTATATTTTTCCATAAGTGGAACAATGCCACCTATAGCAAAAACATCCACACCACTTTTACCCACTTTTTCTGCTGCTCGAGCCCTAAGTTCCATAAACCTACCACCCTGAATTGGCCCGACAAGATCTTGAGAAGTTACAGACACTCTTGCTTCATCAATTCTCTCGAGAGTGTCTGCCAATTTTTTCTCCGCAATTTCCTGATTATCTTTAGGTAACGTGAACAAATCAAGAGGCGTTATTATGTTAGAACCTATCTTTTTCTGGTAAGCAATTGTCTCTTCAGGACTAATCTTTACAGAACCGTGAGAATACATCTGAAAAGTTCCGCTGTCTGTATATATTGGACCATCCCAGTCATAAACTTTGTGCATACCATCTTTCTCAATCTCTTGCGCTTTTTTGGAATTTCTGATAATATACGCGTTAGTAATTATTATTTCTGCACCAAAAATTTCTTTCAATTCCCGAGGGGTAACTATCTGCTTATCAGGATTGACAACAATCGCAATATTAGGTGTCTTGACCTTATACTTCCCGATTTTCCACTCACAAATTCTTGCACAGGCATCTCTTGATTTTATTTCAAACATACAAACACACACAACTTAAAAACTAAGATTATATATAAGACAGCATTAAAACTTAATAAATATACTTTAAATAATTAAATATAAATAATTAAATATAAATAATTAAATATAAATAATGCAAATATATTATCAAATATTAAAAACAGAATTAAAAAAAATACAAAAATTAGGTAGTTACAAAATACAAACTAAAAATTTCTAAAAGTCCCACACCGATAGTTAATCCAAACGTCAAAATCTAAGCCACAAGCATTGAAATAAACACAAGCCCATAAACAAAAACAGTTAGTGCAGACAAAACTACAATTTTATTCTTAACATCAATCATAATATTCACCCAAAATATTCAGACGCAAATTATCCCACACAAAATAAATCCAAAAACTCCTCTCCTCACGCAGGAATCATTGTGGTCTTTTGGACATTTGGTGGTTTAAATCTAAATCTGGTATATTTAATTACTCCACAAAGTATATATAGTTTACGGTTTTTAAAATAGATACATTTATATACTCTATAATAGAGACCTAACAATTTTAATAAACCAAAAGAAACCAAATATATTTAAAAAGATACCAGACCCTAAAACAAATACAAAAAAAGTAATTAAAACTTAAAAAATCGCAACAAAAAAAAACGTCATTAAGCAAAGCAAATAGCACCAATCTAGTACAACTTAAATAATTTACAGGTCAACTTTTAAAAACTTATAAGATAAAAAACTCTAAGCATACTTTATTTTCCCTGAAGCCACCATAACAATTTTTTTCTCTGACCAATCTTTGCAGTTTCCATCTTACCATTTATAATCCCCATACTTTTCAATTTGTAACAATGTGCATTTATTGTACTCCAAGAAAGTTCAGTATTTTTTGCGAGCAGATATGTTGAAATTGGTTTACCTGCCTCTTTAAGTGTTGATTCTATAAGTAGATCAATCTCATCCATCATTTCACGAATATCATCTTTAGCCATAACATATACACAACCATACTAATATCTCACTATACAAATATAATTAACATTTATGCATCCTAACTATATATACTTTTTGGTTATCTCACAATTTTATCTAACTATAAAAACCGGCACTTTCCAAAAAGTGAGTGATTTTGAATATTTTTTAAATATTTTTTGTTTATAAACTCCTGCAGAGATCCATTTAATATACACATTTCCCGTCGAATTACAAAAGAAATTAAGGTATTTAATTAAATACATTTTGTTTAAAATCACTCAAAAAATGAACTGTGCCTAAAAACCAAAAACTATATAATGATAGATACTTATATTATATTTATATGAAACTAAAAGTTATATGTAAAAAATGTGATAGGATCTTCAATTGGAACGCCGAGAACGAAATTGAATCCTGTCCATACTGCAGTTCAGAACTTACAATAAAAGACGTACGTATGAACCCTATAGAACTCAAAAAATATCAAAAATATAAAACTGAGCACAGGACTGAAACTGACTACATTGCGCCAGTAAACTCACAGCAAGTGCGCACAAGACCTACAGCTGCAACCCCCCAAATTGAACAGACAACAGAACTTGACGAAGACATAAAAGGCAGATTCGTAATAAAAAAAGGCAGAACCAAATACGGAACTTTAGAAATTACAAACCCTGATTACATGATACTCAAACTTTCATTCTGGGCAATGGGCCCCCAACAAAAATATCTCGTAAAGGAATTAAATTATAAAATAAAACAATTCTTGAAAGAGACCGGATTTACTGTAGAAAAGTTATGGTAGGTCAGAGAGATATAAACTACAATATACCATTTATATAAAGATAGTTATGGAATGGTACATCTTTGCAGGACTTTGCGCAATCTTTGGTGGCATATCATCCATTGTAGAAAAAAAGACATTAAGAAAGCAGCACGCCATGGAATTTTCAACAGTGCTTGCAATATTTAATTTTATTATAGTCACTCCACTCATCATACACGCTGATTTTTCACAGATGACAACCAAATATTACCTTATAGCTTTCGGGGTCTCCTGTATAGGTAGCATTGCATTTCTCCTAATTGCAAAAAGCTTAAGGCACATGGACATATCTCAAGCGTCGCCATTGCTCAATTTCGGACCTGTCTTTGTGGCAATACTCGCATTTTTCATCCTTGGGGAAAAGATAACCGCAGTCCAGATATCAGGTATACTTCTTTTAATTTTTGGCTCATACATCCTAGAAATTAACCATGGTTTCCAAAACATCCTTGACCCTATAAGAAACATGTTCAATTCAAAACACACAATATACATCTTTGTTGCGCTCATACTTTACGCATTCAGCTCAATGGGCGACAAGATCATCTTAACTTCAATATCTCCTGTGACATACATAATAGTCGTGCAATTTTTTCTAGCAGTCAACTTCCTTGTAATGATAACTTTCTTCCATGATGGTATAGCTGGAATAAGACGAGGCATAAAAAATGCAGGATATTGGATATTGGTTGTTGCGATACTGACCACTTCATACCGACTATTCCAAGCGCAAGCAATATCAATGGCCTTTGTAAGTCTTGTGATACCAATAAAAAGAACAAGCACTCTGATATCAACAATAATAGGCGGTGAACTATTCCATGAAGACTGTATTTTAAAGAAATCCATAGCTTGCATTATAACACTTTTAGGCGCATATTTTGTGATAATCGGCTGAAAATATTAAACCACACCAAATACCAATTTATAAAAATAACCCACCAATTAAAACCTTATGTCATCTGAAACATCAAAAACATTCATATTAAAGAGCGGGAAATGTTCCTGGAGTAACTGCATTTACTGTGGTTATGGTAAGATTGAAGGCTTTGAAGCCAACACCGAAAACGTCAACCGCGACCTTGACGGCTTTTTCAAGATAGTAGATTCCACCACACAGACCATAAAAATCTTCGGTTCAGGCAGTCTTCTTGACGAAAAACAATTCCCAAAAGAATCAAGAGACTACTTAGCACAGTTATGTAAAACACACAAAATAAAAACGCTTCTTTTTGAATCCCGCCCTGAATTTATAACAGACGACTCACTAAAAACTTTCAAAGATATAACTTATACAGTAGCGATAGGTCTTGAGGTTGCAGACAATGATACACTAAAACAGATAAAGAAAGGTTTCACAATAACACAATACGAAAAAGCCACAGAGACAATCCACAACAACAACGGAAAGGTGAGAACTTACCTCCTCGTTAACCCACCATATGTAAAAGACATACAGGCCTCACTTGACACATCAGTCGATTTTGCGTTGAAACATTCAGATTCAATAGTATTGATAAACCTTTACCCTCACTCAAGTGCAGAGATGATAAAGCTTTACCTAGATTTAAAATGGAAACCGCTTGACATAAAACAATTTGAAAACATGACAGATAAATGGAAAACCAACAAAAAAGTAGAGCTAGATTTTGAAACATTCACATTCACACCAAGAATCCCAGAAAAACTAAAATGTGAACTTAAAGGCGCAAACGAAAAAAATCTGACCCATCCATATTATGAAATCTGGCAAGACTATTTCCAAAGATTCTATACACCTCCAAAAATCAAAGACACCATACTTTTCTTGCCTTGCGCATTCAGAAAACCATATTCTCAGTCAAGAACCCATAAAGACATCCTTAAACGCATCCAAAACATGCACTTCTACGCGAGGTTACACCAAGTAATGATATCCAATCCAGGAATCATACCTCGCGAATTTGAATCCAAATATCCATTTGCGCACTACGACTGGCCCGAATGGCAAGAGACAGCTGACCTAAAAAAAATATACATAGAAATAACCCAGAAACGAATTGAAAATTATCTTAAAGCACACAAATACAAAAAATATCTATGCTATTTCAAACCAGAATCCGAAAGTTACATAGCTCTAAAAAACGCCTGCAAAAAATTAGACATTAACTTAGTACAACTTTTTGACAAGACTTTATACGAAGAAAAGATGCCAGAAACTAATATTCTGATTGAAAGGCGCACACTTGACGCAATGGTTACGCTCTTGAAAAAAGAGATGACAAAATAATATTATGGTTTGGCGACTATTATGGGACACATTGAAAGAATTCAAAAACTACGAGATTTAATGAATGAAAAAAATCTTGATGCAATCCTCATCCCTTCTTTTGACCACAGCTCACCAAACCTGTACTATTTTACAGAATACGACGACTGCGGCCCAAACTTTTACATAGTGACCCCTGATGATGAAATGCTCCTCACCTGGGAATGCATAAAAGCAAAGAAAGAATCAGCCGTAAAAAATTGTACAACCATATTGAACACAACAATATCAGACTACCTAAAACAACGCACTCTTGAGAAAAAGGTCATAGGCATTGACGGAAACATAAGATATTCATTTGTTGAACAGCTAAAGCTAAAACTTCCGCACCTAAAGATTAAAGATATAAAACACAACCTTATGGAAATAAGAGCAATAAAAGAACCTCAAGAGATTGAAAACATAAGATCCGCCTGCCTTTTGTCAGACAGAATATTAAAAGAAGTACGAGAAGGACGATTTCCACAAAATGAACTCCTCCTAAAACAAGAGATACAAAAAACAATTGTAAACACAAGTGCTGAATGGTCCTTTAACACACTTGTCGCAGGTGACGAAAATTCTGCAAACATCCACCATATCCCCAAAAACAATCATTTCAAAAATATAGTGCTCATTGACTTCGGCATAAAAAACAATCGTTACACATCTGACGTCACACGTACATTCATACTAAAAAAAGATGAAAAGATTCAAAGAGCGATGAACACGCTTATAACTTTGCACAACCGCCTAGACGACATAATGGAACCTGACATAAGAGCTTCAGACATTGCACTTTTTGCGAGCAATCATCTTGAGATGGCCGGCTATAAAGACACAAGCTACAGCAATGTTCACAGCCTAGGTCACGGTGTAGGTCTTGACGGGCATGAATATCCAATAATATCAGAAAAGTCCACCCACCGCCTTGAAAAAGACATGGTCTTCACGCTTGAGCCAGCAATCTATTTTCCTGGAGAGTTCGGAATAAGACTGGAAGACACAGTTCTTATGAAAGGAACAGGTATAAAAAGATTATCACAGTTTTCATTTGAATAAATTAAAAACAATTCACCCAACTATCTTCTGCCCAGAGAAAGCAATTGTCGGCGCAATCAGATGCCCGCTCTGGCGCACATCATCACCGAAACAAGATACACTCTTAAGTAATTCAAACACATTACCTGCAAACATAGCATTCTTGACTGGATATGCAACTTCGCCATCAATAATCTTAAATCCTTTATTGATTGAAAGGCTGAAATCACCAGTTATATGGTTTGCAGTATGCGCACCCAGTACCTCATAAATAATTATCCCATCCTTAATCCCTGAAATCATATTATCAAATTTCATCAATTCCGAATATTTAAGCAGTACATTTGTCGGTGATATAGATGCCATAGATCCGAACCCACCTGAAGCATTACCTGTAGATTTTTTTCCATCACACATTGCAGTCACATAATCATATATGAAACCTTTAAGAATTCCTGATGACATTATGCTCGTCTCCTGAGATTTTGTCCCATCCCGGTCAAAAGCCGATGAACAAAGCCCAGATTCAATACGTCCAGAATCAATAATATCGAAACCTGAAGAACCTATCTGTTGTCCTATCTTTCCTTTGAGTGTCGACTGTCCTTTCTGAACCATGTCAGCATTTATAGATGGATACAACGTGCTCTCAAAAAGAGATTCTAAAACATCTGAATCAATCAAGACCATCTGTTTACCACTCCTTATTTTCTTCCTACCCACCCCAGAGACTGCAAGCCTTGCAGCTTTCTCAGACAGATAGTCTATATTAAATCCTTTTATAGTCGGTGCACCCATGCTTGCCCCGCCAGATGAATTCTTATATACTGCTTCCACCATACCAGATATACCTGTATATTTAGAAGTATAAGAGACACCGTTTGAATTGACCAAAAAGTCATCGCTTGACCCAGCTTCAAAAACAGAATCATTCACTTTAAGACTATTGTTCCGCTCTTTCAATTTATCCCTTAACTTCACTGATAAACTTACAAGTTCCTCAGGATTCATACTTCGAATCCTATAATCATAAATACCTTCTATATCCTTCATCTTTTGCGCTATAGGAAAACTATCCTGTTTAAGCTCCGAATGCTTGGCATTAATCATAGCCGACTTTACAGCATCCTCAACGGAATAAATATCACTATTATATGAAAAACCTGCACGACCACCAACTATTGCCTTTACGCCGATACCTTTTGAAACTGACATTTCAGAAGACGATATCTTATCCATCTTCATCTCAATCGACATTGACTTATTGCTACTACCAAAAAATTCAAGAGGTACACCCTTATATTTTCGTATTGTTTTTTCAATGACCTCAATCATTTCTGTCCACCTACCAAAATATTATTTACTCTTAAATATGGTCCACCATCACACACAGCTACCATCTGCCCATCTTTACCACAGTAGCCAAGACTGTCAACATATAACTTGTTTCCCACCCCATCAATGTTTTTAAGCACATCAAGTATATGGCTACTCATGGCGCAATCTTTCACAAGCTTTGTCTTCTTACCGTTCTCTATAAGGTATCCATGCTCTACAGCGAAAGTGAACGTGCCACCCGTTGTATCCACCTGCCCACCTTTGAACCCTGCCATATATATGCCCTTTTTGACACCCTCAATCATTTCATCCTGCTCCATATCTCCCTTGTCAAAATAAGTATTACTCATACGAACAATAGGCATAAATTCAGGTGACTGTGCGCGACAGTTCCCAGTAGATGCAACACCCATAAAGCCTGCAGTCTCTCTTGAATGCAGATATGACTCAAGAACTCCATTTTTAAATATCTGTGTCTTTTTGCTACGCACGCCTTCATCATCATATTTGTATGACCCATGTTTTCCAAAAAATGTAGAGTCATCAACAATATTTAGCTTTTCAGAACCGAGCTTTTCGCCGAGTTTTGACGTAAATATTGACTCTCGCTGCGCATGGTCTCCCTCAGACGCATGACCTACAGCCTCATGCACAAATACTCCTCCCACCTCAGGATGAAGTATTGCAGACATCATACCAGATGGTGGCAGTTCTGCATCAAGTAACATTAATGCTTTATTTGACGAACTCACTGCAATCTTTGCTGGATCTTTCTGCATGAGTTCATCAATTCCAGAAAATGACGCGCATCGGTCATAAGACTGTTCGATGCGATTCCCACGCCGTGCATTTGAAAATACATAATACCTGAAATATTGTGGACTTGAAGTTATGTACGAACCTTCAGTATTTGCAAATATTTTTTTAGCATAAGAATCAGAATAAGATATCTGGACAGATTTTATCTCAGGAGACGCACCAGTCGCACCTTTGTACCCATCCCGTATAAACCCAACACGTTCATCAATTGATACATCTTGTATATTAGTCTTATAATTAGGCTCTATTGTCATATCAACAGTCTTGGCATCAGCAAGAACTATATCTTTATTATTATTTGCGGCCTGTATAGATTTAGCTATACGAAACGCAGTATCTGCCACACCCAAAAGAGAAGACATATCATTTGTTGACGCAAACCCCCAAGAACCCTTGTAAAGGACACGTATACCGACAGCAAATGAATTGCCAGTTGTCATGTCTTCAATCTTGCCATTTTTCTGAGTAATTGTAGTATTACTACTGTCTGAACTTCGGATATCAGCATATTTAGCACCTTTAGTCATTACAGCCTCAAGTGCCCTTTTTATTTGCATATCCATAACGGTCCACACAACCTATAATCCTAAAAATGCCATATAAGCAAGATATGCAGAATATATGTCTGCTTTAGATACTATCTCAAACGGCGAGTGCATACCTAAAATAGGAACACCCACATCAATTATATCCATACCATGATTTGCAAAAAATACTGCGATAGTTGTGCCACCACCTTCATCAACTTTACCTAATTCGCCTGCCTGCCATGGCACCCCTTTATCAATAAACAGGTTGCGTATAGTTCCTACAAGCTCCGCGCTCGCATCACTTGCAGAATATTTACCGCCAGCACCATTATATTTTTCAAGCGCAACACCATACCCTGATAAATGTGCATTAAGCATGTCATTTACACTCTTAAATGTTGGATTGACAGCCGCTGAAACATCTGCAGAAATTGCAAAAGAATTAATAAGACATTTTCGTATATTATGCGAAGACATGTCTTCACCTAACTTTTCAAGAACCCTACCAAATAGATATTCAATATAATTTGAACGTGACCCTGTATTTCCCACACTACCTATCTCTTCCTTATCATAGAAAAGGACAACAACTGTATGTTCTGGTACTTTAACTGTATCAATTGCTACACATGACGTAAACGCAGAAACTCTGTCATCCTGACCGTAAGCGCCCACAAAAGCCCTATCAAAACCTACATCACGTGGTGCGTCAGCAGGTACTGCTTCAAGTTCAGCAGACACAAAATCTTCCTCAATAATACCATATTTATCAAAAAGATGTTCAAGGATAGCAAGCTTTATCTTCTGTTTTATTTTATCATCGTCAACTGGTATATTTCCGACAATAAGGTTAAGTTCTTCGCCTTTTATTGTATCTAACACAGTTCTTTTATCTTGTTCCTTTGATGACAAATGTGGTAAAAGGTCCGACACTACAAATACTGGATCTTTTGGATTTTCACCTATCTTAATTTCCACCTTTGTACCATCTTTCTTGACAACAACACCATGCAGTGAAAGTGGTGTATTCACCCATTGATATTTTTTTATACCGCCGTAATAATGTGTCTTCATAAGAGCAAGCCCTGAATCCTCATAAAGCGGTTTAGGTTTAAGATCAAGCCTTGGAGAATCAATATGCGATACTATTATTCTTGCACCTTCAGATAACCCTTTCTTTCCAGCTATGATAAGTGCCGCATTCTTGTCCTTAAATATATCATAAACTCTAGAGCCCGGTATCAATTTATTTACTTCTCCAATTTCAGAAAAGCCTTTATCTTTTGCAAACACCTTAATCTGTGTTACTGCCTCTCGTTCCGTCTTTACTTTGGCAAGAAATAACTTATAATCATCACATAATGTAAATGCATCTTTTTTCTGCTTATCTGTAAACTGTTCCCATGCACTCTTTTTCTTAAAAACTAGTTTATCTTCCAGTTTCTGGTACTTTGTCTTCTTATCTTTTACATCATTTTCAGCCATAAACATCACTACAGCTAGTAGTTGATAGAAATAATTTATATTATTATGTAAAAATACTCAAAAAAAACATTAATAAACAAATAATAATCACAAAAAAATTAATTGATAAGAAATTAATCGAGAATAAATAAATTAAACAGAATTAATAAAAAAAAATAATAATAATAAATAAAATTCAAAAAAATAAAAAAAAGATAAGAAAAAACGCAATCTTATCAAAGATTTTCCTGTATAAACACATTCACTTTACCGCTCTTTTCTTTAACTTTGATTGCGATAATATTTTCAGCGCCAGCATCCTCAACCATCTTACATAGTTTCTTGTCAACTTCAGCATCAACAATGACAGTCAACGGTTCTGCCACCTGTTTCAGTGCAGTCTCAAGATTCTTGACAGGCACTCTTCCTGCAAAATTATTTTTCTTGTCATATATACTTGCAGCATGTGTGCCAATAAGCTCGTTCAGCTGCTCACCATATACTTTTTTCTGCTCTTCTGAAAGCTCATTCTTTTTAGTTATAGGTGACACAGTTACAACTCTGACAGGGGGCCTATCATTAGACCTTTCAGGACGGTTCAGCAGTGCAGAATGTTTCTTATCAGGTATATCCTTACCACCTTTCTTTGAAGACGGGATTATCCTAACAGTCGTGACATTATGTGCAGGTTTATTGGCTGGTCTTTCAAATTTATGAATCTTACTTTTTAATGGTGCAAGTTCAACCGCCTGTTCAGAAGGCACTTTTTCTCTCAATGCCTTGAAAATCTCTTTCTTTGTAAGCTCTTCAACTTCCTTACCGAAGGGCGCACGAGCCATGAAATCAATTTCTCCGACCTGCATAAGTTCCTTAAATATCAGGTCACCACCACGGTCCCCATCAAGGAATGCTGTCGTCTCTTTAGATTTTGTAAGATGTGCAACTGCAGGAGGAACACCCGTCCCACCAATAGCTATTGCGTTCTTTATTCCATGCTTAAGAAGAACTAAAACATCTGCTCTACCCTCACATACGATTATTGAATCGCTACTTTCAACATCTGGTCCTGACGGACATCCTTTATAGTTTGTAATGTCTGCAGACCTTACAGATTCCATAAGCTCTTCAGCAAGTGTAGATATCTCAGGAACATCTTTCATAAGTTCCTTTAGGAGTACCTTAGACCTTTCAATTATCTGTTTTCTCTTTACAGCTCTTATGTCTGCAATAGACTTACAAAAAAGTTTTGCATCGCATGGACCTACCCGCTCTATTGTCTCAATAGTCGCAGCTATAAGTGCAGTCTCTGTACTGTCAAGACTAGACGGAATTGTTATGTCTCCTTTTGACTTACCTTTTATAGTTGTGACCTCAACATCAATTCTTCCTATTCTTCCTGTCCTCTGAAGTTCACGAAGATCAAGTTCATGTCCTAAAAGTCCTTCGCTCTGACCGAATAATGCTCCGATTACATCTGGTTTTTCAACCGTTCCTTCTGCCTCAAATTCGGCAGTAATCAAATATTTAACTGATGTCTGTGCTAATTTTCCCATTTGGATTACCTCTATTTTTTACAAGAAGGCGCACTAAGAAATAATTTTTAAAAATCCAATATTCTTATGATGTCTATGGGTCTATATCCTTTGATATTATGATATGTAAAATATTGAATCTGTAAATATTAAATGCCAAGCATCTGCCTAACAACTTCTTCCGTTATGCCTTCTATTCTTATTATTTTTTTCTTGCTCTTAGAACCATTTATTATTTTTACATTCTTGCCTAAGAGTCTTTCAAGGTTCTTAATTATTTCAATGTTGACCTTATTATCTTTCGGTTTCTCTGTCACAAAGACCTGTATGTTTTCATCTTTAGATTCTATCTTGAATCTGGAACTATTAAGTTTTACTGTCAGGTTAAGATGTACGCACTCTGTTCCCATAACAATTATTTGTCACGTAATTATTTAATTGTTTTTTTGCGCGGGTTAATATGTAGCCCGTCAGTAACGCAAAATATCACCGTTCAATTTTGTTGACGATGACGGGCTTTAAAGTGTTTTGTATAGTGTTAGGGTATCCTTATAATCATCGTTCCCTCAAAAAGGGACCCATTAACACCTAGATATATCAGTGAAATGCACCTTTAAAAAGGTTTGGGTATTCCCAAAAGGGATAAATTAGGCAAAAAAGGGGGATGATAGTGATGAACTATTGGGAATTGTAGAGTATAACTTAAGTTTAACAGTTTAATGTCTATTTCATTCTGAAAACCTATTTGGCAGTTGGCAATTATTGAGCATTTTTGCTTGATTAAATCATACAATTTCTTGATTTTTTACTAAAAATAGACTCATTTTGAAATAAAAATAAGACTAAATGTCTCTTTTTTTTATAATTTTTCTAAATTTTAGCCCAACTGTTAAATTCATTTGGCTAATTTTGGTAAATTTTTTTAATTTTTAGTCTAAATTAAATCTGAATTTCAATATAGATCAAACCATATAACTTATTTTAATTTTGGCATACCAACTGTCAAATAAAGTATTAAAAAATAAGTGAAAAACATAATAAACGCAATCAAGCGGACTAATAATACCTGTCAAATATAAGATTCGTATTTGTTTAGCAAAAACATAGATTCTTTATCAGCATCTGTTTAAGTTCTGCTTTTAAATCCAAATCATTTAGTTGCCATGTTGCCATCAATGATGCCATTATCTCATAATTTTCTTTTCCTGATT
>JAHYJO010000003.1 GCA_019429125.1 Nanobdellati archaeon | reverse complement strand
TCTTAAATAATACATCTAATGATGAATAAAAATTATCTAAATTTGCATCTATTGTTTCTGGATAATCGTGTTGTACCCAATCAAATGCTTTGTGTTTGCTGTTTTGTTTTTCAATACGATTTATAATTAATGCTTTGATTATACTATAAACATTGAATTTATGTTTTCCTTTATTTAGATTATCCTTGATTATGCTATCGATTTCATATTTCTCAAAAAGTTTATTTACGGTATGATAAACACCATAATTTTTAGAATTCTTAATTGAAATATCATTAATCATAACAAAATCGTTGCCGTTTTTATACTCTTCAAATAATTTACGAAATTTAATCTCATCACTATCTGAATTAACCGGACCTAATGTTTTTAGAACTTTATGTTTACAGGTATTATCTGCCCAGTAACTTTCTACAATTTTGGCAGAACGATACTTTTTACCTTTGACTGTTTTTGTAGTAATTGTCAAATACATATAATATTATATGGGTCAAGCAAGTATATATAGTTATGTGTCTAATTCGTAGCTAGATTCCCATAGAAAATCAATAACAGCAGTAATCAGAAGTGGTTTAAAAACCATCAAGTCCTAAAGTCGAGTTCAATCTCTTTTAATTCATATAGGCAATGCTCAAGAATCTTTCTTACATCATCTTTTTTGTTTGATTTAAGGGAAAGCTCTCGTATATTAAAAATCAGGTCAAGCATTTCAGTTTTATCAGAACCTATAAATTCAGAAAAAAGATTTTGGAACAGAGAAAAGCGCTCCCTTATATTTTCCCTTTCTTTTTGCATTGTGGACAGAAGTATTCTTCCATTAGAAGTAATCTCAAAAATATTTTTTGACCTTGCACCCACTTATTTTACACTAATTAAACCTTCATTTTCAAGTTTGTTCAACAATGGGTATAACGTCCCTTTACTTGGCACCCACAAATCTTTGCATTTCAATTTAATATCCGATAATATCTCATATCCATACTTTGGATCTTTTTTAACTGTGTAAAGAACATACAATGCCAAAAGCCCAGTTCTCTTTCCACTCTCAGATGAGATATTTATTAGACCTATTATCTTATTTTATTCTAAAGATATCTATTTTAATATTTCGTTTTAGAACGGTTCATTATAACACTATTATACTTTAAGAAAATACTAACACCTACACAAAAATACAACAAGAGTTTCAACCAAAAACCTTCTTATTCTACTCATACCTAAGAGCATCAACAGGTTTCATCCTTGCCGCCTGCCTTGCAGGGAACGCACCAGAGACCATGCCAATTATGAAAGAAAACAAGACCGACCCAACCAAAAGCTCAAAACTAAGATTAGCTCTCAATAAATCTACAGATAGCGCATTTTTAGCAGCAATCTCAATAATTTTTGCGAACCCGCCACCAAAGATCATACCAATGAACCCACCAACAGCGCCCAATGTCCCAGCCTCAATAACAAAAAGCATAAGTATATCTTTATTTTGTGCACCTATTGCTTTCATGATACCAATATCATAAGTCCTCTCAAGAACAGATGTGTACATGGTATTCATTATGCCGATACCACCAACTACAATAGATATTGACGCAATACCTATCAAGAACCACCGTACTATGCTAAAAATTGTGCCGAAACTTTCCTGAAGCTGCTCAGTTGTCTGCACATTAAAATCTTCCTCCCCTTCTTTAAGGTCGCGCGACTTCCGCAATGCATCCTCAACATCAAGCGCGACATCACTAACATCAAACCCAGATTTTACCTGAACTAAAAACATGTCATAATTCTCTTTATTGTCAAACAACTCTCTTGCAGTCAAAATATTCATATAAATTGAACTGTCGTCCTGCTCATTACCAAGCGTCTCCAACACACCTATTATTTTGAAATCCACACCAGAAATTGTAAGTTTGCTCCCTAACTCTGCACCCCTCTTAAATATCCTATCATCTTTTACCACAGACGAGCCAACAAGTACAACATTTCCATCACCATCTTTCAGGTCACGTCCAAATTCCAGCTTAAAGTTCTGCATGCTATCTATAACTTTCCGTGAATCAAAATCTAAAGGAAAACCAGTTATAAATGTATATTTTGACTCACCCTTATAATCAACCCTGCTTGAAGATACTATCATCCCAGCCACATTTAAGACACCTTTGGTGCGTTTTATAGCATCATAATCTTTCTGTTTCAGTGGTATTGTAGACATACCTACACTCATAATGCTAGTGCCTGGCATAATTATTATCTTATCTGCGCCCATATCTTCAAACTGACCAGTGACCATATCTTCAAGTCCCTGACCAAGAGATATTATAGACACAACCGCAGCTATACCAATAATAATCCCTATCATAGTAAGCCAAGTCCTAACCTTCCTGTGCCTTAAGTTCTTGAACGCATATAAAAAATAATCAGATATCATCTTATATCATGCTCCTTAGTGCATCAACAGGGTTCATCTTTGCTGCACCCTTAGCAGGAAGAACTCCTGAAATAGTACCCACACCAATAGAGAATATAAGTGCCCCGACAATGAGTTCATAACCTAAATATGCCTTGAGCACATTAACCCCCGCAGAAATAGCAATAAGCTCAATGCCTTTACTCACAGAAAGTCCTATACCTATGCCCAAAATACCACCGAAAAGTCCGAGCATCGCAGACTCCAAAAGAAAAATTGATATTATATCACTATTTTTTGCGCCCACAGCTTTCATTATACCTATCTCACGCGTCCTCTCAACGACAGAAGTGTACATGGTATTAGTTATCCCTATACCTCCAACGACAAGAGAAATGGCAGCAATGCCTATAAGAACAACCTGCACCACTAAAAGGATATTATTGAACCCCTCAATCATCTGTCCTGCAGTCACAACAACAAAGTCTTCCTGACCCTCTTTGACATTATGGTCTTTTCTAAGTTCTTTTTTAACATCTTCAGCAGCAACCAGTGGATCAATTCCAGGTTTTACCTTTGCAAATATCATTGACACTTCTTCAGTCTTTTTAAGGTTAAAAAGTTCCTGAGCTGCGTCTGTCGTAATGCGCACCATATTGTCATGCATAGGGCTTCCGCTCTTTTTCTGTATGCCAATTACCTTGAATTCTTTGCCCTCAACAGTTATCTTTTTGCCTACCAGAATCTCACTGTCAAAAAGATTCTTTGCAACATTATTTCCAAGTATTGCAACATTATTGTCAATGCTTTTGAATTGCCTGCCCTCTTCAATCAGAAAAAAATCAACATTTGCTATGAATTGTCTTGTATCTTCATCCGCCCCTACACCAAATATTGCAGCTGTTTCGGTCTGATCCTTGTATTTTATCCGTCCAGTCTTAATTATAACTCCCGTTGCAAAATCCACACCTTTTACACGGTTAATTACATCTACATCACTCTGATACAACTTTTCAGATATATAAACCCCTCCAAACCCGCCTGCAGGCTGAATTGTAATCCTGTCAGCACCGGCTTTTGAGAACTCTTCATTGATAGCATTCTGCATACCCTGCCCAATAGATATGAGAGCAACAACTGCAGCTATACCTATAAATATACCTATAAGTGTCAGCCAAGAGCGAAGACGCCTATGGCTAATGTTCTTAAACGCATATTTAAGGTATTCTAATCTCAAATCAGATCACATCGCAACATTTATTTATTCTTTTTATTTTTACGTTTCTTGTAAACAATATATCCTAACATAAACAAAAATAAAAGAACATATATCGTAGTTGCAGAACTCTTAGCTACAAGACCTAAAGACTGTGCTTCAGAAAGCGTATACACACGCACAATAAGATCTTCATACACTTCATATACATCGTTGTTTGCGCTCATATAATTAATTCTCACAGGCACAGACAGTTCTCCTGAAAAAGTTTGTGGCACATGTATCGTATAACCAGCGCTATCAAAATCATCTGAATCAATATTACCTATATAAATCTCATCGTTTGACAGAAGCTCAAATTCATCCGTATCCAACACTTTTACAGTTACTGCCTTTACATCAACAAGACCTTTATTTACAATGTTTACTCTGATATCTCCAGAGTACCCACTCAAAAATAATGTATCTGATTCTACATAAGTCAATAAATCTGGAACACCACCAATAACTATGCTGACTATCTCAGACCGCGTGTAATCATTACCCACATTATCTGAGAATGTAATAGTAACAGGCACTTTGTATATACCGCTTAATGCATCTGGTTTTGCAATTATTTCAAATACAATTATAGTCTCTTCACCACCTGCCATATTCTTTATTATGTTTGTAGTTGATTTACCCATAGGTGCAAAAGGTATAGCTACGCCGCTTAAGTCCATAGTAACTTTTACATTCTTAAGCAAGGAATCCGCAGTATTTTTAAATATTAATCTTACTTCTCCATGACTACCTGGTAACAATTGAGATGGTATTGTTGACATGGACACCAAATTAATATCAGCATCAAATGTCTGTATATGTACATCAAAAGAGTTAGATATAATTATGTTTTTTGATGGATTTGCACTATACTTTATATTTAACTTAGATACTCCTTCAACTGCATTCTCATGAACCCTTATACGATATTTTACCATGCTAGAGTCTAATTGATTAAGCAGGCCTATAACATTTACAGTAGCATCATCTGTCGTGAATGGAAACGACGGCTCAAATATAAGAGTTGCATTCTTTGCTATGTCACCACCGATATTATCCACCTTAAACCATATATCAAAATAAGACCCAGGTTCAACAGGATCAGGCTCATACCTTGCGACAGAAACCCCAAGCGATGCTTCAGACACCGCATATGCAGCTGTTGACATGATGCTTATTAAAAGCACCATCAGTGCAAAAATACCATATTTTTTCATTTTCATATATATCACTCTTTTTTATTTGATACTACTATACCATCTTTAATCAATACTATTCTTTTTGCTTCTTTAGCAACATTAGAATCGTGCGTCACCATAATTATTGTTTTGCCATTTTTATGCAATCTTTTAAGCATATCCATTATATCTTTACCTGTTTTAGTATCAAGATTCCCTGTAGGTTCATCTGCAAGTATAACATCAGGGTCATTTGCTAAAGACCGCGCAATAGCCACCCTTTGCTGCTGTCCACCTGAAAGCTCACTAGGTTTATGATTGGCACGGTCTAATAGACCGACCATCTCCAAAAGTTCCAATGCTCTCTTTTTTCGAACATTCTCATCTACATTTTGAAACATCATAGGAATTGTGACATTCTCTAAAGCTGTAAGAGTCTGTAAAAGATTAAATTTTTGAAACACAAAACCAATTTTCTTCCCCCTTATCTGTGCAAGCCCACTTTCAGTCATCTTAGATATATCCTTGCCATCAAGATAAATTTTACCATGTGTAGGCACATCAAGACAACCAACCATATTCATTAGAGTAGATTTGCCAGAACCTGACGGACCCATAATTGTGATGAATTCTCCCCTTTTAATTTCAAGAGATACACCCTTTAACGCAGACACATCGATTTCTCCCATACGATATATCTTCTTAACCTCTTTCAGTTCAATTATAAATTTTTCATTTTTCATTTAATCATGACTCCTATTATACTTTGTCTTTACTGAACATCTGTTGCAAATTTTCAAGTGCATCTATAAAATGTTTAGTAATTTCTTCAAAAGCTACAACCTGATTATAATATTGCTCAATAATCTTAAGCTCAGCATCCGACGCCTCTTGTCTATTAGATTTGTACTTCTCAATTATTTTAGGTAGCGCATCTTTTGACATAAGTAGTGAACGCTCATAATTTTTTTTCATATAATCAATCATACAGGGGATAATATCTTTTTCCATAAAAAAATAAACTTTTCGGGAGTGTGATTTCTTAATTCTCTTTATAAACCCCATCGCCACAAGAGGCTTCATTACAGTACTAATTGCAGACAAACTATAACCAGTCTTTTCTGATACGGTTTCTAATGAAATATCTGTAGGTTCAATATAAAGCATAGCCACAATTTTAGATGCGCAATCATCAAAACCGTTCTGCTTAAAATTCTGTGACATAAGTTCAATGAATTCATTTCGCGCAAGAAAAACCATACCCATCACATACCATTACAAATATTACCACAATATAAATATACAACATAAATTGACTACAACTTTCACAATTTTCAGAAAGTTAAATATGATTGGAATTACTATATATATAAAGATTATGGTTAAATAGCACAGTTCATTTTTTGAGTGATTTCAAACAAAATGTATTTAATTAAATACCTTAATTTATTTTGTAATTCGACGTGAAATGTGTATATTAAATGGATATCTGCAGGAGTTTATAAACAAACAATATTTAAAAAATATTCAAAATCACTCACTTTTTGGACAGTGCCAGATTATAAAAGGATTCAAATACATCCTAGATACAAGTAAACTAGATATAAACAAAAGCAGGTTATTTTTAAAATTGCACAACTTAACCATAGAGAGTGAAGAGAGCCTGACAGAATACATGCTCAAAACAAAAGAGATAATCACAATCAATAAGACTGTAGGTGACTGGAATCTTGAAATAGACATAGAATCATCTACAAAAAATAGGATATGATTCATAATTATGCAAATAAGGGACGAATTTAAAGATATTATCCACAATTTCAACCTAATTGAGTTCTACAAATATCACAAGAGGACCTTCCTCCCACAATATATTTTTGAAGATAAATGAACTGATTTAGAATATGTAAAAATATTATTTAATTTAATTCACATTAATCCAACTACATTCCACTCACTCAAAGACTAAAACATATAAAGATTTATGCAAAAACAAGATAAGTTACGGGGTCATGGTGTAACCTGGCAGCATATTAGGCTCCAGACAACTCCCGAAAATGTTATTTTTCGGAAAATTAATTGATCTGGAGAACTGAGAGACTTTACCGTCTCGATGATCTAACTAACAGGTCTTATAAGGATACACACTGTATTCTTGGGAGAAACCTGAGGATTAGGGTTCAAATCCCTATGACCCCATACATTATATACCATACAAAACATAAAAACAATAACAATATAAGTACGGCCTTAGTCCAGTGGCTAGGATCTCGGCCTTCCAAGCCGATGGCCCGGGTTCAAATCCCGGAGGCCGTATTTTATACTTCTTAAAATATTTAAATAATAAAAATATTAATACCCAATCCTAATAAAACATATATATACTTAATAATTTTCCGGTACAATAATCTAAATGCCTATTAAAAAAAGACAAACAAATCATCATCCACAAATACAAAGGAACAAAAACGTACTCTCACATATCAGTTCTTTTCACGTTTCAAATCTATTTGGTCTCACACCTACAGGCAACATAAAACAATTCAACAAATTTTTTAATGATTTATCAAGAGACACATTATGCCTCTCTGATTTAGAACAAAAAAATATACATACATTTAATGATTCATCAGAATATACACAATTAGACCAAGCATATGACAGGATAATTACACATAAAGAAGAAATCACTGACCCGAACATGCAACTCTGTCCAGATTTTCTAAAACAATGCCCAACAACTAATAAAATAGATGTATATGAAATGAAAGCCAAAATGAAAGACAAAAACAAAATACCCTCAATAAGTTTCAACATTGAACAATTCTTAAAATACAAAATATCTCTTGCTGACAAATGGAATTCAGATTTCATGATAATATGTTACTTATACACACTTGAAAAAGATATAATGAACATAAAAGAACCACGAAATATTGCAAAAGAAATTCAACCCACAGATATTGTATTCATACCCTCTGATTATATAATTCAATATAATCCAAATTTAAAAAATACACTAAAAAGACTTAATTTAGATATAGACTCAATTAAAAATGATGGCCAAAATATGTTAAACAACCTAAAAACAGAACTTGAAAAACAAAAATACAAAAATAATTCTGCATATTTCAGTATTAGCGCAAAAGATCTTTCAGATATAATAACTAACAAAACAACACATAAAGTATACCAACAACAAATAGAGATACCTACTGAAACAGTAAAATGGACAGATGCACAAGGAACAAATAGACGATTAATCACTAACAACAAACAGATACAACTTTCATGTATAGAAAATGGTAAAACACTTAATAACTTCTGGAATGGAATCACAAATACAATTCCAGAAATAGAAACTAATGGTGGATTATATAATGGATTATCACACTATTTAGAACAGCATTCATATAATACACAAAATGTAAGACTCAAATATACATTATCACATTTTAGCTAAACTATATAAAATTTACTCATTTAATACTGTTGTTAATCTTTGGATCGATGGTCTAGCCTGGTTATGACATCGCCTTGACGTGGCGGGAATCGCCGGTTCGAATCCGGCTCGGTCCATAGGATTAACAAATAAATATTAACCATGACCTCAAGCTGAAAGTTTTCAGCTATACTGAAAAGATTAGAATTTTAATTCCATGACTTGAGTGTCATAAAGATACCCGGGCTTCCTCCTAAAGAGGTGACAGGAATCTTTGATTCCATATCATCTGAAGCCCGTACGTGCTCCCGTAGTGTAGACCGGCCAATCATGCAAGGCTCTCAATCTTGTGACTCGGGTTCAAATCCCGGCGGGAGCATTTATACTTTATTTTTACTACCCTTTCTAAAAACTAAAATCAAAAAAAGACAAAACATATAAATTATAAAACCCATCACTAAATCATGAAACTAAACATTGGCTCAAAAAACATCGTAAAGATTGAAGCATTGAGAAAGACCATAAAAAATTACGAATTCTTATCAAGCGCAGAAATAATTACAAAAGAAGTCAATTCAGATGTGAAAGACCAACCGATGACAATTGATGAAACAGTAAATGGCGCAATCAACAGGGCAAAAGCCTCATATAACAATTGCGATTACAGCATAGGTATAGAATCCGGATTCATGAAAGTAAAAAGCGCAAGAACCAATCATCTAGAAGTAACAGTCTGCGCAATCTACAACGGCACAGACACAAGTCTGGGATTCTCACCATCTTTTGAATGTCCGCCGAAAGTCATAAGAAACATAATTGACAACAATCAAGATCTGACCCAGACCTGTAATTCAGTCGGATTGACATCAGACTCAAAACTAGAACAGGGATAAAGAATAATCGGAATCCTAACAAAAGGAAGAATCAAGCGCAAAGATTACACAAAACATGCAATAAATATAGCACTGATACAGCTGGACAACAAAGAGCTGTACAACTAAAACCTTTAAAAGATTGAACATACAATCATTCCATATTAATGCGGGAGTAGCCTAGCATGGTCAATGGCGCAGGGTTGAGGGCCCTGTAGTTTAGTACTTACGCGTGTTCGAATCACGTCTCCCGCATTTTTTAAACAAAGACCCCAAATACAATTATCTCTTAAGAATAGGGATATTCATTAACGCAACAGAAATAATAACTATATATATTTAAACATATAATAACACAATATCAAAGATAGTGATTAAATGAAAGCAGTAATTCTTGCCGGTGGAAAGGGCACAAGATTAAGACCTTTAACATACGCAGTACCAAAACCACTTCTCCCTATAAACGAAAAACCGATGATGGAACACATAATACTGCACATGAAAAATCATGGAATCACTGAATTCATAATTTCTGTAGGATACTTAGGTTACCAAATTAAGAACTATTTCAATGACGGCTCAGAACTCGGCGTAAAAATTGAATATATAACTGAAGAGACACCGCTCGGTACAGCAGGATGTCTGAACTTAATAAAAGATAAGCTCACTGAAACTTTCCTTCTAATCGGTGGAGACAATCTAACAAACTTAAATTTTACAAAATTCACAGAATTCCACAAGAAACACGACGGGATTCTATCTGTTGCACTTTTTGAGCTCAGACAAAAAGTTGAATATGGCGTCTATTCACTTGATGAAGATAAAAAGATAACAAAATTTGAAGAAAAACCTGAATTCAAGTTCAATGCAGGCACAATGATCTTCTGCCTTGAACCAGAAATATTTAATTTCATACCTGAAATAAACAAAGACCATCAAGAACCTATAAACATAACAGACCACATATTACCGAAACTGATAGAATCAAAAAAACATATATACGGCTATCCATTCTGTGATTACTGGATAGATGTAGGACGTCTTTCAGATTATGATAAAGTAAATGGTGGAATACTTTACGAAAGTATGAAAAATGAAAAAAGAAGCTAATTTATCAATTAATAATAAATACTAGTTCATACAATCTATAATTGTTGGTTTGATAAAATGACAGAAATAATTTCAATAATCTCAGGAAAAGGTGGTGTAGGCAAAACCACTCTAGTCTCAAATCTTGCAGTTGCACTAACAAAAATCAAAGCGAAAGTTTTAGTCATTGACGGAAATGTTACCGGTGCAAATTTAGGGATACATCTTGGTGTACCATCAGTCTATCCGATATCACTAAATGATGTATTAAACAAAGACGCGTTCATTACACAAGCTATATACAGGCATTCTTCAGGATTTAACATAATACCTGCATCCCTTAATTCCTTAGGTGCAAATTCAGCAATGCTAAAACATATACTTTATGACATCCTTGGCGATTATGATTTTATACTTATAGATGCTGCAGCAGGAGTCAACAAAGAGATGACTTCAGCCATAGAGGCATCCGATTCCTGCATAATTATCACAAACCCTGAACTTCCAGCACTATCAAACGCACTTCTTGCAAAAAAGGTTGCAAATACACACAACATCCCAATAAAAGGTGTTGTAATCAACAAGACAACAAATGACAAATATGAAGTGCAGATAAAAGACATAACCGAATTTCTTGAACTACCTATAATAGGAACAATAAACGACCACAGGAAAGTCAGAGAATCAATAGCTATAGGAAAACCAATCCTTGAACACAAACCACATAATTCCAGTTCATACTCAATCAGATGCATATCTCACAAAATCACAGGTCTTGATGCACCAAAAAGAACAGTAATGGATTCTATGAAAGGATTTCTCGATGATATGCGATAAGTCACATATTTGAAAATTTACCGTCAAGGTATTATATTTTGGTGAAAATAGATGAAAATGTTTATCGAAAAAATAACTGGTATGGATATTTATTATGACAACACAACTAAAGATTTAGTCTTTAATGAAAAACCGCTTAAAAAATCAATAAGAACTATTGAAGAAATGAAAAATGTGATTTCCAACAAAGATTGGTACAATCAAGTAAACCCAAAAAGAAAAATGTATTACATGTTCCGAGACATCTCAAAACCCAAAGATAAGACAACAACAGAAGAAACAAACCTAAGATATGATATAACAGTCATCCCACCGGACCTCATGGGTGATGAATATGTCAAGACGCAAGGACACGCCCACCCTTTTATACCTGGCACAAAAACAACATATTCTGAAATATACCAGGTCTTAAATGGTCATGCATTATTTATCCTAGAAACAAAAGACGGAAAAGACACAAAGACTTCATATATATATGCTAAAGAAGGAGACATAATAATCGTGCCCCCAAACCATAGCCATGTGACAATAAATCCCACAGATGACATACTAATAATCGCAAACTGGGTTGAAAGAAACTTTACAAGTGACTACAAACCAATCCTTAAAAATAATGGATTATCTTATTATCTGCTAAAAAAAGATGGAGACCGTGTTTTCATCAAAAACCCGCACACAAAATGTCATTCAGAACTGACTGAGATGAAACCTATAAACCCTGAACTTTTAGGCCTTAAAAAAGATGAATCAATCTACAATCTGATTAAGGCTCCTGAACATCTTGAATTCTTAACAAGGCCTAACGACTTTAAAGACTTTTTCAAAAAAGTTACAGAGAATAAATAAAAAACACAATCTTTTTAATATTTTAAACCATATATATAGATCTAGAAATACCTATTGTAATTACACACTAGATAATCAAAAGATATGTGTTTACGATTTCTCAAAATTACCTATTGACCCTTTCTCATTCCCACATCCAGAGTATATATTGATAATACCTACAGGACATAAAATTAATGGTGCACCTAGTTTTTATGCAATCATGAAAATAAAATAAATATAATAAATCTAAGAAGCCCTTGTGAACAATTAATGTTGTTAATCTTCTCAAAAAAAAGGATGGCTAAAAATAAAAGAATTAGAAGACATACCCATTTTGATATTGACTCATTAGAAGAACACTATGACGCAATAACAAAAATAAAAAATTCATAAACAGTCAACATAATTCTTAGAGGTTCATTATACACGATTGTAATCTAAAACACGGCACTGTTCATTTTTTGAGTGATTTCAAACAGAATGTAGTTAATTAAATACCTTTATTTCTTTTGTAATTCGAAGTGAAATGTGTATATTAAATGGATTTCTGCAGGAGTTTATAAACAAACAATATTTAAAAAATATTCAAAATCACTCACTTTTTGAACAGTGCCTAAAACACAATAACTATTTATTCTACAACAAATAAATAAGCTCTATGCTTAAATCACAGATATATAAAATAAAAACAAAAGTAATAAACAAGGCGAGAATTAAATCTCCCTGGATGATGCATTTTGACGCAACATCTTGTAACGGTTGCGGTATAGAGATACTTGCCTGCCTTACTCCAAAATATGACATCGAACGGTTCGGCATAGTCGAAAAAGGAAACCCGCGCCATTCAGACATCCTTCTTGTAACAGGCGCAGTCTCATACAAGATGAAAGACAGACTTAAACTTATATATGACCAGATGCCAGAACCAAAAATAGTCATAGTGGTCGGTGTCTGCGGCATCTCAAAAGGAATATATCAAGGCTGTTACAACATAATCGGCCCAATAGACAAAGTAATACCTGTCGACATTTACGTCCCGGGCTGCCCACCAAGACCTGAGGCGATAATAGACGGTGTAATAAAAGGTCTGACTTTATGGAAAGCTAAACTTGAAAAATACGACGAAAAAAAGGAAAACGAAAAATATTGATGTGAACAATCATGGAATGGCTAAAAACACTCGGAAACATATACAAGACCGACAAAAATGATTATTTCATTAACACCAATCATAAAAACATCCCACACGCGCTACAGATTCTAAAAGACAATAATATTACCCACATATCATCTATCACAGGAATTGACACAAGAAAAGATATAGAGATCATATATCATTTTTCAGAAGGTAAAAACACAATAAACCTCAAGATACACATAAATAGAGACACACCAGAAACAACAACAATAACAAAAGAATTCCCAGGCGCACTCCTTTTTGAAAAAGAACTTGCTGAAATGCTAGGTATAAAAATAAAAGGCATAAAAAATGAACATCTAATATTGTCAGACAAATCACCAGTATACCCTTTAAGGCGTGACTAATAAATCATAAGGTGAAAATGAAAATGAAAAAAAAGATTGAACAATACGTAAAAAACACACTTAAAGATGAACTTGCTACAGGTATTGAACATTTCGAAAGAGTGTATGCAAATGCAAAAAAAATAGCAAAAATAACCTCAACAGATTATGATGACCAAATACTTCATGCCGCCTGCTTCTTGCACGACATAGACCAAGATGAACCCCATGCAGAAAAATCCGCAAAAGTTGCAGAAATATTTCTTAAAAAAATAAATTTCCCTAAAGAAAAGATTGCCTTTATAACAAAAACAATAATCACGCACCTACCTAACGGACAACCAACAACAACAGAAGGAGTCTTATTACATGATGCAGACCTCCTTGATTTCTTAGGCGCCGTAGGTATCACAAGACTATCTATCGCCTCCTGGGACTGGTTCGGTGCAATAGACATGAAAGATGTCATAAAGACACTAAAAAAATACAGAGAATTCTACAGTTCCCTCGTTCTTGATGAGAGCAAAAAACTAGCAAAAAACAAGACAATAGTCATGGACATGTTCATAAAACAACTGGAGGATGAGCTCAAAATATGAATGAAGACACATGTTACACATTACCTTTAGGCCCTCAACACCCAGCTCTTATTGAACCAGAATACCTGAAAATACACCTTGACGGCGAGACAATAGTCAATGTAGATATAAACTTGGGCTATATGCATAGGGGTATAGAGAAAGCACTCCAGCAAAGAACTTACCAACAAGACCAATTCCTTATAGAGAAAATCTGTGGCATATGCAGTTCCATACACACCTTGACATACTGCAACGCAATAGAGAAACTATTAGAAGTAGATATACCAGAACGAGCAAAATACATAAGGATGATAGTCGCCGAACTAGAACGACTCCACTCCCACATGCTCTGGGTAGGAATTGCAGGCTACGAAATTGGTTTTGATACAGTTTTCCATATGTCCTGGCGCGACCGTGAACTAGTCATGGAACTTCTCGAAAACATATCCGGAAAGAGAGTCGGCTATTCTATGAACACCATAGGTGGCGTGCGACGAGACATATCAAAAGATATGGCTGAAAATATAAGGACCATTATGGACAAGATAGACATAAGACTTAATCACTATATTAACGTTTTCGTAAAAGATTCAACAATCACAAAAAGAACAAAAAATACAGGCATCTTGACCCAAAAAGATGCAATCAAATATTCAGCTGTCGGACCTGTCGCAAGAGCTTCAGGGATAAGTTGCGACCTCAGAAAAAAAGCACCATATCTATTATATGACAACGTAGATTTCAAAGAGATTACCCACAACACAAACGATGTAGAATCAAGAGCAGTAGTAAGGCTTAAAGAGCTCTTAGAATCAACAAAAATAATAAGGCAATGCCTTCATCTCATGCAGAAAGGAGAACTGACAATAAAAATCCCAGACACCGTACCCGAAGGTGAAACCATATCTCACGGAGAAGCACCAAGAGGCGAGATATTTTATTATGCGAGATCAGACGGCACCGACAAACCATACAGGATAAAGATAAGAACCCCCACACTTTCAAACATACATTCATTGCAAGCAATGCTAAAAGGTCAACAACTAGCCGACTTACCAATAATAGTCGCATCAATTGACCCGTGTTTTTCCTGCACAGACAGAATCACGCTACTGAATACAAGAACAGGAATGTCAAAAAGTGTTGACGCAACATACCTCAAAACCTTAAAGAGATGACATCTATGCTATTTGAAATATTGATATACCCTGGAATTATTTTTATTCTGATAGCATCAATCATATACTCCGGCATAATGCGAAAACTTGCAGCTAGAATGCAAAGCAGGATAGGTCCACCAATATACCAAGTATTCTATGATCTCATAAAACTAATAGGAAAAGAAAACATACGACCTAAACAAGCAAAGCCCGGATTTACACTGTTTCCAGCCATAGCGCTCGCATCAGTTCTAATCGCAGGCCTCCTGATACCTATCCACACAAAGATAATATATTTTACTGGCGATTATATAGCAATCATATATTTCCTACTTTTCAGCTCAGCAGCGATATTTTTAGCAGGTTATGCATCATCAAATAATCTGGCAATCGTTGGCTCAATAAGAGGAATAGTAATGATATTTGCATACGAACTCCCATTTATAATATCCGTCTTAGTACCAATCTTAGCATTCAACCTAAATTCAATCCAATCATTTGATACCTGGCTCATTGCCTATTACCCACTTGCCGCACTGTCTATGTTCATATCCATACTTGCAAAAGTTGAGATACCACCATTTCACATCCCAAACGCGCACCAAGAACTTGTAGACGGATACTCAATAGAATTTACAGGAAAAAGACTTGCCCTGATAGAACTTACAACAATGGTAAAGACTTTTGTCCTTATCTTACTTATGATTACATTATACTTGGGCGGTGCGCAAAACATATTTATCCTAATAATAAAAAGTCTTTCAGTCCTTTTTGCACTAACAATCTCAAGAGTGCTTTTCGCACGGCTTAGAATTGAGCAAGCATTAAGGTTCTACTGGATTTTAGCGCTAATTGTAGCAATAGACTTGATACGGGTGCTCTAAAATGAAAATGCTTTCAGACATCATAAAAAATCTTGTAACAAAACCATCCACAGAGAAATACCCATACACAAAAAAAAAGACACCAAAAGGTTTCAGAGGCAAGCACGAATATGACCGAGAAAAATGCATATACTGCGGACTTTGCGCAAAAGCCTGCCCTGTACACACAATAGGCGTAATAAGAGACAAAAAGTTCTGGCAGTTAGATTTGTCTAAGTGTATATTTTGTGCGCGTTGCCAAGATGTATGCCCCACAAAATGTCTACAGCTGGGAAACGAATTCGAGATAGCATCAGACAAGAAAGAAGATTTTATAATTAAATGATACAATCAATTACTCCTCAAATCATTTAAGAATATCTTTCAAAAGATTATTAACTGCATCCATACCAGAATCATTTAAGATTACGATATCAAACATTTTTTTATACAGCTCTAAATTATTCTTCTGATTCTCATTCAAAAAACCGACCTTGATGATATTATCATAATTAAAACCACTAACCATTTTTATATCATCAGGAGAATCACCAAGAAGTATCACATTTTTTCTACTCTTAATCAAATCATAAACTGGTGTTTTCTTAATTGCAGTTTCATCCTTATTGGCCACATGTATTATCGGTTCTTTTACGCCAATCGCATTCCCGTCATCATCCCAGATATAAGAATTAGATATTATGTGTATATTTTTATAGACAAGTTTCTCTTTTTCAAGATACAACGATATAGAAACACCACCAAGACCATTTGATGATATGATAACTACAGGTACATCATATTTTTGCAATACCTCAAAGAATCCGGTAAGTCCTTCTCTAATACATACATTACTAGAAAGAACCGCATCCACTACATCTTTCTTCTTAAGACCTGAGATTTGATAAGAAGATTAAAATGTTCTGTCCACCATTGATTCATAGCCACTCTCTTATCTTCTTCAGAGATTAACGGATCAATTTCCATAGGGTGGTATTTATCAAAAAGTTCATTCGCCTTTTCCGCATATTCAACTGAAAGATAATTTTCATTTCTAAGCACAGATATAAGAGATGGTGTTTTCTTTCCATCTATATAAGCTTTAGTGAGAGTCCTATTGAAATCTGTGACAACATGTAAAGTATCTGGTCCAGCTTTAGCAATTTTATCTTTAAGTACATGAAGCCGTTCTTTATTAGGTATGATTATATCATCAGATAACATAACTATTAATTAAGACGACGATAAATATAAAAACTAGTGCAAAAAAACACAAAATCTAAAAATTAACACTTTCAAGAATCATAGAAACTATCCCCTCACAACCACAAACACACTCATAACTCATATCCTCACCGAACCCGAGACATTTAGGCTGTATCCCAATAAATTCAACTTCACAGCCAATATCTTTCTGTATAAACTCAATAAATAGACTGATTGGCAACTTATGCGTAGACATCATCTGCCCTTTTATCCTGTCAATATCCACAACCTCATAAGTACCTGGAACTTTCTCAAAATCAACTGCATCAACAATAATAACCTTTTCCGGATTAATCTTTTTAATCACACCAATGAAATTCTCAGGAGCAACACCACAATCAATAAGATAAAACCTATCACCTACATCAGCTTCAGACATCTTTTCAACCACATAAGGCCCGCACGCATCATCACCACGGGTAGAATTACCTATTCCACAAACTACAATAATATCATTTTTATTTTCATGACCAACCATAACCTATATTTATACATACTCCTTAAAATATAATCATGCACGAATTCTCAGCCGTCCAACAGACAATAGATGAACTTGAAAAAAATAAAAGAGATATAAAAGTCCTACTAGGATGTATGAAAGCCGACAAAGATGTATTTTTAAACACATTAAAAGAGATGCTGAAAGGTACCCCCCTAGAAACTCTAAAAATTGAAGTTGAAGAGATTAAAGCGACAGGTCAATGTGCCTGTGGTTTTAAAGGTGAGATAGATGTACCAGGCCATATTCATTTCTTACGATGCCCACAATGCAGAGAAGTCTGCAAGATAATAAAAGGAAATGATATTAACATCGAAAATTTATAATAATACACCATAAAAAAATAAAATCAATAAAAAGTATATATATAGATGCTGAATAAAATAATAATTGTGATAATTATGGATATGCAATTACCTAACAAAACAGAAAACACACATAAAGATCAGCTTGCAAACATAAAAGACGAACTCAATAAGATAGATGTTCCAACAATGGTACCAAATACAATATACAACAACGCCCTACCTGCAAACAACACAATACCAACATTAGAAGCAGTTATACCAAAAAAGACTGTAAACCCCAATATTGGACCATTATTTGTAAGCTTAAAAAAATTTAATGAGATAAAATCCCAAATTGTAATATTAAAACAAGAATCATCTGAACTAAGACAATTAATCAATCAGCTTAAAGCAAGCAGAGATTCAGGGAAAGTTCTCCTTACACAAGCAGTAGATAAGATGGCTAGTTTAGAAACAAGTGTTGAGAACATAAACACAATCATAAAAATATGATTGGTTTACTCTCTCATATTTTTTAATTATTCTTTTATCTTGACAGCAGCGTTTAGATCCTTGACAAGCTTTTCAATATCCATACCGTGCGCTGCAGCACCTTGCTCAAGTGTTTCAAAAGATGCAGCAAAACAACCTATGCAATGCAGACCATGATCTTGAAATACATGGACTGTTTCTGGATATTTCGTAAATATATCATTTATAGGCATATCTTTTGTAATATGCATCTTTTTTTCTGTAGTCTTATCATTTTCACTCATAGAATTCACCATCAGTTAATCTCTTCTATTTTTATGGCACCAACAGGACAGACCTCTTCTGCATCATTGTTACATGAATACATAGTCTCATCAATATCAAGAACTTTAGGTTTTGCTTTATCCCCGCTAACATCCATCTCCCAATTATCAGGACATGTATTGGTACATGCACCGCAACCGATGCAATCATCTCTTGAAAAAACAATCTTATATTTTTTTGTCATATTATACACCAAATAAATATCTCTTAATATCTTATAGAGTTCCTCTAAACTAACAAGACAATTAAACAAATAATCTTATTCTAAATTTATACTAATTCTTTTTTATATCTTGACTTATTTAAATTCATATTTATTACTTTTTTCTTTCCGTTACCATCATCAATCCTCAAATAAAAATATGATTCAACAAAAACAAGATCTCAGAGATAAAAGCCACCTTAAACCCCCGATACTCCTATATGAAACCACCAATATGAAGTCCGATAATCATCTCAAGACTTCCAAAAATACTTTGAACAGACCCAGATGTGGCCCTAATGTCTGAAGCGATATGATTCTGTGTATAGGTTATAATTATGGGCGAAAAGATACCATCAAGACTTCCAAAAACTAAAAACACACATACTGCAATAACTAAAGACCCCGTAAAATAAAAAGACTGATAAAATAATATAGAACTTATAAGACCAAAAACCAAAACCTTTTTTTCAGTATTCAATACTTTCAAAAATCATCCGCTTAACTGTGATGTAAATATCTCAAAAAATGCAAGACACATCATTATAGGTGCAAACATATGTGCGGGAAAACCAAACGAAAAAAGAAACGGTTGCACCGCATAATTACCAATACTAAAATTTACAGAACCCACAAATGTTCCTAGAAATATCCATAACAAGACTTTATGATTTTTTACATACTTCATAGCTTCTTTAGATACATCATAAGTTTTCCTAAATTAATTAGATATAGTAATCCCTTTTTTCCTCTCAAAATTTTCAGAACCATAAAATAAGAAAAAAAAGAAACAAAGATAAAACAAAGACCCTCCATAGCATACCATACATATCTGACATTTAAATAAATAAGATACATCGAAAAACACATAGTAATAAACCCACCGAATGAAGCATAACTAGTAATATTTGAAATTATTTTCTGAAGATTTTTATTGAGACCATTCTGTTTGACATAATCAACCAACAATGCCTTATCAGTACCGCTCGAAAATGTAAATACGCCAGCAAGCAAGAATACAAGAAACAAAAGAACATAAAATAAACTTGATACACCCAATAATATTGCTAATATCCCACCTAAAAAATAACTTAAAAAAACTGACAATTTCCTATCATAAATGTCAGCAATAGCTCCCGTAGGTATCTCAAAAATAAACTGTTAACCGACCCATACTGCAAACAATATTGAATTTTCAAAATAATTAAAACTAATCAATATAAAATAAATCATCAATATAGGTCCTACAAACGACGAAAGCCCACCTAAAAAATAATTGACATAAAATAACCACATCTTATCAAAATGTGCTGGTTTCTTGAAAAGGGCTTTAATAACTATAAGTATCACAAAATGAGAATATACATTAATTACATATTTATCATTTAAGATATAATAAAACACAAAAATACCTCCATTTTTATATACATCATCGCACAAATAACTAACTATGATAGACATAATTGCATATTCACTTATAACATTTTTCATATTCACAACATCCCTAGCAATCCTTGAGATAAAAGCGCGAATAGAACACCAACCAGACACAAGAATACATGACCATGAAAAGATGCTTGCAGACTCTTTCTCTTTTGGAGATAATAAAATCCACCAGACAGACAATATACAACTGGAATCAATAGAAAAAGAAACTGTAGAACCAGAACATCTGATGATTCCAGAAAAAGTCAACAAAAATCAAGACAACACACCAGATACCAACAAAATACAAAACATAAATGATAACAATATAATACAAGCAATACTAGAGGATACACAAAACGAACCAAAAAAAGAAATACAACCTAAATCAGAATTTGAAAGAACAAATGACAAACTTGAAGATCTTATCGCACAATTTGAAAAAAATATGAATAAAATAAAACAACCACAAAACACATCAGAAACTCAAAATTAATTATTAAAACTCATTCAAATCCAAAACACTTTCTTAGCATTTGACAATGTAACCTTGACAACTTCTTCAACTGTAACATCTTTAATAACTGCAATCTTTTTCGCAGCAAGCAAAGTATTCCACGGCATATTCTTCTCCCTGTTAGGACCAAGATACGGCGCATCAGTCTCAAGAAGCATCATCTCAAGCGGTGTATTTTTAGCAAGTCTCCTATGATTTTTAGATGCAAGTATTTGTGTAGAAAAAGAAATATAATAACCAAGCTCAAGCGCCTTTAAAAGCACATCAACACTACCAGAAAAACAGTGCATTACAACAGTAACCTTAGCCTCACGCGACAATATATCAACAGCATCAGCCTCACCTTCCCAAGAATGAATAACTATTGGCTTATTGATTTCATTAGCAAGCGCTATGAATTGCGAAAACCGTTCTCTCTGAAGTGCCTGCATCGTTTCATCTTTCTCCCAGTGATAGTCAAGCCCAACCTCACCCACACCTATAATCTTGTCCTTATTCTGGCGAATCCAGTCAAGCTCAGCCTCAAAATCAACCTTGCTCAACTTTTGCGCATCAATCGGATGAAGCCCAGCGGTCGCATAAATAAAACCTTTATGTTCCTCAGACAACGAAATAGCACCCCGACTCCATACAGCATTTGCCCCGGATTCAATAATAAAATACATTTTCTTTTTAGCAAGAGCTATAACCGCATCCCTATCCTCATCAAACCAATTATGTTGTAAATGACAATGTGTATCCATCGTCTTGATATCTTTCATAAGAATAAATAAGGTTGAAAAGCTTATATAAAATGACCTAAAAACAATTAATCAATACTTCTCTAAAATTTGCCAACACTCACATTCAATCCTCAAAGAAGTATCATTATCAGGAGACTTAGAACAATAGACCCATGCTTCCTCAGTCCCAAAAGGAATACAAAGACCCTCGAAACAGTCCACATCAACAAATGTATCCTTTGAAATAGAATCATAAAATTTACAAGTATAACATCCATGACATTCTACTTCAGCAACTTTCATCAAGAGAGTTTTCGATTCTAAAGACTTTTCGGGATATTTTTCGCACATCGCAGTAGTTAACGAATAAAGCCCATAAGATAAAATAACTGCTTAAATTAATAAATATATACATAAATATATTATAACGACATATTACAACCCTTAAATATAGGACACATAACAAAAAAATGATACAAACATATAAAAGTTTCGACTAAAAGAATAATAATATTCATAATATAAAATATAATTATAGGTGATATACATTAAAATAAATGAATTGAATGTAGGTACAAGCGATGTTTCTATAGAAGGAACAATCAAAGAGAAAGGCGAAGAAAGAACCGTCAATACAAGGTTTGGAACTCGAAAGGTATGTACTTTTATCGTAGAAGACGATACTGGTGAAATAAACTTCAGCCTTTGGGAAGATGATATAGCAAAAGCAAAAGAAGGCGATGTAGTCACAATCACTGGCGCATATGTCACTGAATGGCAAAACAAGTTCCAATTAAACATTCCAAAGAACGGAACATTTGAAGTTAAGAAATAATCTTTTAGTTTTGACAATCTACATTTGTAGGTTATATCTTTTATTTTTTTATCCAAAGTTTAACATTTCAGACCTTTTTGTTTTTTATCGTTTTTTTAATACTTGATTTTGACAAACATTAGTATGGTTCAATATAGTGTTTTTTATGTTTTTTCACCTATTTTTCAATACTCAATTTGACAATTTATATACCAAAAACAAAATATATTATATGGTTTGATCTATATTGAAATTCAGATTTAATATAGAATAAAAATTAAGAAAATTCACCAAAATTAGCCAAATGAATTTGACAGTTGGGCTAAAATTTAGAAAAATTATAAAAAAAGACACATTTAGTCTTATTTTTATTCAAAAAGGAGTCTATTTTGATAAAAAATCAAGAAATTGTATAATTAAATCAAGCAAAAATGCTCAATAATTACCAACTATCAAATAGGTTTTCAGAATGAAATAGTGCTTAAACTGTCAAATTTAGGATATAAATGTTTTTTTGATATTTTTTAATTTATTAAATTTAAATCACTTTTTCAAGCTACCCCAACCGATAAGACGCCATCTTGCATTTATCTGTTTTGACATGACTATCTTTTGACCTGCTTCAATGCACAATGGTCTTTTCAGATTAAACTTTGCAACGTTACCAGGAGCCACACAGACACCTATTGTTTTTTGTGTGCCTGCATTCATAAGAACAACATCATTTAACATAAGATTGATATCAGATTTATCTTCGCCAGAAACATTATTTTTTAAGAGATTGACCTCCACCATGATGTCATCTTTCAGAGCAGGAAGAGTACCCGGTGCTCCTGCAATCATACTTGCGAGATTATCTGATTTTGTCAGGTAAGGATCTAAAGACGTACTTATAGCTAAAAGTCCGCCAGGCCTACCTGTCTTTACACTGACAGAACCCTGATTTATAGATTCAACTCTTGCCTTTACAGAACTCCATCTGTTTTTTTCACTGATACCAGGAGATATTTCAATTTCATCACCGACATTAATGACACCTTCAATAAGGCCACCACCAATGACCCCACCTAAAAGTTCCTGAACACCAGTACCGGGCCTATTAATATCAAAACTTCTTGCAATATACATTATAGGAGTTTTTGTATCATCTCGTTTTGGAGTTATGATGACATCCTGAATTGCCTTAAATATCATACCTATGTTTGCCCTATGGATAGCCGATACAGGTATTATAGGTGCATCTTCAGCAACACTGCCTTTAACAAATTCCTTTATAGACTTATAATTTTCAAGTGCTTCTTCTTTAGTTACAAGATCAATCTTGTTCTGTATAATTATTATCTTTTTAATTCCTGCAATATTCAATGCCTCAAGATGCTCAGCAGTCTGTGGCTGGGGACACTTTTCATTTGCAGCAACCAAAAGTATAGCACCATCCATGAGGGCTGAACCTGTAAGAACAGTAGCTATAAGAGTCTCATGTCCTGGAACATCAACAAAAGATACAGTCCTTAATACCTCTGTATCTGAACTACAGAAGAAACATTTATCAAAAGATGAATAAGACAGATTAGCTTCGCATTTAGGGCATTTCCTTATAGTTACATCAGCATAACCAAGACGTATTGTTATACCCCTTTTAAGTTCTTCAGAATGATCATCTGTAAACTTGCCAGTAAGTGCGCTTGTAAGTGTTGTCTTACCATGATCTACATGACCTACAATACCGATATTAACTTCAGGAATTAAATGGGATTCATTTTGTACCATAAAAACATCATCTTAATTAGAATATAAGATATTAGAAGTGAAACCTTTAAAAGAGTTATTGTATCCGATACATAAAAAAACACAAAAAATGGTAACTCTTTATAAAGTTTTATTTATAAAGGATTTATAAACTATTTATAAACAAATAACAAATATATTTATAACCAAATAAATAACAAGGCGATAAATTATGAACGACTTTAGACCTTTAAACAAACTGGACAACTTTCAGAACAAGAAAATTGAGATTCTTCTTAAGAATACAAGTAAGATAACAGGTACAATGAAAGCATATGACTTGAATCTTAACATACACTTAGAAGATGCAGAAGAAATAAATTCGGAATCAACAATTAAACTTGGCACTATGTTACTTAGAGGCAGCATGATTATCAATATTAACGAGATACAGTAAAAAAGGGGGTTTTTAATTATGGCAAAAGATACAAAAATCACAAACTGTGTTGTATCCTGCGACACACACTCAAAATTCGTACTTGAGCAGCTTGCAGCAAAACTGCCTGACGCAGAATACGCACCAGAATCATTTCCAGGTCTAGTATACCGGGTCGCAGAACCAAAAGCAAGTGTTTTGGTATTCAGCACAGGAAAAATGATTTGTTCAGGAACAAAATCACTTGAGCAGGCTACAATGGCTGTAAAGGCGGCGCTTGTCAATTTCAGAGCAATAGGTATGGAGATATCCGACAAATTAAACACTGAAGTTGTAAACATAGTTGCATCATCTGACCTTGGTTCACCTATTGAGCTTAACACTGTGATATTCAATCTTGACAACTGTGAATACGAACCTGAACAGTTTCCAGGTGTGGTTCACAGGATAGATACACCAAAGACAGTATTTCTTATATTCAGCTCGGGAAAGATTGTAATTACAGGTGCAAAATCAGTAGAACACATGGAAACCGCAATCTTAGTGCTTGAAAAAGAATTAAAAGACATAAAAGTCCTTAAATAAGACTTTTTTTCTTTATTTGTACTTGTTTAGCAAAAAAATAATCGGCATGCTACGATTATTATGATGTAACTTACATACATTATACTTTTTATAAAATCAATAGCTACAGCTTGAAAATGTGTAGTTAATTTTTGTTAAAAAAGATTTACCCTTTTTTGTAAAATCAATAGCCTGCAAGTAACGTAGAAAATTATAACTTAAAAATATTTCAACAAATAATGACCCTATCAAAAAAATCGTAAGCAAGTAAGACAAAATTTAGCTAAACAAGTACAAAATATTGATAAACTGTAAAATATTTTTGATGAACAAACAAAAAGTTTATTTATATTTTTTGCCATACAAGTTATTCTTATGAAAATGAAAACACAATTTATTGCAGATATCAGTTCTGATGGGAAAAAGGTTGACAGTCTTTTTGCGCTTAAGTTCAAGAAACCACCTGTCGATTACAAGAGCAATAAGCAAGGTAAATGGTTTGAAATGCGCCTTGCTGACAAGACGGGGGAAATGTCTGTCAAATACTGGGGAACTGATGAAAAAAAGACTATGGACATCTATGATTCTATTTCAAAAGGATGTGTCGTGTCTATTTCAGGGATTGTGCAGGAATATCCTAAAGGAAGTAATAACTTTTCTATATCTGTCGATAGTGCGCTTGATACCTTGAGAGTATGCAATGCGGAGGAATATGATATCGGTGACTTTGTAGCAACGACTTCAAAAGATACAGGTTCTATGATGTCTGAAGTTATGGCAATTCTTGGAACTGTTAAAGATAAGGATTTATCTGGGCTTATTAATTTATTTATTGAAGACACGGCATTTGTTGACCTTTTTTCTAAGACACCTGCAGCCATGGAATACCATCAGAATTATGTAGGAGGTCTTCTTGAGCACACACTTAATGTCATGAAGATTGCTGATAATGTCTGCGGACTTTATCCTGAACTTGATCGTGACCTTGTCGTATGTGGGGCATTCTTGCATGACATAGGCAAGATGCGCGAGCTTGAACTTTCAGGAACTTTAATTGATGTGTCTCACGAAGGCATGCTAATAGGTCATACGGTTATCGGGCATGATATGGTTGCAAGAAAGATTGCTGAAATTGAAGATTTTCCGCAGACTCTAAAACTTAAATTGTTGCATATTATCTTGAGTCATAATGGTCATAAAGAATACGGCTCGCCTAAAGTTCCGCAACTGCCTGAAGCTGTGCTAGTTCACCATGCAGATGACTGTGATGCACAGGTTGATATTTTCTTGCGGCTTAAAAGAGAGGCCAATACTGAAGACTCGTGGATTTGGGATAAGAAGATAAAAGGGCATATTTATCTTGAGTGATGTGGTAATGTTTGGTTATTTCAATAACCTTAGTTTTGATTGACATAAATTTATAAAATTCTATGTAAATTCAAATTATAGGATTACTTACTAATCTGATAAAACCACCAAAAACTTTTCTTTTTGAAGAATATAATAATGTCAATGGCTCTTTTATTCCTCAAAATGTGTATGATGAAATAGTATCTGTAATTGAGGCTTCACTTTCAAAACCACGTTATTCTCAAGGACTTGTAACTGTTGAGAAAGTTCAAGACAATTTAAAGGATCAGTATATTTGCCAAAGTATAATTAATTTCAGATATACATATGATAACTTATTCTCAAATGATGACCTTAAACAAGTTATAGATTATATAAAACCCGATAGGGGTTCAAGAATAGGATTTATCTATCATATTATTGAAGATACTCATGAGGATTTAAGTAATCAATTATTGGATTTACAAAATGATACTGTTAATCTTATCACACCAACACGACAAAATTATGATTGTGGACACCTTTGGATTGAAAAAAAGAGGATGGCACATTGGAATTCCAGGCGTTATTGCCTACTGTTGAGGTGCCGGTCTTGAGAGTAGAAAAAGAAGTGAAAGGTGTATATGATAAAATTGAGAACCATGTATTGGGAATCAGATCTGTGCGTTATATAGATATAAGTTGTCCCGGTGAGAAGTTTTCAAACAAGTATATTTCTGATTTTTTTAATTGAAGTTAAAAGCCCCAGGAGGGAGTTGAACCCTCGATCTGTTGATTACGAATCAACCGCTATGCCGGGCTAAGCCACTGGGGCATGAAGATTATTTTTGAATTAACATTTATAAATTAAAAGAAAGGTTTGAAACTTTTATTAAATCCAAAATGGAAATATAAGAAATTAAAAGATAAAAAACAATAGTTAAAAAAATAAAAAATGAATTAAAAGTTTATTGGACTTCTGCAGTTTCTACAGGCCAAATATTATATTTAATTGCGACAAACGCAAAAGTACCTATCAATTTATCATACTCATATTCTTGAGAGATTGTTGGTTGCATTGTAATGTCTGGTGTCCTCTCTGGTATAACTGGCACTGATACTTCTGTGTTCATTTCTGCAGGAAGTACAGGAGTTGCTAAAAGACCATGGTTATTATAGACCTCTAAAAGGCTTGAGAATGCGCTTGTATCATCTAGATTTTGATATATGTTCTCTAGATTATTTTCAAAAGTAAATGCGCCAGGTGCTCTGTCACCTAATTCTATTAATTCTTTAATTGTTTTTTTTGTACCTACTTGATATGTTGAAAGCATACTTTCTACAAAAGAATCATAATTGAAATCAGTACTATATAATGCATCAATTTCTAAAAGATCTACATCTGCCAGTGCTTCAGTCAATGTGCCATATTTTGGTCCGTCTTCTTTTGCTTCAGCATAAATATCTTTTATTGTTTCGCTATTAAGACTTTCATGACTATATAACTCTGTGAGATAGTTTATATTTTCAGTACCTATCTTTACACCAATACCATCCACACTTAGGATTGCTTTAACAACACTCATTACATAGTCTTCTTTTGCACCAATCATAATTATCATATATTAATAATGTGTTTATCTTTATAAATGTTTTTGTTTGTTTTTGTATCATTAGAGTAGTTATAAAATATATAATTTTATAAAGTTAAACAATTATAACCTAAGTTTGACAGTTTAATGTCTATTTCATTCTGAAAACCTATTTGACAGTTGGCAATTATTGAGCATTTTTGCTTGATTAAATCATACAATTTCTTGATTTTTTACTAAAATAGACTCATTTTGAAATAAAAATAAGACTAAATGTCTCTTTTTTTTATAATTTTTGTACTTGTTTAGCAAAAAAAATCAATATGCTCCGACCGTTATGGTGTGATTCTCAATAAGTTATAATTGTTACAAAATCAATAACTAACGCTTAAAAATGTGTTGTTAAAAAATCTTAAAAATTATTTAATCCTATTCTTATAAAATCGATAGCTTGCACCCAACTTAAAAAAGTATAAATATAATTATTTCAAAAAATAGTAGTTATCTCTTAAAAAATCAAAATTAAGCAAACAAAAATTAGCTAAACAAATACATAAAATCTAATTTTAATAAAATCTAATCGTTTTGTGAACCTATTTAAAGACTAAAAAAGAGTTATTATTTTATGAACAATAAATTCTCATATATGCTTGCGCCAATTGAAGCTATGACTGATTCTTGTTTTAGGACAATATGTGCGAGTGCAGATTTGACGTTCACTGAAAAAGTTAGCATAGAGGCACTGGTAACAAAAAATGTATTTGCGCTTGAGAAAATAAAGTTTTTTGATGATACTCCTTGCGCAATACAACTTATAGGTCAAAGAGAAGAAGCGTTAAAATCATTCCTTTCATATTTTTTACCTGAAAAAGGTTTCAAAGGGTTTAACTTAAATCTTGGCTGTCCTGATCCTACTTTTGTCTCAAAGGGTCTTGGGTGCGCAATGATAAAAAGAGTGTCTAAAATGAAACGGTTTGTTGATATAATCAATGACCATGGATATAGTGCAAGTATAAAGATGCGTTTAGGATTGAACCAGCACGAAAAGGAAAAGAAAGTGTATCTTAATTTGATAAATGGTGTTGATGCTGATTTCTTTGTTGTTCACGCGCGGCACGGTGGTCAGACGTATAAGGACAAAGCTGACTTGAGCGTTTTTAAAGATTGTGTTGCAACTGGTAAAAATATTATTGCAAATGGTGATATTGCAACCAAAGAAGATGTTGAAAGGTTGAAAGATTGCAGTGGTGTGATGATTAGTAGGGCGGCAATAAAAAATCCATTGATATTTACTGAGCTTAAAGGCTTGTCAACACCGCCCTTAAGTGAAGTTATGAATAGATACCTTGAACTTGCAAAAGAAAGAGAATCTCCTCTAAAATACCGCAACAATATATTGAAGCATATAATTAATGATGAGAGTAAGACGATGGCACCTTAGGAATTGATAATATTGTCTGTAATTTATAAATATATTTTATGTGATTGTTAAATTTTTACTTAATATCAATATTAATATAGTCTATAATTATTGTCTATATTGTCTTAGATTTAAAAAGATATTTTTTACAGATAAGTGTATGGATATTGATGTAAGTATAATTGAAAAGGCAATATCAAAGCATAATGCCAAAAAGGTCGCAATCCAGATACCTGAAGGACTGAAGATGAGTGCGCTTGAGATTTCAGATACGATTGAAGCTCTCGGTGTTACAACGCTTATCATTGCTGATCCTTGCTTTGGCGCATGTGACGTCCCTGACCATGACATGAAAATGCTTGGCTGTGACTTGATTGTGCATTTTGCGCATTCTCCTTATATTAAAACGACGGAGATTCCTGTGGTTTATGTTGAATATAGGTCATCTCTTGACCCGTCACCTATTTTATCTGAAAATGTTTCTAAACTGTCTGGTATCGGCAAGATTGGGCTTGTGACAACGGTGCAGTATCTTGACTATCTTCCTGCTTTAAAGGATATTCTTGACAAAAATGATATCAAGACCTTTATTGGTAAACCTAAACTTGCGACTTATCCCGGGCAAATTCTGGGGTGCGATCAGTCAGCTGCAAAAGATGTTGAAGGGGTTGTGGATGCATTCCTTTATGTGGGTTCTGGACTTTTTCATCCACTTGGTATTGCACGCGCAACCGATAAACAGGTGTTCTGCCTTGATGTTGAAAAGAAAACTATTTTTTCAATTAATGGTGAATACCAGAAATATCTTGTGCGGCAGGAAATGAAAAAGATTAAGTTTAACGAGGCTGACAAAGTCGGGATTTTGGTCACCACCAAGACTGGACAGATGAACAAGCAGGTGTTTGATATCAAATCTGAGATTGAAAATATGGGAAAAAGGGCTTATATTATTTCTATGAACTTTGTGTCACCTGAGAAGATTCTTGGCATGAAACTTGATGTACTTGTCAATACTGCGTGCCCACGGATTGAGGAGGATTTGGTGTTTCCTGTACCACAGATTAACTGGGATAGTGTTAGGAAATCTTAATCACAAAACTTTCTTCAAGAACTGTCCAGTATATGACTCTTTTATCTCTGCAACTGCTTCAGGTGTGCCTTCTGCAATTATATTACCACCTTTATCACCGCCTTCCAGACCTAGATCGATTATGTGGTCGGCGGTCTTTATGACATCTAAGTTGTGCTCGATGACAATTACTGTGTTTTTTTGATCAACTAACCTGTTCAGTACTAATAATAGTTTATTTATGTCATCAAAATGAAGTCCGGTCGTAGGCTCGTCAAGAATATATACAGTCTTGCCTGTCCCCCTCTTTGAAAGTTCGGATGATAATTTTATTCTTTGCGCTTCACCGCCTGACAATGTGGTTGATGACTGACCCAGTTTTATGTAGCCCAATCCGACATTGTTTAATGTCTCAAGTTTCTTTTTGATTCTTGGTATCTTGTCAAAGAATGTGAGCGCTTCCTCAACTGTCATGTCTAAAACATCTGCAATTGTTTTGTCTTTGTATTTGATTTCTAAAGTCTCGCTTGAATATCTCTTTCCGTTACAGACTTCGCAAGGTACATAAATGTCTGGCAAGAAATGCATCTCAATCTTTATGACACCGTCACCGTCACAGGCACTACACCTACCTTGGGCAACATTGAAACTGAATCGACCTGCTTTATATCCTCTTTTTTTTGCGTCTTTTGTCATGGCAAAAATGTCGCGTATGTCACCGAATAATTTTGTGTAAGTTGCGGGGTTTGATCTTGGTGTGCGGCCTATAGGTGACTGGTCTATTGCGATTATCTTATCAATATGTTCTAGTCCTTCTATTGTCTTGTGTTTTCCTGGGTGTGTTGTTGAATTGTAGACGTGGCGCATAAGTGCGTTATAAAGTATTGAATTAATTAGAGTTGATTTACCTGAGCCTGAGACTCCAGTTACACAAGTTAGGATGTTTAATGGTATTTCTATATCAATATTTTTTAGGTTGTTTTCGCTTGCGCCAATTATTTTTAGTGATTTTTCGTTTTTTTGTCTTCTCATTTCTGGTATGTCTATTTTCTTTTTTCCTGAAAGATACAGGCCTGTGTTTGAATTTTTGTTGTTAATTATGTCTTTGTATGTGCCTTCGGCAACTATTGTTCCACCGTGTGTGCCAGCTCCGGGACCCATGTCTATTATGTGGTCTGCAGATTCCATCATTTCCTGGTCGTGCTCAACAACAATTAATGTGTTGCCTAAGTCTCTTAATCGTTTGAGTGTGTCTATGAGTCTTATATTGTCTCTTTGGTGAAGGCCTATGCTTGGCTCGTCAAGGATGTACATCACGCCGACAAGATTTGAACCAATTTGTGTTGCAAGGCGTATCCGCTGTGATTCGCCTCCAGATAAGGTTCCGCTTGCTCTTGAAAGGTTAAGGTAGTCAAGACCGACATTACAGAGGAACTGCAATCGGTCTTTCACTTCTTTAAGTATGAGTTTTGCTATCATAGCGTCTGTTTTGGTTAAAGTTATGTTGTTGAAAAAGTCAAGGCATTGTTGTATTGACATATCTGTTATGTCTATTATTGATTTCTTGTCTACAGTTACTGCAAGGACTTCTTTTTTTAGTCTTTTACCGTTGCAATCCGTGCAGAAGTCTTCGCGCATGTATTTGTGTATATCTTTTTTTCTGTGTTCAGATGTTGTCTGGGAATACAATCGTTTCAGGTTGTTTATCACGCCTTCAAAATCTGTCTTTGTCTCCCAGTGACCTTCTGAATGTTTGTGTTCGTAAACGGTCTTTATCTTTTCACCGCTTGAGCCGTAAAGGATTATGTTTATATGTTTGTCTTTTAGGTTTTCAATTGGTGTGTCCATGTCAAAACCGTAATGGTTAGCGACTGACGCAAGACGTGTCATGTAGAAACTTTTGAATTGATAACCCCAGGGTGCTATTGCGCCACCTCTTATTGTCTTTGTACGGTCTGGTATTACAAGTTCAGGGTCAATCTCTAATTTTGTGCCTAGGCCTTGACATACTGGGCATGCACCGAAAGGGCTGTTGAAAGAAAACATCCTTGGTGTAAATTCGGGTAGGTTTATGTCACATTTTGGGCATGCAAATTTTTGGCTGTAAATTTTTTCTTTGCCGTCTGCATCAATTATCAATAGACCGTCTGCTTCTTTTAGCGCGGTCTCAATTGCCTCTGTCAGCCTCGATTTTATTTTTTCGTCCATGACCACTCTGTCAACTATGAGTTCTAGATTGTGTTTTATCTGCTTGTCAAGCCTGAAATCTTCGTCTGTATCTTGCACTTTTCCGTCAATTCGTATCTTTGTGAATCCTTTCTTTCGGTATTCTTCAACAAGTTTATTGTACTCGCCTTTTCTTTGTCTTATGATTGGTGAGAGGATTTGTATCTTTGTGCCTATCTTGTGTTTTATTACTTTTGATACTATTTCGTCAATTGTTTGTGCCTTTATCTCATCACCGCAGACTGGGCAGTGTGGGTGTCCCACCCTGGCATAAAGAAGTCTTAAGTAATCATAAATTTCTGTTACTGTGCCTACAGTTGATCTTGGGTTCTTGCTTGTTGTCTTTTGTTCAATTGATATTGCAGGAGAGAGACCATCAATTGAATCTATGTCTGGCTTGTTCATGAGTCCTAGAAATTGTCTAGCATAAGCTGAAAGTGATTCAACGTAACGTCTCTGGCCTTCGGCGTAGATGGTGTCAAATGCCAGTGATGACTTTCCTGAGCCTGAAAGGCCGGTTATGACTGTGAGGCTGTCTCGTGGGATTTTTATGTCTATATTTTTTAGGTTGTGTTCTCTTGCACCCTTGACATAGATGTAGTCTTTTTTATTTGGCATAGTATTATATTAATAAATAAATTCTTTTATAAATGATTTGGCAGTGGTGTGCCGGTATACTAGAAAGATTGTTAATTGTTGTCTTTGGTGAAACAGTCACTAATGTCTGTACATACCATTTTAATACATACTTGATATACTTCTAATCCATTATCAATATTTGAAATAACTGCAATATCCTCTTTAAATGATGTTGCAATAAAAGTATTATTTTTAAATAGTGGATTGAATAATACAATGTCATAGTTAAGATTGCCCTGATGTATGGTTGGTTCTTCAAAGGGAACATTATCATAAACATTGTGACCTTCTATAAGTCTAAATTCTATAGGTATCTCTTTTGAAAGATTTTCAAGGGCTTCTTTGTATTTTTGAGGTAGGTTGGTATTTTCAAATAGTAATTCGACTATGGGTGCTTCATAGAAAGGATTTATTATCTTTGGTATTAAATGAGGGCTAATTTTTTTATTTTTTCTATATTTGAGATATAATTATCATAATTTGCTTTTAGAATGTCTGCAGTTCCACCATATAAAAGTGCTTCTAAAAACTCTTTGTTAGTTATTATAAAATATGTGGCTTTGCTTTTTTTGCAAGGTTCGGCAATTTTAATATTCCTGTTTTATAATCAGATTTTATCATAAGTTCTTATTACTATTCAATATTATTAAAGATATGCTTTTAGAATTGTGTTTCGTCTGAAATACTTAGATTTTTCAGATACGGATTAATCTTTGAATGTTTGATATCAGTCAATATGTTAAAATAATCTTCATCAGGTTTTCCAATTAATATATCACATTTATTATTCCATCCATATTCTGTGATTAACATATTTGAATCTACATATTTTATTTGCAATGACTCTATATTTGGAACTGAAACCTTCAATTCTTTAAAATAGGATTTATATTTATCAAATAAATCTTTATCATCATATAAAAAGGATATTTGTGGAGGATTGAAATGTATCCATTTTAAAAATTCTAAACAACAGTCCAGTATATGTTTTTCCGTTTTGTGCAATCTTAGATTCGTAATCTGCATAATTTTCTTTCAAAACATCTGTTATCCCATTATCAAATATACCTTCAAGAAATGCTTCATCTTTTATTGTGAATATGATGTTCTTTGTGTTTTTTTTGCAATCTAATAATCCTGACATTTTTGTTAATCCTTCGGACCAAGAGTATTTTTTTGATTCTATTGAGATAATATTACCTATAATGTTATAAACATTTCGTACTTGTTTAGCAAAAAAATAATCGGCATGCTACGACCATTATGATGTAACTTGCATACATTATACTTTTTATAAAATCAATAGCTACAGCTTGAAAATGTGTAGTTAATTTTTGTTAAAAAATAGTTACTCCTTTTTTGTAAAATCGATAGCCCGCAAGTAACGTAGAAAATTATAACTTAAAAATATTTCAACAAATAATGACCCTATCAAAAAAATCGTAAGCAAGTAAGACAAAATTTAGCTAAACAAGTACAACATTTCTATTATTTGTTATCTGGCACAAACAAAAACAATATAAGATATAAAATCAATATATGTTTATGACAAAAAGAAATGAGATTGTTACGTTCCTTGATGAGTATCTTAATATTCACGAAGTTGAAGATAAATATCTTCTCAACGGGCTTTTGTTTGAAGGTAAAGATAATATCAGTAAAGTTGCCTTTGCTGTGGACTCGTCACTTGATACAATTAATGCTGCCAGAAAAGAGGGTGCAGACATGCTTGTTGTTCATCACGGGTTCTTAAGTAATATATTGATGTTTCCAATAGTTCGGCACTTGAAGAAAACTGTCAAGGTGCTTGTCAAAAGTGATGTATCTTTATATGGCGCGCACATACCTCTTGATGTTCATCCTGAAGTGGGTAATAATATTGAACTTTGCCGGCTTTTTGATATAAATGTTAAAGGTAAATTCAGCCATGGTTATTGGGGTGAGTTTAAGAGTGCTGTTGATATTAATACTTTTGTGAAAGATATTAATAATAAGCTTGATACTAAATGTTCGGTCTTTGATTTCGGGAAGAAAAAAATTAAGACTGTTGCTTTTGTGTCTGGCGGTGCGCAATACGATATTTTTCCTGCAATTATTTCGGATATTGACTGTCTTGTCACGGGCGAAAACAGTCATAGTACACATCTTATTGCAAAAGATGCTGAGATGAACATGATTGCTGCTGGACATTATGCAACTGAGACTTTAGGGGTGCGCGCACTTTCGGAAATTATAAAAAATAAATTTGCAGTTGAGACTGTGTTTATTGATAAACCTACAAGGTTGTGAATTTTTAATAGATTTAAAAATTCTGTAACTACCTATATAAAGGTTGAAAGTTATTTTTAATTACAATAATATTATATGGTGAAAAAGATGTTGATGCAAGGAGATATGTGGTCGTTCCTGTTTTTTGTGCTTCTGTTTATATTCGGACCGAAGCTTTACATGTGGCAGATGATGTACAAACTGGAGACAGATTTAAAGAAACTTGAAGGTTATGCTGACAAGTCAGAGGCTATCGTTCTTAAACGTATAAGTTCTAAACCTACAAAAGAGATGAAAGACAAATTAAATGGTTTTATGGACTTCTTTATAACTGAGCCTATCAACCTTGATCCATCTGGAATCATTAATAAATTAGATTTTCTGTTGAATGAAAGTGAAAGGAAATTTGAAGAATTTGCACTTGAAATTGACCCTAAGATGAAGGTAAATGATTTGCCTGCTGTTATGATGGGTATGAAAGGCGCTCTTGGTGCAAGGCAGATATTTAAGATTGTTAGACATTTCATCGTGATGAGCAAGAAGACACACAACCTGCAGTTTGCAATGATATTACAGATGCAGCTCCCTATGCTTATGAAGATTGCAAAGGCACAGGTCAAGGCTACTCGGGCTCTTGCAAACGGCATTCCTATTGGAGATACTATAGGTCCTTTAGTTGCTGCGTCATTTAAGACTAAAGTTGGTACTGAGGTTGTCAAAGATGTTGTCATGAGTGAAGAGACTATTGAAGGTAAGAAAGTATTTGTGATGAAATCCAAAGGTCCTGAATCACGGCTAGGTCAGCAGGGTGAGGCAGTCAAGCAGGTCATAATTAAACATAAGATTGACTACATCATCGCAATTGATGCTGCAGCCAAGATGGAAGGTGAGAAGACAGGTACGGTCTCTGAAGGTGTCGGTGTCCCTATGGGCGGAGTCGGCGTACAGAGATTCAAGATTGAAGAGACCATAACTGACAAGAAAGTCAATGTGGATGCAATCATTGTCAAGCAAGGTATGGTTGAAGCATCAATACCTATGAAGAAAGATATATATGATTCTCTTGAACCTGTAAGGGACAAGATTAAGTATTATGTCAAGAAGTCCAAACATAAAAATATCTTGATTGTCGGTGTGGGTAATACTTCAGGTGCTTGTAATACTAATGCTGCAGTCAAAGAATCTGCTCTTCTCCTTAAGAAAGACTGGGCTGCTTACGACAAGAAGAAAAAGGAAAAAGAAGAGAAAGAAAAGAAATGGTGGAAAGGGTAATTCCATCTTCTTTTTTATTTTTTAACTATTATTGATTTATTCTTGGTTTTTTGATACAACAATTTAAATATCTTTTCAGACTATTACAATTAGGTTTTGTTATGGATGGAATTGAAAGAGTACCCCTGGAAAAGTATTTTATGAAGATTGCGCACGTGGTTGCAGAAAGATCTACATGTTTTAGAAATAATGTAGGTGCAGTTATCGTTAAAAATAAGCATATAGTATCTACGGGGTATAATGGTGCGCCTCGTGGACTTGATCATTGTCTTGATATTGGTTGTTACAGAAAGGAAAATAATGTCCCGTCCGGGCAGAAACATGAACTATGTCGCGCTGTACATGCTGAGCAGAACGCGATAATCCAGGCATCACTTAATGGCGCGTCAACTGAAGATGGAGTATTATTTTGTACACATTCGCCTTGTATTATATGCGCTAAAATGATTATCAATGCAAAGATAAAGAAAGTATATTATGCAAATGAATATGCAGACCAGAGCGCTATGGATTATTTCAAAGAAGTCGGTATAGAAGTTGAGTATTTGCCTTTTGCTGAGTGATATATTTTTTAAGAATATGCGGCGGGTGAAGTTTTTAGTCCTCCAACTTTCTCCATAAAGTCAAACCATCTTGAGTATAAATTTGGGTTGCTTGTATATGTTAAAAAAGAATCTATTGCGTTATGCAAACTTGTGTATTTAATTATTTCATTATAGTTTTCTCTTACATAATATCTAAGTTCGGAATCTTTAGTAATACATCTATTATTTATGGCCCATGCAAATTCAAACTTACCACATTTTAGATGAAAATCTTTTTCATTAATACCACTCTTAATATTTGGAACCATTCCAGATAAAATCATTCTTGATACTTTTTTATTATTAGCAATAAACTTCGGATTTATATTTATCTTAACGTATTTGTTTAGCTAATTTTTGTCTTGCTTAATTTTGATTTTTTAAGAGATAACTACTATTTTTTGAAATAATTATATTTATACTTTTTTAAGTTGGGTGCAAGCTATCGATTTTATAAAAATATAATTAAATAATTTTTAAAATTTTTTAACAACACCTTTTTAAGCGTTAGCTATTGATTTTGTAACAATTATAACTTATTGAGAATCACACCATAACGGCCGGAGCATATTGATTATTTTTTAGCTAAACAAGTACATCTTAACTGAATATTCGTTAATTGATTGTCTTAATAAATTAGAATTTAACTCGGAAATATATTAGTCTACCTGAGGATGAATTAGTTCACCACAAATAGGTTCAATACATAGCCTATAAAGATAACCTATAATTGTTTCTAAATCAGCTATATCATCTTTAAAATTGATTTGGCTACTAGGCATACTATTTATTTAAATTCAATATTTATATATTCAATCCCCTTATGGTGACAAACTCAATATTAGATGTAAAGACATAAAAAAATTATATTTTATTTAACATTTATGAGCGATTTTATTACTAAAAACATAACTTATTTCTTCTCTCCAAGTATTGCAAATACTGATAAGGCGATTGAAGTTGCGCTTGAAAGAGTTGCTCAAGATGAAATCACTACAGTTGTTGTGGCAACGTCAACAGGTGATACTGGGCTTAAGGTCTATGGCGCATTTAAAGATGTTGGTGGTGTTGATGTTGTTCCTGTGATACTTAATGCTGGTTCTAAATATTCTCTTCCAGATGGTACCTGAACAAAAAATAAATACAAGTATGATAAGCTTGGTCTTAAGTATGTTCAAAGCGTACATACATTCAGTGGTGTGGAACGGGCAGTAAAAACGAGATGGAATACGGTTGGACCTGCATTGTTGATAGGTGATGCATTAAAGCTTTCTGGTGAAGGTTTCAAGGTCTGTGTTGAGATTACAGTAATGACATGTGATTGTGGGGCTGTTGCATCAGAAGATAAAGTTCTTGTGTTGTCAGGTTCAGGGCGTGGTGATGATACCTGTTTAGTTGTCAAGCCAGCATATTCAAGTTCGTTCTTTAATTTTGCAGTGCAAGAAGTTGTATGTAAGCCCATTGTCGAGGGAATAAAACACGAGGCAATACGATATTTTTAATTTTTAAACAGATTAATTATATCAGGAATTGATGGAATATTTAATTTTCTTAAGACATTTACACCTACTAGTTCTGCAAATTCTTTTCCTGCACCATATGGTGTATCATATCTTTTTGTTTCATACCCCTTGTAATTATGTGTTTTTATGAATGACTTATAATTCGCATTTTTATTTGGTATATGTAACTCGTATCTTCCGCTTTTGATTGTGATGTTTTTTATAGAATGTGCACGGATTTTTTCAATCATTGTAGCATAGATTTCTGAGAGGTTCTCTAATTCAGGTTCATAATTTTTTTTGAAAAATCGTTTGTTTATCTCTATGGTGTATCCAGACCCAGCCCTATTTTCATTACAGTTGACAATATTGTTTCCCAATTCTTGAATATATTGTTCTACTTGAGGTTGTGTGTGTATGGGCTTTAATGTATCAAAAGAATATTTTTCAAAAAATTGTAATATTTTGTCTGTTTGTTGTTTAACCATAGTACTTACGATTTATTCAATTTTATAAATTTATCTGAATAATATGAGTAAACAGAAATTTGTGAAATATATATAGCACATTTGGTGATGTGTATCGTATTAGGTTCACATTATTTGTAATATCTCCTAAAAAATAAGAAAGCTTTAAAAAGGTTTTTATTCAATATCATATAGTAAAAAAGAAGAGAGTATAGCTCTTATCTTCTATATTTATATAATGGTGAATTATTATGGGACTCCGACCTGCAAGAATCGACAGAACATTTAAAAAAAGGCCTTATACAAGATATGCAAAAAAAGTTCATAAGAAGAACTTCATTAAAGGTATTCCTGGGATTAAGATAAATAAATTCAATATGGGTCAAACAACTGGTGAATTCGATCTTACATATTCATTAGTGCCTGTAAAAGATGTTCAGATTAGACATAATGCTATTGAAGCATTTCGTGTGTCTGCAAATTCATATATGCGAAAGATGGCAGGTACTGAATATCATATAAAGGTGCGGGTATATCCTCATAATATATTGAGAGAACATGCGCAAGCAGCTGTTGCTCAAGCAGATAGATTCTATGATGGTATGAGAAAACCATTCGGTAAACCTACAGGTCGTGCTTCAAGAGTTAAAGAAGGTCAGCCAGTACTTACTATAAGAACAAACAAAAAACATGAATCTGCTCTGAAAGAAGCTATTAGACGAGCTGGAATGAAAATCCCAGTCGGTTTCAGGACGCTTGTTGAATAAATCTTTTTTTCTTATAATATTTATTTTTTAATTATCTTTATTTTTTTGTATGATTATTAGTAAATATGTTAAGTATATATGGTTTCAAAAATCACTTTATATCTACGTGTGTAATCAGATTAAGTCGTATAGGCATTTAAATCAAAAAATGTACACTCTTGCTTACTTATAAAAACCGGAGCATTGATGACATGTTTCGGGTAGGTATGTTTATTGAATTATCTAACTCTATACAGAGTTTAAGGGCATTAACCCTTTACTTAGATAAATATAATATTAAAAATATTAGAAATAATCAATTGCTTTCTTGCTGCAATCTTTTTAGTTCAGATATCATGTCATCAAGTTCGTCATTTATGTTTTTTCCCATATCACCTGTTACATTTGCTGTTTTCTTGTTGATCTCTGTAACTGCGTGTTCTATGCGCATAAGCATGTTTGATACACGTTTTTCACGTTCAGCATCACGCTCTTTATATACTTCTAAAAGATGGATGAACTCATCATTTTTGACATTAGACTGTTCAGCATTATTGTTTTTAATAATATTAACCGCATTTTTAATTAATTCTTCGTTTGATCTTTGTGTAACTTCTAAAGCATCTATACGATTCAGTAGTTCTGTATCATTAGCTTTTGATGCTTCGATTAAGTTTATACGACTATTTATACGGTCTAATGGTTCGGTATCATTAGTTTTTGAAGCTTGTGTATATTCTATAGATTTTATACGATTGATAAGTTCTGAAGACTCATTAGATTCTGATTTTTGTACAGTTTCTATTACCTTTATATAATCCATCATTTTTGAATCATTTAATTTTTGTGTGTTTTTAAGAGTATTTAACTCAGTCTTTATGTCTTCTAGGAGTAATTTAAAACTGCCTAATCTGTCGTGAGATAATTCCTCTTTATTTTTATCAATAAGCTTTACAAGCTGATTATTTTTTGTTGATATATAATCTATTTGTTTCAATAAAGGTGTAATAGTTGTATCCATATCCGCTTTTATGACATCTATATACTTTTTTGATACTTTTAGATTCTCTTCAATCTTATTCTCAATCGTATTTGTAAAGCTTTCTTTATTTTCAACAATAAGTTTTACAAGCTGATCATTTTTTGTTGAAATTGTATCTATCTGTTTCAATAAAGGATTGATGGTTGTGTCTACATAAGCTTTTGATATTTCTATATTACTTTTTAGTTTAGATTCTAAATCTTTTTTATTATTGTCAATGAGTTTTACAAGATCATTATCTTTTGTTGAAATTGTATCTATCTGTTTCAATAAAGGGGTGATGGTTGTGTCCATATGTTTTTTTATCGTATCCATATGTTCTTTTGATAATCTTATATTACTTTCAAGTTTAGCATCTAAACCTTTTTTATGACTATCAATGAGCGTTACAAGCTTATTCTCTTTTATAGAGATTGTATCTATTTGTTTCAATAAGGGCATAATAGTAATGTCTATATACTCTTTAGAGGTATTTATATTACTTTCAAGTTTAGCTTCTAAATCTTTTTTATTTTCATCAATAAGCTCTACAAGGTAATTATCTTTTATTGATATAGCATCTATCTGTTTCAATAAAGGAGTAATAGTACTGTTCATATACGCTTTTGAGATTTTTATATTATTTTCAATCTTATTCTCAATAATATCTGCAAATCTTTTTTTATTTTCATTAATAAGCTTTACAAACTGATTATTTTTTGTATAAATCGTATCTATCTGTTTCGATAAAGGATTGATGGTTGTGTCTATGTATTCTTTTGAGATATTTATATTACTTTCAAGTTTATAATTGAACTCCTTTTTATGCGCATCAATAACTTCAATTATTGCTTTTTCAATTTTCTGTTTTTCAGAAGTAAGTACCTTGTCAAGATTTATTATATCTCCTTTTAATTCTTTGACAAATTCTAAAATATTTATCTTTTCCTCTTTTAATTCTGATTCTGTTATCTTTTTTATATTAGTTATCTCTTTTTCTAACATTTTATATTGATTAATCAATCTAGTTAATTCTTCTTTTATTAAATTTAAATCTGCATTCATATGTTTATGATTATTAATATTATCTTCAATTTCAAGATGTTTTAAATTTTTTTGTCCATCTATAAAGTCATTAATCTGATTTAATGCAATTTCTAATATATTAGTATTATCATTTATTTTTGATTCAATATCTAACTCTATTGATTTTGAATACATTTCAAATTTCTCAAATTGCGAATTAAGATATTGTTCACTTACTCGGTCATATTTTGCTATTACTTTCATTATATTTCGTACATTAGTCTGAATCCAAGGCAACCCTGCTATAATTGCGTTTTCATTTTTCACAAGCCTAACTTCAAGTTGTCTTAAATTATTTATCTCGCTAGGAACTGGATTATAAATGTTTCTGTCATTTAATTCATCAGTTATAGAACTAGGAATAACAGATTCTCTTTTTTTGTGAATATAGCTTTCTTCAGAATATAATTGTTTAGATTTTACTTTATTTTTGAATAAAGATTTCTTGACTGTATTTTTAACTACATTTTTAGGAGCTTTAAATTTAGATGCGGGGGATGTTTTTGTCATAATTAAAATATGTAGTAAGGTTACATATATAGTTAACTAAAATATGGCACTGTTCATTTTTGGAGTGATTTCAAACAAAATGTAGTTAATTAAATACCTTTATTTCTTTTGTAATTCGACGTGAAATGTATATATTAAATGAATCTCTGCAGGAGTTTATAAACAAACAATATTTAAAAATATTCAAAATTACTCACTTTTGGGACAGTGCCTAAAATATATTGAGAATTTAATAAAAGTTATAAAAATAAAAATTTAAAAATTGTTCTTTGATTCTTTGATTGCGGAATCTATATTTACAAAGTTTTCTTCATCTTTTGCTTGATTTTGATTACCTTGTGCAGTATTCTGTGCTGCTGCTTGAGCTTTCTCGAGCTCTGCCTTGATATCAACACCTGAATCTAATAATGCTTTTGTGTGCATCTGAATGAGCGCGTCAACAATTGAAAGTATTCTTGAAAATTCTGACCGTTCTTTCAAAAGACAGTCTAGTGCGCCTTTATGAAATCCTATCTTTTCGTTGTTGTCCATATTAAAACCTCTTAATACTATATAATTTTATTGGTGCAAACTCATTATATATAATTATCTGCTTTGTTTTAACATTAACCTATGTCCCAAAGCCTGTCTTTTTTAGTCATTATATCTCTTATTATCTCATGAGCGTTCTTCTCATTATCTGAAATAAGATCTAGATTTTTTTTAAGTGTTCTGTTATCTTTTTTTGTAATCACTGTGAAAAGTTCATCGCCTTCCTTAAAACTTCGTCCGACTGTTGCGTTGTCAATTGATACTGTAACTCTTGAACCTATACGGCATTCCTTGACATTTTTACCGTTTTCCTTAATCTGGTTTACCCTGCCTATAATTGTGCCGTCACGTTTCATGAGCGCAACGTTTTCAGTCAATATCCCTGCTACAATATCAAATCCTGCAATTGCGGGTTTTGATTGCCGGAAAATGTATCCTGGAACTTGCCTTATATATCCAGGGCGTATGATTCCTTTTAATACTTCCAGTTTTTTCTGTTCTTCAATGTGTTTCTGGTATTCATCATAATCATCAAGAAGACGGTATATAACATCACTTTTAAAGATTTTTGTATTGTTGTCTTTTGCCTCTTTTTCAGCTTCTGGCATAATATCTACATTGAAGGCAAATACTATCCTGTACCTCTCATCCACGGCTTTCAGTTCCATTATCTCTTTTCGTAATATTGGACCTATCTTTGCTTTCTTTATAGGGACATGTAAATCGCTTAAGACTTTGACCATCGCCTCAAGACTGCCTATTGCATCTGCCTTAATTATAACTCCTTCATTATCTGTCTCTATCTCTATGCTTTCAATTTCTTTGTTTACATCAATCTTTATAGTATCTAATGTGGATATATCATGGACTGCTCTTATTGGTACTCCTGCAATTATACCTTCCAAGTCTGATGCAGATATTTTCAAACCGGCTGCTGCAATAACTTCTGAATATGACTTGAATTGCTTTTCTATGCGTATCTCTTTCATAGGGTTTGTTTTTAATAATGCTTTTACTTTTGTGACTCTTGCACCTGAAGAGTCACCTATGACTAGAGTATCACCTGTTCGTATGATACCATCATAAAGTATGACATCAATTGTCGTACCCAGACCTTTGACTTCTTTCACTTCAAGGATTGTGCCCTTGCCTTCACCTTTGGGGTCAATCTCTAGTTTTTTTTCTAGATACTTTTGAGTAACACCTGAAAGTATTGTCAAGAGGTCTGATACGCCTTCGCCACTTATTGCAGAGATTGGTATTATTGAGATCTGCTGTGTGAAATCCTCAACCCTGTTAAATAGATCTGCAGAGAAACCTTTTTCATAGAACTGGCCAATCAATTTGTAGATGCCCATATCTATGGCTTCTTTTACATCGGGTCTCTGTTGGTCGTAGGTATCTTGAAAACATGAATTCTTGTTTACTTTCCAGCCGGAAAGCTTGTCTATCTTGTTTGCAGCCACAATGAAGGGTGTCTTGTACTGTTTCAGTATTGTGATAGCTTCCTCTGTCTGTGGCTTGAAACCTTCTGTTATGTCGACCACAAGGATTGCAATGTCTGCCAATGTCCCTCCTCTTTTTCGTAAAAGCGAAAATGCGGCATGGCCTGGTGTGTCAATGAAGAGAAGTCCTGGAAACTTAAGGTTGAGGTTCAGCTTGCTCATCTGAGTTTTGCACAATTTATTAATCTGTGAAATAGGAATCTCTGTTGCACCAATATGTTGTGTTATGCCACCTGCTTCCTTTGCTGCGACTGCAGAGCCTCGTATGTAATCAAGAAGTGATGTCTTTCCGTGATCCACGTGCGCAAGGACAGAAATGATTGGCTGGCGTATATGTTTCATAAAGATCACCTGATAAAATCATGATATTGTTTTGCTTCCAGTCTTTAAATGTGTTATTGTTGTGTGAATAGTTTGTTGGGTCACAGATTTAGGGATTAATTAGACTTATTTCAAGGACTATAGTTTGTCTTTATTTGCCTATATATCTGTTAACAATCTCCCCAATTCCTGCATCTGAATGGATATCATCAATGGTTCCTCTAAATTTGTGAGCATTACAGCACTTCATGAAACAAAAACATCTATATATAGAATATATAGAACCTCTAGAAAATATATTCTGTTGTATATAAATATTGATTGTTACTAATAAATATATAATAGTGTGATAAGCTTTATAAGGCCCTATTTTTGTTTTTAAAATACCAAAGATATATAATGATTATAGTTTATATTGTATTTTATGATAAACTGCCAATTTTGTAATAAGACGTTTGAAAAACTACGAGTATATAATCAGCACCTTAGCATTTCTCATAAAGATGAATGGAAAAATATTATTGAGGATTGGTGGACCAAGACTGAAAAAGGTATGCCTGCGAGAGAGATTGCTGCAGAATACAATGTAAATATACTTACTGTATATAAGTATATAAAGAAAATGAAAAAACAAAAAGGTATTATTTAAATAATCGTACTTGTTTAGCAATAAAATAATTGATATGCTCCGGCCGTTATGGTGTGATTCTCAATAAGTTATAATTGTTACAAAATCAATAGCTAACGCTTAAAAATGTGTTGTTAAAAAATCTTAAAAATTATTTAATCGTATTCTTATAAAATCGATAGCTTGCACCCAACTTAAAAAAGTATAAATATAATTATTTCAAAAAATAGTAGTTATCTCTTAAAAAATCAAAATTAAGCAAGACAAAAATTAGCTAAACAAATACAAATAATCGTATTCTGAATATATTTATCTTGTTATGAATGGGATTTAAAATTTTTAAAAAATAAGAGAATAAAAAAGAAAAAAGACAATTTATCTATTTCTTGTGTTTGATCATGACATCCCAATCGTGTTTTTCATAATCGTAAATGTCTTCACCACCAAACCATAGGGCAATCTCTTTCTCTGCATCAGCCTTATCGCCAGATGCATGAATCACATTTCGTACTGCGCGTTTAAGGCTTGTAGACAAATCATAAGAATCAAGTGAGTAATCACCACGGATAGTACCTACTGGAGCAGTCCTTGATTCTGTTGGACCTACTATCTTTCGACCGATGTCAATTGCATGGTAACCTTCAAAGACTATGGCTACAACGGGATTTTCACGAAGGTAACTCTTAAGGCCATCATGGATACCTTTTGCTATCTCTTCGTTAGTTTCTTTACATTCAATACCTTTTTTTGTTAAAGAGTCTCGTGTATTATTGCCTACTTTCTCAACCCATTCAGAAGTCAAGACATAGTGGTCGTTTGCCTGCTTTTCTGTAGCATGCATCAATTTCATCCCGACCATCTTTAGGCCGACTTTCTCGAAACGAGAAATTATATCACCGACAAGTCCTCTCTGGACTCCATCGGGCTTAACCATAACAAAAGTTCTTTCTAGCATAGTAACACAACCATATATTGGATTTTAATTGAATATAAGTTTTTAAAAAATAAATTGAATTAAAAAATAAAAAAGGAGGGAAAATCCCTTATTGTTTTCCTTTGACTTGAGTTCTGTAAGTCTCTGTCCAGAGAACTTTACGTGCAGGTCGCAGTTTTTTGTTTCTTTCACATTTTGAAGTGCAGTATCTGTGAACTCTTCCGTCTTTCTGTACAACAATTGTTCCTGTTCCTTCTTCAATAGTTTTTCCACAGTAAGTACATTCCATATTATATCACAACCACATCTATTCAATCACACTTGCGGATTCCATCTCACTTTCACTTATCATGAGAATGTCGCCGATTCTTACAGGTCCTAAAACATTTCGTATGATTACTTTGTTCCGGCCTGCGTCGTCTGTGACCTGGCATCTAACACGGCATATACCTTTTGTGCCCTGTCGACCCATAATCCTTACAACTTTGGCACCTACAGCCATAATCATTCACCTATTTCTGAAGACCCTTTAGTGATACCACTATGTCTTCAATCTGTTTTCCTGCCTTGCCCAGATTATCAATAGCAACAGTTGCAGTAGATACTGATATTCCGCATGCAGCACCAAGTTCCTGCTTTGTTGGTACGAATACGAAAGGAACAGCTTTCTCTTTACATAGTATAGGCAGATGCATAACAATCTCTTCAGGAGTTATGTCTGCTGCAATGACTACAAGTTTTGCAGTACCTCTTTCAATAGCTTTTGTCACTTCGTTTGTACCTTTCCTTATGGAACCGGAACGAACAACAGCTTCAATAGCGTTGTAAACCTTTTCTGCAAGGTCTTTTGGTGTTTCAAATGTTACGTAATTTGCCATATCTCATCAACCTTCATAATTTTCTTGAATCTTTCAATTCATCGGGTCTTGACTGGTCTAACTAAATAGAAATCCTAATCAATTAAGTAACTATAATTTCTAAACTTTTATAAAGGTTACTGTCTTATCTGAATAAATAAAAACACACTTCTTACTGTAATCCTATAACCTATATATACAGAGCTCAAATAAAATAGATATTGATGAGCTATAAACATATTGCACAATTTAGATCAATATTGATATTTGCCATATTTCTCTCTGTAGCCTTAAACATAATAATATCTCCTGTATCTGCAGGAACTGGTACGTTCACAATACCTGACCAGATTACGCGCGGAGAAACATTTTACTTGTGTAACGAGATACCTTTAAATATAGAGTGTATGGTAGGCAGTGATACTATATCTTATAAGTATGGAAGTTCTGAAGGGTATCTTACAAAATATGAATCAGAATTTGATGCGACTAAAGATATATTATGTACAGAACTTGAGACTGAAAACTATAATACTGATTATCCTGAAGACAGTGTTGAGATTACATTATACAATACCGGTTACTGCTATATCGATTACATTAGCCACCCAATCACATTTCTTGAATTTTCATCAGTTAATAGTATGGTACGCCTTTCTATAGATGGTAATATTGCATGGTATTCATTAGGTAATAGCCTTGTTATTGATTCCGGAACTAATGCACATTTTACTGTTGAAAAAATTATTGAAGCGCAATCAACTACCTATATCAATATCTCCTGCGATTCAGACAAGATTGTCACAGCAACATACACATCAAATTACATAAACGGCTCTTGTGATGATAAGAATAAAATTGAAGTCAGTAGATGGTATGATAATGATTCACTTAAGTTAGGAGATGTTAACATAAATCTACTTACTGCTTCTGCAGGTCGATATATAAACGGAAATGTGTCTGAACGGATTACATTTAAATTAAATCTACTTGATAACGAAGATAATGTACTTAATGGAAATGTCAATTTTGCTGTCAGAAATTATACTGGTGAAATTTTAGTCAAACAGGACATGACCTATAGTGTTGCTGATGCTGCATATGTTGCAGACTATACATTTGTGAGGGGTGCGCCTTATGGTTTTGTTGAATTCAACGCATATTCGTCAGGCGAAGGATATGGTGGTGCATTCTATTATTTCAAGACTGCTCCTTATCTTTTGAATCAGACCATAAATAACAGTTTTGATACTAATTTTAGTTATTTCCTCAAGGATCAGATACCTATAAACATAAGCTATGACAATTACTATGGTGAAATCCTATTTATAAATACTACAATGAAAATTGACTATGATAATGGTTCTATCAATACTTTTGACTTGCCACTTAATATGACTGACAGATATTATGTATATAATATACCTGGTGATTCGCCCGGCAATTACACACTTACAACAACAGTTTATCATTCAACTGGTGATAATAAAGTGTATTTAAAAAATATACGGGTTGATGGTTTCTATCTCAAGATAAGCACCGACCCATTCTGGGAGGCAGGTGATAACATCACTTTTTCTGCGTGGGTAGAAGACAGGCGAGGTGAACCACCAGTTGTTGTGTCATCAAGTGCAGTATTTACATTATCAACGCCATCAGGACATAATACAGCGCTTGCCACTGTGAATACAAGCGAATATAAACAAAAGGCATATTATCAAACATTTAATACTACTTCAATGGGATATTATACAATTAAAGTAAGTTCTATTGATTTATATGGACATAATTATTATGGTGAATACAGGTTTTCTATAGGTGGCATCTATTCAAACCAGTTTATTGAAGTCAATGTCCCTGAACGGTTCACTATCAATTCAAGTGGTAATCATAGTCTCAACATAACTGTTAAAAATATAAAAGAACAGAAATTGTATGGGCTTACTGCACATGAAGAGAACGAGACCAATTATATTGATATAAACATATCTAAAACTGATGTTGATATTAATGCAAGCGAATCAACTGAAATACTTATTATCATAACACCTGAGGGTCTTGAAAACGGTAAATACGAAAGGGTTATACATATAGAGATTAATGATAATACTATTGAAGTACCTATAGTCTTTGATGTTAATCTTAATCCAAAAGCTTTAGTCTCAAACAGGTATTTTGATAATCTCAGTTTTGAGATTACAATGTTTGCAGATATCACGACTCAGGAAGTTGTGACACTCAAAAATGTAGGTGATCGTGATATGGATATACCTAGTATCTTTTTCTTAGGTGATGACATAATGTATAATATAACTGCTGTTCAACCTGCAAGTGAACTAGACATTAACGATACTACAAATGTCGTGTTAAAATTTGATTTTGATACTGAAGGGGATTACAAGGGAGAGCTCTGGGTCAGTGCACCCAATCTGCCTGATCAGGGATACAACATAACGATACATGTCATTGGTGGCATGGCCGGTGAAATTTCTGTATTGTCTGACAGGCTTGCAATTATCGGAAACTTGAGGAATTCTCTTGAATTAAATTATACTAAAAAAAATGTAGATATTAATTTTTCGACTGTCGACGCCATGATACTTAACGCAACATATTTGCGATCATATATATTGTCTAAATATGTAAATCCTGAAAATTCCGAGATGATACAAGAAAATATAACTCAGCTTGAAGATATGCTTTCTGATATTGATGACGAACTTGAAGATATGGAGACTGCGTATTCACTCCTAATAAAGCCTAAATCTGGCGATGGTGTCTGTGATGCAACAGAGTCATGTTCGGGTTCTGATTGCAAAAATGAAGAACGTTGCATTATCGAACAAGTTGAAAAAGAAGAAGAAATATGTGGGGATTCAATATGCAGTATTGCAATAGGTGAATGTGAAACATGTCCAACTGATTGTGGTGCGACAGCTGTCTGTGATGCCTTGCTTAAACAGAACAAAAAACCTAACAGTTCAGGTGGATTTCCTGTAGGTATTGTTATTGGTGTAGTAATCCTTCTTGTGATTGCAGTTATACTTGCTACAAGTCTTGTACCTGATGATGAGTCCTATGATAAATTGGGTGGGTCACAAGTAGGTATGTCTAAAATATCAGACATCCTTGATAAAATACATAATGCTATTTCTGGAAACAAGAAAAAATGATTTTTTATGTGTTTTAGTGTATATTCTTTTTATATTTATCAATATAACAGTATTAGTTGAAAGCATATGGGTGCGGAAGACAATAAGATACAAAAGCTTATAGAAGAACTTGATAGGACTCCTTCAAATAAAGGTACACAGCACCATAGAGGTCTTCTTAAAGCTAAAATTGCAGCACTTAGTGAAACCAAGGAGAAAAAAGCATCGGGCACTGGAGCTGCTCTGGGGGGGTATTCGGTTAAGAAGACAGGGGATGCTACAGTTGTGCTTATAGGGTTCCCATCAGTGGGAAAGTCTACATTACTCAATAAGATTACAAATGCTAATTCTGCAGTTGGAGGTTACGATTTCACTACACTTGATGTTATCCCTGGAGTTTTGGAATATCAAGGTGCAAAAATACAGATACTTGATGTGCCTGGGATTATTGAGGGCGCAGCCGAGGGTAAAGGACGTGGACGTGAGATAATGTCTGTCATCTGCAATTCGGATCTTGTCATTATCATGACTGATGTATTTAAAATAAGACACATTGACATCATCAAGAATGAACTTTACAATGGTCGAATACGGCTTGATTCTAAAAGACCTGATGTAACAATCGAAAAGACTGGCCGTGGTGGGATATCTGTCAATACGGCCGTAAAACTTGAGAAAATTGATGAGCAGATGATTAAAGCGGTCCTTAACGGGCACAGGATAATGAATGCAAATATAATAATACATACGGATATAACGGATGACCAGCTTACAGATATTATACTTGCAAACAGGAAATATGTTCCTATGATGATAATTATCAATAAATCAGAATTTATTGATGAATCTGAGATGGAGTCTATACGCAAGCAGTATCCAGATGATATTCTGCTTTTTATATCTGCTGAAAAAGAGACAAATCTTGAAGAATTAAAGGTTATGATATATGATAAATTACAGTTTATCCAGATACACACTAAACCTATTGGTAAAGATGTAGATATGGAGGAACCACTGATAATGAAGAATGGATGCACTGTGGGTGACGTGTGCGATAAGTTGCATATGGGTTTCAGTAAACGGTTTAAATTTGCACGTATATACGGAAAATCAGCTAAATTTGACGGTCAGAAAAAAAATCTCAGGCATGTGCTTGTTGACGGGGATGTTGTTGAATTGCATCTTTGATGATTTCATAATATATGTATTATTTCTATAAAGTTATTGCATAACGTTAGTTTTAAAAAGATTTAATAATATAAAATAGTGTTTGTGTTTTAAAAAAAACGGTGCAGAACATGAATGGATATAGAGATGCGACAGTTATTGATAATAATCAAAAAATCAAACAGGACCTCTTGGTAGATGGGCGTGCTATTGTAAACGAACATATTGCAAGATATAATATCCCTGAAGGAGTTAGTGAGAAATGTAGCTGGCTCACAAATATAGCAATTACAGGACCAGGACTTTTAGAAGATGAAGATCTTAAACAATATGTCCAAGAAGATGGAACTATTGATTCTCAACAATTTATATATGGATTAAATGAAGCGTTAAACGGACTGGATATTGATGGATTAAAAATATATCTTGCACAGGCGATAATTATACAGGAAGGAGTTTTATATCCAGTATCATCAGATAACTTTTTCGGGTTATATGGCCAGGTTAGTAAGGAATATAATACACAAATAAACGAGATTATTGACATGATTCTTGGGTCTTATGAATGTATAAATAAATTTGATAAAACCGAAATAAAAGGTAAAGTTCCACAAAATGGTATCATTAATATCTTAGAAGAAGATATATCTCATACACCCCATTGGGTAATTGCAGCGAAATATAATCAACAATATATGAAAAAACAAACTATATATGAGATTTTTGCACTTTCAAATCTTTCAGAGATACTTTGCAGTACAATTTCTATTTCTCACAATAGTCAATCAAGGTGAAATTATAAAGATTTAATCAATTTGTGAGGTATTTATGAGTACAAAAAATATACTTTCCATTTTAGGAATATAAATTTATTTTATCTTATTCTCCAAAACATAACCCATACCAACAGTAATCATAGCACGCTTTAGATTGTTATAATCTGGCTGGGTTGACTATTGAATATTCAAGTAAAAGATGGACTACTGTCTATCCTACCGAGAAAAAGATAACGATATGTAAAACCCGAAAATTTACATCTATTGACCTGAAAAGATTGTGTGCGCATGAGGTATGGAGGCATGTATTACGGGCTGCTAATGGTCATAGTCAGCCATTAAAGATATTTGCTATGGGGCTACCTGGATACTTATCTACAGTAGAAGGAATGGTATCATATTTTGAATATAAGACTGGCAATATGATTCCGGAAATGATGCGCGATTATGTGGCAAGATTAATCGCTGTTGATTCTGTCGTTAAAGGATTAAGTTTCAGAGAATGTTTTGATATTTTGGCAGGTTTTGCGTTTACAGATGATAATGTTTGGAACCTGTGTGTACGGGTATATAGAGGTAGAGGGTATGTCAAAGACCATGTTTATCTTGAAGGATTTTACAAAGTAAAGGAATTTGCTGATGCTGGTGGTGACCTTAAAATGCTTTATGTCGGTAAAGTAGGGATTGAAGATCTGTCATAGGTTAAAGAACTTTTATATGAAGGGATTCTTACAAAACCTAAACATCTGCCGTCGTTTTTATAGAAAAGCATCTAAATCTTTATCATACTGCTTCTTATTATCTGAATATTCTACTGCGGCCTGTTCCAATGTTCTTGAATGCGCAGGCTCATCAGACTTTCTTTTTCGGACCTTTATGAATGTAGGGTAACCTACGGCTTCACCCACTATCACTGCCTCGCCAGTTCTCAATGATGCGATGGAGTTGACTACATCTCTTGTCAGGCCTTCACTTGTTCGGCCTATGTGGTCAAGGTCTGAGGGATTTGTGACGCGCATTATAATGTGTGTGTTACACTGAGACAGTGCTGTTGTTGATAGGTATACGGGTCTCTGGCTTACAAGGCACAGGGATGCATAGAATTTCCGGCCTTCTCGCGCTATCTTTTCAATTATGGATTTTGATATTGCACTTGTTTTTTTGACTTTTTCCGGGGCAAAGTTGTGCGCTTCTTCGACAACCAATACAAATGGTGGGATGTTGCCTTTCTGTCTTTCTGCGAATAGATTTTCTGCAATTGACGCTGCTATCACTTGGCGTTTTTGTTGATTCATGAGTGTGCTCATGTCAATTATGACTAGATGGCCTGGTTTTACATCTTTTAAAGTTGGATAATCAAACTTGCCGAAAAGTTTCATGTTTTTCAGGCTTGATAATCTTCCTAGGATGGGGTCTTTGACGTTTGATTTTAAGGTTGAGTCTGCTTTTAATGTCTTGATTAGGTCGTCAAGGTCAAACTTACCACTGTCTTTGAACTCTTTTCTTAATTCATTTAATGTCTTGTCTAAAGCTAGTGACTGGGCAGGTGACAAAGATTCAAAGAAACGTTCAAAAAATCTTGCGGTGTAATTCTGGATACTGATTTGTATATCTTTACCTTTTATGACTTTTACTTTTTTCATGTATTTACGGTCTTCTGAAAGGGATGAGTATTCGCCGTGAGGGTCAAGGACTACTATTGCTACCTGACCAGTCTTTTCAGTTCTGTCCATCAACTCTTCAAATAAGACTGTAGTGAGGTAACTTTTGCCTGCACCACTCATCGCAAGGATTGCTACGTGTTTCTGGAAAAGTCTTGTAAGGTTTATCTTTGCGGGAATGTCTTGGTATTCTAAAGTGCCAATATCTAGACCGTTTTCAAGATCAAGGCTTAAGAATTTGACTACTATTTTTTCTTCTGACGGTGTGACTTCGGCGCCTGGTGATGGTGGATATTTAGATCTGTTTATTGTGGTTTCTGTTGCGACACCTAATATTTCAGTTCTTGCAACTAAAAATTCCCATCTTGCTGTCGGAAATATGTCTTTTATTGATTCTCCACCTTTTTCGTATTCGCCTACTGAATCGGGGCGTTCAAGATATCTGTTTGTTTTTATTATCTCGTCAACGCGCGCTATTATTGTTCCTTCTTTGGTTTCTACGCTTACAAACTGGCCTTTTAAGACTTTGTCTTTCGCTGTTACTACAAAATCAAAAGAAGTTGTGCTTGGCCCGTCCATTGTTGAGATTACAGTTCCTATTTTCATTTATTATTACCTTGTTTTTAATTATTGTTTAACCTTAATAAATCTTAGAAACCTTCCCTGTATGTGCAACGGTCAAGATAACCGCATGAATTGCAACGGTTTATGTCTTTTTGAGGTTTGGGTTTGCTAATTCCTGCAGTGAGCGCTAGTATTGATTCCACGCTTGTTTTCACTGTTTCTGCTAAAGAGCTATTACTTTCAAACTTTTCCATCCAGACAATCACTCCAGTGTCTCTGTCCCTTACTGCTGCATAAATGTCTTTTTTTATGTTGTAATTTTTTTTGAATGCTATGCAGTAACCTGTGACCTGAAGTTTTGAGGATTGGTATGCTTTTGCGTTTGGTTTGTCGTCAATTATTATAATCTTTTTTGGATGGAGCTCTACCTCGTCAATTCGTCCAATCAATCTGTGTTCTTTTGATCTTACTTTTATTTCTCTTGTGCAAAATATTGTGTTTTCTTTTTTTGCTCTTGTTATTATGTTATCTACTGTGTCTTCTATGTCTGCAGATTTTATGAAATTTGTATCTAATAGTCTATGGGCTGTTATTCCGTCGTAGACTTTATCAGTTCCGGGGTGCATCTTTCTTATGTATCTTAATATTATCTGACACTGGCAGTAATTGTGGGTTCCAAGGGCTGATATGGGGACTAGTTTCATGTGTGTTATTAACTTTTGAGAGTATTTAAGGAGTTCTATACAGGCATGCCGGTTGTGCCGGTAGAAAATTATAGTTTTAATTAATATTTGTTATCTTTGTTATGTGACAAACATAAGTTTAAAAAGTTAATAATTATTTTATTATGATGTATGATAAAAAGTTCACAATAATCGACTTAACTTCTGAAATATCAAACAAATGGAATCTTAGAAAAGGTGATATGACTTTTTCTGGTAAGCTACTTACTTTTTATATAGGAATTGATGATAAACTTACTAAAGTCTTTGTTGAATTACCAGTACCAATAACTTATGATAAAAATTATATAAGTCTCTCAGATGATGAAAAATATAAATTTATTGAAAGGACAGCAATTGCTCTTCAAGATACAGCTGAAGCAGAAATTCTAATCAATAAAACTAAAATATCTGATTTATTGGAGCAATTAGAGCTGTTGAGTATGCCTCCTATATTTAACTATCAATTATTAGGATCTCATGAATATGGATATTGTATCAGTGAACTTCGAAATTATTTTATAAATACTATATCAACCCTTAATGCTTGCGATTTGGGTTACGATGACCCAATATTGAATCTGTTAAAAGATTCCAAAAATATTGAGATAGTAGATGTGGGTGACGTGAAAAATTCTTCATATATTGTTGGGGCTACACTTAGTGACTTAGTAAAAGCAACTTCTGAATTTTTTAGGATATGGACTATTGATGCGGGTAATTTGAAACGGTTTGATAAAGAACTAAAACTTGATGATTATTAGATGGATTACTTAACATATTCTATTTAAAATTTTTATTTTTTGCGATTATAAGTGAAATTAAAAAGATTTGAAAACTAATATTTATTATTGGTGATTTATATGGATTTTAGTCCAGAAGGTATACATAAGATTCAGGCAGACATAGATGAATTCAAAAAACTTAAGGAACAAGTCATTAGATTAGCAGAGGAATGTCAAAGATATACAATTGATATTATAGGTTATAAAAATTTACCAAAGGGACAATCGAATTCAGAAGTACCAAAATATATGTTTAATAATTTAGAACAATTGAAAATAAATAAATCTAATCATGATATGCTATATAATAAATATGAAGTTAAGGAATTAGCAATGTTGCTTGCATTTAAGAAATATTTTAAGCTTCCATTTCCAATAGATAATGAATATGGATTGGATATTATTGTATCTGGTGATAAGGTTCCAATTGTCTTTTCTTATGAAAATATTAATGAAAATATAACTTGTCTATGGGACACGAACCATAAAATAAGTGAAATTTCAAGAGGCTATATGTGTGTTGATATTGATCGTGTGGACATATTTCTTAAAGGGATTGAGGCAATAGAACCTAATGTTTTGGCACTTGAATTGACATCCGATGATGGACAAAGAATTATTGATAGTTATATGGCCGGTAATATAGACTCTACTGTGGTCAGGATAAAATTAGCTCAAGACCATGCATCTGTTGGACCTTATGATGATTATACGCGCATTTTGAATTTCGCAAAAGAAAATAATATCATTGTCAAAGCTGTGGATATGGTAACTGCAGATTATAAAGAGATATTTAATATTTCAACATTTCAACAAGGCGGTGGCCTGACTGAATATGAAAAACACGATGAGATTAGTAAAACCAAGACTCGGTTTATTAAAAGTCAACTTGATGCTATTGCTACTTATGGTGATGTCTTGTTGATTGTTGGCGCAGGGCACAGGGCTAATTTTTTGAAATTGTATTTTTAGAATATGATAAATTATGTAATTTGATTGCATAGTAACATTTTCTGTTTCTTATCTTTTACCACCTTAGGTAGTAACCAGTTATTATGTACTCTGTAAAGTCAATAATACTGTAATATACTGTAATATTGATTTTAAAAGGGTTTTTTATGGATAAAGAGTCTGAAATTGTTGAGTTTTCTGGATTTTTTAGCGCTACATTTGAGATAAAGAATGTTGTGAAAACTAGGGAGAAAACTAGGGAGAAAATCATTGAACTTATTTTGAGTAACAAGTCTATTACACAAATTGAATTATCTGAAAAATTAGAGATAAGCCTAAAGGCTATTGAAGGGCAATTAAAAAAGCTTAAAAACGAAAATAGAATCAAAAGAGTTGGTCCTGATAAAGGTGGGCATTGGGAAGTTTTAAGATGATATTTTTAACAAGACCTATACAAGATTTTTGAAGGCACTGCGCAAAGCTTTCTTTTTACTCTCATTTTTAATCTCAAAATGATAGATTACATCTTCTATGAATATTACAGATAATAGTATTATAGAACAAATGAGCAGTATCAACCCGTCTCCGGCTATTATAGGTGAATAGAATTCAGATGTTGCTAGAATTGTATAGTTTGGAAAACTGTAAGATACAGTCGATAAAGGATAGAAAATCTTAACGATACCACCATAAAACATATCAGTTATGACGTGTCCTGTCAACATCACAAATAGTAGCAATGAATATGTCTGCAGGCGTATAGATTTTTTGTTTTCGTAAATATATGATACTGCGAATAAGGTCAACGGTATTAAGAATATAAAAAATATGTTATGGAAAGTTCCTCTTGTCTCAAACCAAAAAAAATGATCAATGTCAACAAGTATGGATAATGATGCAAGGGCTATAAGAATACTTATTTTGTGTTTCCTCTTGAGGCAGATTGCAAGACCTACAATGACTGAAAAGACAAGATGAAATAGAGTATCCATATTATAACTTCTGTTCTTTTGGCTTTATATTGTTTATCCAGTATGTAAGATTTTTATCTTGCTTTGGTTATTTCCTTTGCACAAGTTGGGCACCATTTACCTTTTTTAATTGAATCATGTGTTGTTTCCCATTCGTGTCCTTTTTTACAGCACCATTTGAGGTCTGTGTAACTATTTATATATTTTTTAGAGAGACATTTACCACCTCTATCTTTAGCTATCTTATGCATCTCGTTGATTGAAAGATCTGCGACTTTTTCGCATTTGGGACACCATGAACCTCTTTTTATATCTTTGGGTGTAGTTTCCCAGACATGCCCATTTTTACAGCGCCATTTGAGTTTAATTCTTGAACTGATATATTCCTCAGAACTACATCTACCACCTTTAAGTCCTGCTAATTTCTGCATATCTTTGATTGTTAGACGTTTCATAAAGATATATGTAACTGATATCTATAAATTGTTTTATGTTGTTTGGGGGGGTTGGGGATTGTTTAATATTCTAATTTTAAAACTAAAATAGACCACAATTCTTTAATACTCGCAAATCTCCCTTTTTTAAATATATACTTATCATCAATAACCCCTAATTCTCTCCACTTTTTTTCTGCTTCATCACCACAGTAAGCAATTGCAAGATTTTCATTAAATTGTTCAGAAATAGTAGCTATTCCATCCTCTGAATTTATCATTGGAACCACATATATACAATTATCACCCTCGTAAAAGGATGAAACAATACTCACTAAAATAAAAAATAAAAAAATAATAACTATCGTTACAAAACCATTACTAATATTTGATTTTTTATTTGAAAATATTTTAAATTTAACGAAAAATAATACTGAAAATACACTAACTGAAATAAATAAGTAACTCAATAAAATAAAAATACCACCATTTTCCAAAATATTTTTACTAAAACTAAATAATGAATATAACAAAGATGCAATGATGACTATCCCATATTGTTTCCAAAAACTCTTAGAAGGGTTTTGTTTGTTTATAGATTTGGGTCTATTATGTTCTTGACCTATCGGTTCTTGTTTATTCTTAAGTTCAAGTTCTGATATATATTGAGAGAAAATGGGTTCTTTTTCATTTATATGTTCTTCTTGCTGTTTAAGTTCAAAATCTATTATGTTTTGAGATAAACTGGCTTTTTCTTTATCTATAGGATTTTGTTTTATTTTATTATTTATTTTGGGTGTCACAATAATATTATGGATTATTGAATGTTGTTCTGGTGTAAGTATCATAAGATTTGAACGATGGTTATTTCGTTTATTTCCATCAATATGATGTATTACATATTGTGCAAACTTTAAAGGATAATCGTCTCTATTTAGAAGATAAATGTCGTGATACGCTACTTGTCTGTGAATTAAAGTACTATGTTCCCACTTGCCTCTTTCATATCCATTTTGATCAATTTTTTTTCCTTCAATAATATTATTTTCGAATTTAATGTTATTTTCTTTATGTTTATTTTTATTCCAACAAACATGACATAAAGGTTTATTACTTTTTTTCCACTTACCACAATCTTCGCATTTTGTTAATTTATCCGCTTTTTTTAATTTGTCACATTTTTTACATAGATGATATGAACCACATTTTTTATTGCAATAGTTACAGACTATATTATTACTTTAGTGATTTAATATATATAAAATAAAGGTTATTCCTAGTCCTCAATTTTTAAATATGCAAACTCATTTATTGTCTATGGCCAACATAGGAAAAGAATTGGATTATCTGTTTGTGTTAAAAGCTCTAGATGAGATCTCTTTTGATGTCGGGAAAAAATTATTGGTGGATTTTCTTCGTGGAGATGAAACCAATAAATCCATAGTACGGAACTCTTTGGATTCAAAAAATAATTTTGGTGCGCTTGCTTATGATAAGGAAGAACTGAATGCGCTGATAGATAATCTTGTCCTAAATGATATGATTCGCATAGATTTTATCGGGGATAAGAAGTTCTGGAAAGTGCTGAAATTGAGTGAGAAAGGGAAAACTGAAATAATCAATCCAGTCTTGTATAAAAAAAAGCTGTCCTTTAACTTTAAGGAAACACAGACGCAAATAACAAAAGATGATAGGGTCTTGTTTGACAAATATTCTGAGTTTCTTGGTCCTTTCAATGATGAACAGAAAAAAGCAATCATAAGTGATAATAAGCATATATTATGCCTTGCTGGGGCGGGTTCAGGAAAAACTACAGTGCTGACAAAAAGAATAGAATTTTTAGTAAAGCATTGCGCTGTTGATCCTAAAAAAATACTGGCAATAACATTTACTAGAAAAGCAAGAACTGAAATGATGAGACGGCTTGAACATATGGATGACTTGCATATTGAAACCTTTAATTCATTTTGCGAGAAGAACTTAAGGCGCCATAATCACCTGATCTATGATAAATCTTTCAGGGTCATTAATTATGGGGATAAGATTGTGATGGTCAACAAGGCGCTTTTGAGTCTGAATATAGCACCTGGTTCGGTAACAAACATATATTTTAGCCATACTCAGAAACAAGGAAAAACGACAGAGCAACTTCAGAACATATTTATGACTGATTGCTTTTTTATCAGGGATTATTATAAGTTTAAGAACAGGTTGGTTAGGGACTTGTCTTTTGAGACAGTTGACAATAGCCATAAAAAAAGTGCAGACCTGGTATTTGGTGTCTGTAATTATATTGAGGCATATATGAGAAAATATGGATTGCGTGATTTTGCAGACCAACTGGTTGACGCGATAACTCTGTTTGAAAAGCACACAGAATTGATACCTGAATTTGAGCATATACTTGTGGATGAGTATCAGGATGTCAATTCAACACAGATAAAACTTATTGATATTTTAGATTCTCCTAATTTATTTTGTGTGGGTGACCCGAGGCAGTCTATATATGGCTGGAGAGGTTCTGATATAAGATATATACTTAATTTTGAGGATAAATATCCTGATTGCGATATAATTACGATGTCAAAGAATTACAGGTCAACAAAGTATTTGGTTGAGCTGATAAACAATTCAATTAAGGGTATGGGTCTTGCTGAGTTAGAATCTGTCCTTGAAGGCGAAAAAGATATCAATCTTGTTAAATTTAGTTCAGAAGATGCAGAGCTTGCATTTGTGCTTGCAAAGATAATCGCTTCAGATCTTCCAGGAAATGAAATATTTGTGCTTGCAAGAGTTAACAGGCAGTTGAATGAGATGTCTGCTAGAATGAAGCTTGCAGGGATAAAACATATTGTGAGAAGCAATGAAATGAAAAAGAGTGGTAAAGCCAGTAAGGATGATGTGACGCTTGCAACTGTTCATGCAATCAAGGGCATGGAGGCAAAGGTGGTTTTTATCATAGGGTGCAACGCTTCTTATTTTCCGTGCAAGGGCAGTGAACATCCTGTAGTTGATATGGTTAAAGTTGAGGAATATGACAAGGAAGAAGAGGAAAGAAGATTGTTTTATGTTGCAATGAGCAGGGCAAAGGAGAGCCTATATATGACATACACTGGTAAAAACCCGACTTATTTTATAACAAAGAGTATGCGTGAGTTGATAGAGGATGGTGGACTTCAGAAGCCTAAAGCTGTGAAAGGTATCAATGTTGATATTTCTAAATTATCAGGAAACCTAATTATGAGGCTTAAGAGCTGGAGGAGTTCTATTGCCGGCGAGATGGAGATTCCAACATACTGTGTAATGCATGACAGGACATTGCTTGAGATTGCGCAAAGTTTGCCTAAGACTACTTTTGAACTTGAAAAGATACATGGTCTTGGACCTGCGAAGATTGTAAAGTATGGTGACGATATTCTGCAGATTGTTGCGGGATGAGATTTTATTGAAAAATAGAAAAAAAGAAGCCCTGTTATAGGGGTCTTGATATATTTATATAAGCCCTGAGAGAGATTTGAACTCCCGGCCTGCTGATTACAAGTCAGCCGCTCAACCAGGCTGAGCTATCAGAGCAAATTAAAAAGTTATAAAATAGACTTAATTAAAAGCGCTAACTTTATTTGTGACATAAAGTTTTTTAAAGCTTTTTGATTGTTAACTATTTTTACTGCTTTTTGAGTTTCACAATCGCTATTTTCTTGCCACATTCTTCGCATGCAGGTCGATAAGGCTTCTTTTCAAACTTTTCTTCGCGCTCTTGCATGTGTCCACAATAAGGGCATTTCATCCTAAGATAGAATTCTTCTTTGCCTTTCTCACGAAACATGAGAATCTTGCCTGTCTTTTCGCCTTCTTTGTTGCATAAAGCACGGTTTGTGAAGTAGTTAGTATTATCAATGTCTGGATATTTTATTACCATATATGAATATGTACATAAAAGGTTTATATTGTTTTTGATTGTTGGAGGCATAAGTTAACCAAAAATTAAGATTTTTAATTAATTAGTGATGATAATACTACAAGATAGATAGGTTCTGGAATTGCAAAAATTAAAGCGTTATGTGAAAAAGATAATGTTAAATTTATACCAACTTCTGATTGGTCACAACAGTTGGGTGATGGGTTGGGTGACACTCAATTGAAAATATTGTTTTTGATAGTTTTTGATAAAAATATATCTATCATAACTCTTGCGAATAAAATAAAAATTAGTACCACGGCTATTGAAAAAAATATAAATGCATTAAAGAACAAAGGTTTTATTAAACGAGTTGGTTCTGTAAGTAGCGGGCATTGGGAAGTTGTAAAGTGAATAAAGTTGAATTCTTTAATCTTAAAAAATTACCACCTTAAGTGGTGACCAATTATTATGTACTTAGTAAAGTCAATACTACTTTGTGTACTGCCAAAATGCTTTACTTGAACTGATATCTTTTGGAGAAAGCTTGAATCTGGAATTTAAGGAAAGTTTAAGCAAAGAGCTTAGAAAAGAGATTAAACATTCCATTTGCGCATTTGTTAATACTTTAGGTGGAAAAATACTTATTGGTGTTACTGATACAGGTAAAGTTGTAGGTGTAAAGTGTGATAATTCTATATTGGCTCAAGTTCAACATTTTGCTCGTGAGATAAATCCTAATCTGAATATACATGTCAGTTTCTGTGATGACCTTGATGTCATTATAATTGAAGTGTTCAAAAGTGATGAGCTCCATAATATCAATGGTATGTTTTTCATAAGAGAAGGAAACATTACACAAAAATTAATATCACCTGATGAGATAAGGAGCCTGTTTGAACTAAAAAATAAACTTAGTTTTGATGATAAAGTAAATATTGAATTTGATCTGACAACTGACTTTAATGATGAGATATTTGATACCTTTCTAAAACGCACAAACATACCAATAGGTATTTATAGACAACATCTTCTTAAAAATTTAGGATTATTGAAACATGGAAAAATTACAAATGCAGGTGTCTTATTTTTTTGTAAATGTATAAGTCATTTTTTAAGTCGCGCAGATATAGTCTGTGTTTTATGGAAAGGAAAAAACAGAGTAGATATTATTGACAGTCAAGAATTTAATGCTGATTTTGTGGCCAATTACGAAAATTCATTTAAGTATCTTGTTTCTAAGTTAAACACATACATCATTCCAAAACCTATGGGTCGTGATGATATTTTAGAGTTGCCAGAGGATGCATTGCGGGAAGCAATCTTAAATGCAATGATTCATAGAGATTATTTTTCAAAAGGTAGAATACAGATTGATATCTATTTAGACAGGGTTGAGATTTCAAACCCTGGTGGATTGCTATTTGACAAAAATGAATTGGGTTTAAGGAGTTTAGCTAGAAATCACTTGCTTGTTGATATGGCTTTCAGATTAAATCTTGTTGAAAAATTAGGTTCGGGTATTAACAAGATTAAAGATTTATGTGATAAATTAAAATTACCTGTTGATTTCGATATCAGTTCTGATTGGTTTACAGTTGTCTTTTATCGTCGGTTGCAAGAGGGAGGGTTTAGTAAAACTACCCAAGAAACTACCCAAGAAATATTGTCATTAATAAGAGCAAAACCAACAATTACAAGAAAAGAATTAGCTCAAAATATTAATCTAAGTGAGGAAGGAGTGAAATATCATTTAACACAATTGCGTAAAAAAAGTATTATTAAACATGTTGGTTCAACCAAAAAAGGATTTTGGGAGATATTAAAGTGAATAATGGTTTTTAAATCGTAAAAATAAAACTTAATATGGACACTGTCCATTTTTTGAGTGATTTCAAACAAAATGTAGTTAATTAAATATCTTCATTTATTTTGTAATTCGACGTGAAATGTGTATATTAAATAGTTCTCTGCAGGAGTTTATAAACAAACAATATTTAAAAAATATTCAAAATCACTCACTTTTTGAACAGTGCCTTAATATGAATAAGTATTTAGGTAACACCCTCTAGTTAGATAGTTTGGTTTACAGTTATCTTTTATCGTCGATTGCAAGAGGGGTGGGTTTAGTAAAAATGTCCCTGTAAATGTCCCTGTAAATGTCCCTGTAAATGTCCCTGTAAAACGTTTGGAGTGGTCAGAAAGGTGGTCTGAAAAGTGGTCAGAACTTTCTGAAAGATAACAACAATTATTAAATTTGATTATTGAAAATCCAAGAATAAGCCGTGTTCAGCTAAGTAAAGAGATAGGAATTAATCAGTCTGCGATACAAAAGCACAGGACTCATTTAAAAGATAAACAAATTATTAAACGAGTAGGTTCTGATAAAGGTGGGCATTGGGAAGTTGTGCAATAAAAGAATTGCTTAAAATCCGCTATCCTAGTCGGGGCAGATCCCCGGGGTACTTCAAAATCGTAGATTTTGTGTACTAAAAATCAAAGATTTTTATGTATTACGCGGATTTTCGAGACGGCAATTCCTACCTCCCTTGATGGCAATAATCGATGCAAAGCATCGGAGTATTAAACCCATCAAGGAATAAATTAAAAGCCCTGAGAGACCTTTAACTGTTGGTATGCTGATTATTAGAATTTGAAATTAATAAAAAAAGAAAAAAAATAGTTATAAGGTATTTATTCGATACCTACGACTTTAATCTTGAAATTAAGAGTCTTTCCTGCAAGAGGATGGTTTATATCGATTGTGACTTCTGTGTCTGTGATTTCAGTTACCATTGCTGGAATCTGCTGACCAGTAGGTAAGCTCATACCAAGTGTCATACCGACTGTAATCTCTGCCTCTTTTGGCATCTGATCTTTTGGAACTTTCTGTATTAATTGCGCGTTAACATCACCATAAGCATCTGCAGGCAATAATTTGATATCTTTCTCTTGATCTATCTCCATGCCCTTTACTGCATCATCAAATCCCTTGATAATCTGACCGCTACCCACTTCAAACTCTAAAGGTTCACCATGTGTTTCTGAACTGTCAAAGACTGTTCCGTCTTCAAGAGTGCCGGTGTATTCAACTTTTATCTTGTCGCCATCTTTTACTGCCATATATATCAAATCCAATTTAAATCAAAGAAATATCAATTATTTTATTGATTTATACTAAAAATTAATAGTTATACTTTTTAAGTGTTTTGCCAAAAAATATGAAAATAATAGATTATGTGTGTTGAGAAAATAAAGATAAAAATAAAAAAAGATTAAATGAATACGTTTAAATATCATTTATTTATAGTGTTTATAGTAATTTTACGCCTTGTGCCTGCTTACCACGTTCTGTTTCTGCTGGCTCAAAAGTTACTTTATCATTCTCGTTAAGGTTTGTACCTTCACTTAATGCACTGTGATGTACGAAGTAATCTTCGCCATCTTCGCCTTCGATAAAGCCAAAGCCTTTATCAGCGTTAAACCATTTTACTGTTCCTTCCATTTTCAATCTACTCCAGAATACTATGAAATTATGATTGTCCTAAAATATTAAAGAATTCTTCATGTTTTCTAGTATTCTGCTTTTATTTTATGTTATTTCTTTTTAAAGGTTTGGGTGGTTTGTGGGATTTTCTCATATATTATAGGTTCTAATAAGTCATATCCTGAAACTGATCTAAATTGTCTTGATTTACTTATTGATACAAAATTTTAAATAAAGAGTTTCATAAGACAGCATTTAAGTTGCCACAGTTTAGGGTTCGTGATTTGAATAAGTGAATTGTAACCAAAAATAACGATTAGATTAAGGATTCGATACCTTGTATCATTTCAAAGTGGTTTAGGTAATCAATTATGTTGTCATATCGGGGATCTTACTTTTACTGGCACAGTTCATTTTTGGAGTGATTTCAAACAAAATGTAGTTATAATTAAATACCTTCATTTCTTTTGTAATTCAACTTGAAATGTGTATATTAAATGGTTTTCTTTAGGAGTTTATAAACAAACAATATTTTAAAAATATGTATTTGTTTAGCAAATTCTCCTACATTTTTATATATTTATAGTCTACATAACCGAAAAACAAAAATTCAAGTAGATTTTATTATAATATATGGATTGTTTACAAAATATAGATAATATGGAACGAT
>JAHYJO010000002.1 GCA_019429125.1 Nanobdellati archaeon | reverse complement strand
TTTATTTGCAACCGTTATTGGTGCATTATTTTCTTTAATCAATAAACCTGCTTGAAGCTTCTTTTTTGCAAATTTATCAGTTTCATTATTGATTGCATCAATAATATTTTCAGAGGTAAAAGGTATATCTTTCATACTAGATATTTAGTTTTTGATGTATATATAGTTTCTAAGTATTTATCGCATTGACTATAATACATAATAAATCAAAATATTTAAATCAATACCCAAATACAAAAAAATCACAAAAATATAATAATAAAAAAATATTGATAAAAATAAAAAACAATATACAATCATGTTTAATCAAAAAATAAAACAAGAGATAAAAAATAGAACAGTAAAGAATTCATACAATCCCTAAAAGACAGCAGTATAGAAACGTATATTGGAAACACTACAATTCATTTCATACAAAAAGATATAGATCATAAGTCCCCAGCATATCAATACACATTACAAGATAACGGCCAAAAAATAGGATATCACGCCGCAATAGAATTGATTAGATTAATAACTGAAAAAAATAAAGATGACGAATACACCAAACAAGCATACCAGTAACAGAATCTACTTAAACACAGCATCCATAACCTTTGAAAGCTCAATCTCAGCCGCAGCCACAGGCACGTCAAGACCCCAATTGACAAGAACTTTAGGATGTATCTCACCAACAATACCAATCTGTAGACCCGAAAGAACTAATTTTGCGCAACGCCCAGATATAAAAGACGGATCCTCATACTCTTCAAACCCGATAGCAACCTCTAGATTCAAAGCAAACGTCTCAATTACAGCTTTCATCGAAGAAAAATCAGACGTAAGCCCAGCAGAAACCATTGCAATATTTGTAGATTCCAAAACATTTGTTTCTGAGGAATCATCCTTTGATATGACCGTACCGGCCTCAAAAAGATTCTGTGGATATTCATTATGAGTATTTTCAGAAAGTATCTTCATAAGTCCGGAAAGTAACCTGTACCGCAAAGCATCATATTCAATATTGACTGCATTTGTAGTACGGACTAAATCTTTAGATACCTCATGATTCATCCTCTCAAAAAGCGTCTTTGCATTAGTCATATGAAAACTCTTGCATTCAAGATAGGATAATCCCACAAGCAACTCTGACACTTTTCTTAAAAATACAGCCTTAGACAACTCAGCACCCACAGTTGTAGCATCTGACATCTCACTCTCAAAGTTCTCATAACCATAAGCTATTGCAATATCTTCAACAAGATCTATTGGATGAAGAATGTCAGTCCTAAACGAAGGGACCGAAACCTCAACAGCTGACCCAGATACTTTCTTAACACCAAATCCCATCATCAGAAGATAATCAATAGCAGACTCAACATCAAGCTCAATACCTAAAAGCCTATTTGCATAGTTTATGTCAAGTCCCATCAATTTAGGCACCATACAGGGGTACTTCTTCCCAGAAACATCAACCTCATAAATCTTACCACCTGCATCAGATAACATAGAGACCATAATATTCAATGCCTGCAACACAACTTTATCATCAGTGCCTGTAATATCCAACAATATATTTTTAGTATTCTCAGTCACAGTAGTATGTACACCATTGATTATAGGCGGAAATGATACAACCTTATCTTTTGCATCAATCCAGACCGGATATAAATCCTTATCTACAAGATGCGCATATGCTTTTCCTTTAGGATGAACCGTTAATATCTCTTCAATTGTCATCTCGCTTTTACCTTCAAGAGGTATAAACTTAAAATCTTTGCCTTTTGTAGTATACCTTATTGGAAAGCTGACAGTATCAAAATCATGCACACCAATTGCCGCACTTTTCCTGTTGCGCGAATGAGTAGTATGTAACTTTTCCTGAACCTGCATTAGCCGTATTATAAAATCCGAATCAATATCTAAACCTTTGATGACCGTAGCTACTGCAAATTCCCTGATATTTGAAACAGACGAGTCAATAGTTGCCGTATAATCACTCTTATTTACATCATATTTCCTTAATCCTTTCTCAAGACCAAGAAAACCTTTAAGTGCGCGAGCAAAACCTTCCTCAGAAAGCATGTCAGGCCTATTAGGAAATATTTCAACAGCAATTTCATCCGCTGTTATCTCTTCCAAATCAGTGCCAATCATAGGTATCTTCTCAGACAACACTTCATCAGAGATATTCTTGCCTATGTATTCAAGTACTTTTTTCTTGTTCAGATTCACTGTAGGCATAATTTACCACATCCAAAGTTTTGTAGACCTCAATTTTGAGACATCATTCTTGTAAAGATCCCTAATATCTGTAATCTTATAATATTCACTCAATATCCTTTCAAGTCCCTGACCCCATGCAAGAACAGGTACATCAATTCCAAGCAACGGTTTGACAACTTCAGGTCTAAATATTCCCGCACCACCAAGCTCAACCCATTCCTTCTTTAGAGGATGGAACACCTCAACCTCACATGACATTTCAGTATACGGAAAATAAGCAGGTCGTATCCTAACAGCAGTATATCCCATCTTTTTATAGAATTGTTTTAAGTATCCTAAAAGCTGTTTGAAATTAGCATTCTTATCAACCACAATTCCTTCCATCTGATAAAATTCAAAAAGATGTTTCCAATCAAGACTTTCATTTCTAAAACATTTACCAATTGCAAAATACTTAACAGGTAAATCTGATTCCTTTATATTTGCAATAGTTTGCGCAGAAAGTACAGTAGTATGTGTCCTTAAGACAACAGTCTTTGCATCACTCTCTTTCCAGTCATATTCCCAACCACAAGATTCTTTATCTCCGGTCTCATGCACTTTCTTGACATCAGCCACAATCTTCTTATCAGGCAACTTACCATCTTTAACATCAACATAAAATGTATCCTGCATTTCTCGTGCAGGGTGATTTTGTGGTACAAAGAGCGCATCAAAATTCCAGAATGATGTAGCTATAAGATTACCTTCCATCTCCTTAAAACCCATCTCAAGCCAAATTCGCCTTACATACTCAAGAGACTGTGACACAAAATGTTTCTTCCCAGGATAGACTGAAGAAACAGGTGCAACAACATTATATTTCCTGAACTGAACATCTTTCCATTTTTCATCTTTTAATAGTTCAGGAGTGACCTTACTGACCTCTTTGACAAGCTTGACTGACTTTGCAATCTTTTCACCATTAGGTGTCATTGAAAGTGTCCGAACCGTCCTAAACTCAGCCGTAATCAACCTTCTTTTCTTTAAAATCTCAATCATATTCTTGTCAACAGGCTTATTATTAACAATGTTTAAAAGTGCAAGTTCAATATCAGACTTGACCTTATAGAAATCTTGACCTTTACCAGTCACCTTGACGACCATGTCATCACCAGCTTTCTCAAGCTCGACAAGCCCTTCTTTTTTTGCCCAACCAAGCGCAATATTCTTATCCTTAATATCAATTTTAGAATAAAGTACGTTTTTGTCTTTAATGACATATGAAATAAGCTGTTTTTCAGGCAGACCCTTATCTATGACAATCTTTCCGTCTCGAGTCAGCGCAACAACCATCTTGTCACTCTCATCAATCTTTAAGAGTCCAAGATGTGCAAGAGTCATAGCTGCGCGAACAACTGCAGCCTGATCAATACCTAATATCTTATCAAGCGCAATAACTGTAGATGTTTTCATTTCTGACAATTTTTTAAGAAGAATTATCTCATGATACTGGAGATTATATGTCTTTTTTTCACTTTCAGCCATCTTGCTAACCTATACTGATTTCACCATCATATTTTTATATAGTTTTGCATAAAATCCAAAAAAAACATAACAGATACAGACATAAATCCTAACAAACACAAACAAATACATATAAACCCAAACAGACAAAAAATACACATGGACCCATTACTTATAGGCCTGCCCGGCATGGTGCTAATACTTATCGCATTTGTTCTCGACGAATTTCATAAATTATCAGTCGACTCAAAAAGTTCAATACTTATGAATATTGCAGGCTCAGTCCTTCTAATTATCTACGCATACACACTAGATAGCATCCCATTTATAATACTAAACCTTGTATGGTTCACTTCTGCAACTTATAAATTATATGATACTGTGAAAGATAGAAAAAGTAAATAAAAAAATCCACAAAACTTATAATATTCTCACAATCATAACTACATATGCAAGACAAGACCACAGGATATTTTATACTGACCATTTCAGCGCTAGTAGGTTTCATAATCTACCTTTTCAACAAGGCGCTAAAAGATATTGTCGCAGTCTCCTGTGACCATGGTGATGCATGCCCGATGTGGGGTTCCATAAATTTCCAAACCAACATAAGCTTAGCTATCATGACAACATTAATAATTATCGGATTATATTTGATATTCGCAGAAAACATAAAAGAACACATATTGAAAAAAACTAAAGTAAATACAAAGATAAACAAGACAGACCTACTTAAAAAAGCAAGAAACCCTGAAGAGAAACTTATCCTTGAGTGCATCCTTGAAAAGGGAAACACAATTTTCCAATCAGACCTTGTAGACAAAACAAAACTAAGCAAAGTAAAAATTACACGAATTCTAAACAGATTAGAGACACGAAACATAATAGAACGAAAACGCCGTGGTATGACAAACATAGTCATATTAAAACGTCAATGAAACTGGTTTCAATAAGTTTCACATATTAGACTATAAGGTGTTTCAATCAAAATGTTATCATCCAAAAAGGGGATAGTATGACAAAAAAGACAGAGACATTTAATATTAACGGCATGCACTGCAAAAGCTGTGAGACTCTAATAAGAGACACATTAGACAATTCAAAAGGCATATCAAAAGTCAATATAGATTACAGTAAAAATCAAGGCACAGTCACTTTTGATACTGAAAAGACAACACTCAAAAAGATTTTCAATAAAATTGACAAAAAAGGATACACCTGCCAAATAAGAGACAACAGTTCAGACACAAATGATACCAGAAACATGTTCAACACAAAACTTCTAGGCATAATATTCGGAACGATAGGATTGTTAATCATAGGCATGAATGTTCTCCCCTACATTGAATCAATCCCATTTCCAGAGATAAGCGCAAACATGAGTTACGGACTCTTGTTCCTAGTAGGGCTTCTGACAGGTTTCCATTGCATCAGCATGTGTGGTGGTTTTGTGATAAGTTACACTGCAAAAGACGCACAAGACGGAAAAAGCAGCTACAAGTCACATCTTATGTACGGTTTTGGAAAGACAGTATCATATACAGTTATAGGCGCAACCTTCGGTCTTCTTGGATCAATAATCACATTCACCCCTATGATGCGAGGTATGGCAGGAATAATTGCAGGTATTTTCTTAATTGTTTTCGGTCTCAACATGCTAAACATATTTCCAGCACTAAGAAAGATACGCATAAGCTCACCTAAATTCCTAAACAAATTCATAAAAAAAGAATCAAGAGAGCACAATAACCCACTTACAATAGGTCTCTTAAACGGACTTATGATTGCATGCGGACCCTTGCAGGCAATATATATAATGGCAGCAAGTACAGGAAGCATGTTTGAAGGCGCAAAACTTCTGTTCATATTCGCTCTTGGAACATTACCAGTCATGATGAGCTTCGGTCTCTTGACAAACGTAATATCCAAAAATGCAACTCACAAAATTCTCAAAGCATCAGGAGCAATAGTGATTATCCTAGGACTTGTAATGGTAAACACAGGACTCTCACTTACTGGAACAGGCTTTGATACAAACACACTTATAGAGTCAAGCAAAATAGCAAGCAAACAAGACACATCAAGCGCAACATTAAAAGACATTATAAAAATAGAAGACGGTTACCAAATAATAAACATGGATGTCACACGATATGGCTGGGAACCAAATAAGTTCATACTAAAGAAAGGTATTCCCGTCAAATGGGTAATAAACGGAAAAGAGATTACAGGATGCAACAACGCAATCCAAGTCCCTTCTCTCAACATGAATTTCAAGATAAAAAGTGGAATCCAAACAATTGAATTCACACCCGAAACAGAAGGAGTCATCCCTTGGAGCTGCTGGATGGGCATGATTCAAGGAACCTTCATCGTAACAGGTGATGACACACCAACAACAGCACAAGAAACACAACAGATACTTGACTCAACACCAACAGCCACAGCAGGGTCTTGTGGAGGGAGCAATGGTGGCACCTGTGGTTGCGGAGCTTAAAAAAGAGATGATATATTATGAACAATAAAAAAATAATAATTGGAATACTACTGGCAGTTGCATTACTTTCAGGAATATTTTTAACAAAAGGAGACACTCAAAAAATAACAGGTCAAGCAACAATAAGTGATGACCAAATAAAGATATCACTCTCAGACATATCAGAAACAGCCAAATGGTACACATACGAATACAAAGGCACAACCATCAAATACTTTATTGTCAAAGCTGAAGATGGAACAATTAAGACTGCTTTTGACGCCTGTGACGTATGTTTCGGCGCAAAGAAAGGTTATCGTCAGGAAGGTACAGATATGATATGCAACAATTGCGGCAACGCCTATAATATAATAGATCTTGGCACAAAGAACAAAAAAGGTGGCGGTTGCTGGCCTGGATATCTTGAAAGCTCAATAGAAGGCAACGACCTAATTCTAAAAAGATCAGATCTGGAAAAAGATATGTACCGATTCAAGTAACCTCTTTTAATATATTTGATATCCACAATAAAAACCATAGTTCCACTACAGAAGGTTTCTAGGAATCTTCCGTAAGGGCATACACCCTAAGAACATAATATCTAAAATAGACTATTTAACAAATCTTTGATTACCTTAATAAAAATATAATAAATGATATAAAAAAGAGAAAAAAGATAAATTAAAAAAAAGATTAATCTTTCTGAAAAGATTTACCAGCGCCAGATGATTTACGGTTGTTATTACCACCAAAACCAGTCTTTTTAGCCCCATATCCGCCACTGCTAGAACCTGAACCGCCTCTACCACCGAATCCAGAACTGCTTCGACCACCGGAACCTGAACCACCTCTACCACTGAATCCAGAACTGCTTCGACCACCGGAACTTGAACCGCCTCTACCACTGAATCCAGAACCGCTTCGACCACTGAAACCAGAACTGCTTCGACCACCGGAACCTGAACCGCCTCTACCACCGAATCCAGAACTGCCACGATTTCCACCGAAACCGCCACGACCTGAACCACTATCAGAACTGACAGGAACAGTTAACTTGACACGTTCAACAGCAGGTACATCTTCTTTTACAACCTTTACACCAGTATCACTTAAAACTTTCCTGAAATTTCCATAATCTCTGCTTGCAAGTATAGTTATTGCTTTACCTTCTTTACCAGCACGTGCAGTACGACCTATCCTGTGTATATAATTATCGCTTTCATTAGGCACATCATAATTATATACATGAGACACGCCCTTTATATCAAGACCACGAGCAGCAACATCTGTACATACTAACACATGGACATCACTAGAATTGAAATTTTTCATAATCCTGGTCCTTTTATCTTGTGTAAGACCACCATGAATTGCAGACGCATCGAGACCTTGCATCTTAATGTTTTTTGCAACAAAATCAGTATTTCTCTGAGTATTGCAAAATACCATCACAAGTCCTGATTTCTCAGTTTTCAATAAATGTACTAAAAGTGAAAATTTAAGATTATCCTGAACATCATAAAAACACTGACTCAATTTAGTAGGATCAACACGAGATTCAACAGAAACAGATTCAGGATTATTCATATATCCTTTTGCAAGACTATATACTTTCTTTGATAATGTTGCAGAAAAAAGTAAAGTCTGTCTTTTCTTTGGACATTTAGTTGTAATCTTTTTAACATCATCAATAAAACCCATATCAAGCATCCTATCAGCTTCATCAAAAACAAGTGTACTTACTAAACTTAAATCAATAGTCTTTCTCTGAATATGATCAAGAACCCTTCCTGGTGTAGCTATAACAACATCAGCTTGCTTAAGTCCTTGTATCTGAGCACTTATAGACACACCACCATAAACAGGCAATATTCTCAATTTCTTAAACTGTGAGAATGTCTTAAACGAGTCCGAAACCTGTTCTGCAAGTTCTCTTGTAGGCGTAAGTATTAATGCCTGAATCCCTGCACCTCTTTTAGCATCATGTATAATACCTGCCGCAAAAGCGAGCGTTTTACCTGAACCTGTAGCAGATACAGCCATAACATCTTTACCTTCAAGAATAAGTGGTATTGCTTTTACCTGTATATCACTTGGCTTCTCAAATTTTTCAACAACTATAACTTTAAGTATAGCTTCATCTAGTCCTAATTTTTCAAATTCATTCATTGTTATCACATTCGTATTTATATTTATTTCTTTAACAGAAAACAATTCTAAATCAAATCATAAGGATATTAATGAAAACATCTATATGCTTTTTATTTTCTGGATATATATACACAATACTATAGATACAAAACTATAATCTATATTATATCACAAAGAACAAAAAGCAAGAAATCAACTATAATGTTCTTCTAACCTTATACATAACGAGAATAATATACAAAGATAGCTTTATAAATATATCCTAGTGTGCACATAACAATAAAAACCAAAAAAAACAACCAAAATTATCGGCACTGTTCATTTTTCGAGTGATTTCAAACAGAATGTAGTTAAATTAAATTAAATACCTTTATTTCTTTTGTAATTCGACGTGAAATGTGTATATTAAATGGATCTCTGCAGGAGTTTATAAACAAACAATATTTAAAAAATATTCAAAATCACTCACTTTTTGAACAGTGCCAAATTATCCAAACCTATTTATCTTTATAGATACAAATAATTACCATAAAACAAAACATACTCTTTTAATGGAGGAAATTAATATGGTTACAAAAAAGAAGACTACAAAAGCGGAAACTGCAAAACAACCAGAAACTAAAACAGACATATACAATCTTGCAAGAAAGGTTGGCCTTTTTGGCATAGGTGTTGCAGCAATAACAAAAGATAAGGCAGAAGCACTTGTCAAAGACCTGATTAAAAAAGGTGACCTCAACAAAGACGAAGGCAAAAAGCTTGTCGCAGAACTTATCGAAAAATCAAAGAAAAGCACAAAAGACCTTGAAACTACAATTAACAGTCAAGTCACAGACATCATCAAAAAGACAGACCTCGCAACAAAAAAAGAGATTAAGGTTCTTGAAGCAAAAATACAAAAACTTGAAGCTGAGATAAAAAAAGATTCAAAAAAGAAATAAAAGCCTCAAAAACTTTTATTTTTTTATTTTTTACAATCACTCATTCTATTTATCAAATTTATTTTTCATTTGATGTGTCTAAAAAAAGAGTTGCAATGTCAAAATTTAATAAAAAACAACCATCTCAAAATAGGCATCTTATTTAATTTATAATATAGTCTAAGTTTAACAGTTTAGCACTATTTCATTCTGAAAACCTATTTGACAGTTGGCAATTATTGAGCATTTTTGCTTGATTAAATCATACAATTTCTTGATTTTTTACTAAAATATACTAATTTTGGGATAAAAATAAGACTAAATGTCTCTTTTTTTCATAATTTTTCTAAATTTTAACCCAACTGTCAAATTCATTTGGCTAATTTTTGTGAATTTTCTTAATTTTTATTAAAGATTAAATCTGAATTTAAATATAGATCAAACTATATAACATATTTTTATTTTAGCATACAAACTGTCAAATTGAGTATTGAAAAATAAATGAAAAAAATTAAAAAATATTTAAAATCTCTCGATTTTTGAACTGTGCCAAAAATTCACTTATTAAATTCACTTATTATATAGGTAAGCAATACTCATTATAACAAGCCCTATGAACACAAAAGAAGTACCATTAGCAAGCTGTGGGAACACATGCTCAAGATATATTATCACACCACGTATAAAAAACACAGCGCCCAATATCAAAAGAACCACAAATACGAATGACTTCATGACTTTGTGCTTGATATTTTCAATTGTATTTTTACTAAAAACACCAAGCTCAGCAAAAGCAACAAGAATATCACCACTTTTTTTTATCATATCTTCTAAAAATGAGAAAATAAGAAACAATACTGATAACTTTCCCTTTTTATTAGATTTTTTATCATTTTTTTTACCTGATGACTCTTTTTTAATAGTATCAATCTTACCTAAAGCCTCATATTTAACATCTTCTATCTTTTTCTTTAAATCACTTGACGATTTTTTCACCATAATATAACCACAACAACTTACATTCTATTCGAATTTAAAATATATATATTTATCTATAATGCAAATACCACAAAATCAAAAAAATCAAAAAGAACCGGAAGCACATAAACATACACACCCACCAGTCCCAAATACCATATCTTCTTGAGTACCACACAGACCAGATTGCGATTCAGAATACCTACAGCATTTAAAACAACCAACCTGACACAATGTTGCAGATGAACCCAAATCAATCTTTGATTCTGATTCGGAACCAAATGTAGTCGCATCCTCACCTATAATGATTATAGATATGGATACAAGCACAAGAAGAACAACAAGAGATACAACCACATTTATAGACATCATAAATCCTTTTTGTTTCATATCAACACCATTAATTTATTCACATGGTATCTCAACGCAATTTGATGATAGCTCTGCAGTTTGCATCTTAAAAGACTTCAATTTATTAAGAGCTTCTATACGTCCTTCAAAAACATTACCTATATTAAAACCGAAATCAAAATTAGATATATACTTTCTCAATGCATCAGATTTTGTTTTCCCTTCAATTAGACGACATATGTTGCCTAATACCAAAACATACTGGTTTTGTCCCATCGCATCAACTGCAATGTCATTTATCTGTTCAAGACTCTTTTTCATTTTATTTTTCATTCATATCACCAATTAATTACTCCAAAATATAGCTAAAGCTATATCCAACATAGATAAAGAAACTCTTCAAAAAATAAAACAATAGCTAAAGCTAAAACTATTAATTAAAAGATGAAGAGATCCTTACTAAAACCGATACCTTATAGTTCAATACTGTTAAATTATTTTCACACCCGCATTATTTCACAAAGCCAGAATTAAAACTCCCAAGTTTATAAGCTTTTCGGTTTGAATCACACTACAATATTCACTCAGCATCAATAAAAAACAAACATCTCACCCAAAAAAACAAATCTATATATATATAATTTATAAATCTGTTCACCAAAAATGATACAACAGGTTTTAAAAATGCAAAAAGAAAGAAAAAAGTTTCAGGAACAATTGATATCTTTCATCCAGCAGAAAGGCTTCATATGGGGTCCTGAACCAGAACTTTATGGTGGACTTGCCGGATTTTATACTTATGCGCCATTAGGCAAAAAATTAAAAAATAATGTAGAGAACAAAATAAGAACCACATTCCATAAAAATGACATGTGGGAAGTTGAATGCCCAACAGTCATGCAAAAAGAAGTATGGCAGGCATCAGGTCACCTGGACAATTTCACAGACCCACTAATAAAATGCTCAAAGTGCAACTCTAATTTCAGAGCAGATAAAATCATAGAAGAAAAACACGACGTAGTAGCCGACGCATTCTCAGAGACGCAACTTCTTGATTTCATTGAAAAAAATAAAATCAAATGCCCCACTTGCGGTTCTGAATTCAACAAAGAGATAACAAAACATAATCTTATGATGAAGACAAAAATAGGTACAGATATAGAAGCTTACAATCGCCCAGAGACAGCAACGACCACATACCTCCCATTTATAAGATATGTTGATTATTTTAGAAAAAAACTGCCATTTGGCGTGTTTCAGATAGGTAAAGCATACCGAAACGAAATATCCCCCAGACAGCACGTAATGCGCATGCGAGAGTTCACACAGGCAGAAGGCCAGATATTTGTATTTCCTGAACAGAAAGATATCTGGAACAGATATGAAAAGATAAGCGACAACAAACTACCACTATGGCCCTACCAGATGCAAGAAAAAGAAGAGACACAAAAAGAAACAAAAGTTAAAGATGCAATAAAAAATAAATATTTCAAAAATAAAGCATATGCCTGGGCCGTAAACCTTGCATACCTACTGTTCACTGAAATAGGCATACCTAAAGAGAACATACGATTACGCCAGCATACGCTTGACGAGCGCGCATTCTACGCTGATGACGCCTGGGACCTTGAGATAAAGACCAACAGTTTCGGATGGGTTGAATGTTGCGGTATCCACGACAGAGCCGATTACGACCTCACTCAGCACTCAAAAGCCTCAGGCAAGAAACTTGAAGCTCTAGATGAAAATAACAACAAGATAGTACCACACATAATAGAGATTGCATTCGGCACAGACAGACCTGTTTTTGCACTCCTTGACATAAACTACAAAAAAAATGCTGAAAGGACAATACTTACAGTACCAAAAGATATAGCACCCATACATGTTGCAATTTTCCCGCTCGTAAAAAAAGAAGGTCTTGCTGAAATAGCAGAAGAACTGACAGAAAACCTGATAGAAAATCACGGACTGACAGCAGTATATGATGCAAGCGGTTCAATAGGCCGAAGATATGCTCGCATGGATGAAAAAGGCACACCACTCTGTATAACTATAGACTTTGAAACAAAAGAAAATAATACAGTCACGATAAGAGATAGAGACACACAAGAACAAAAAAGGATAAAGATTGCAGACATTGCAAATACAATAGATGCTATAATATTCAACGGAAAAGATATAAATAGCTTAAATAAAGGATAAGATCAATCATGTCGTAATCTCAAAAAAACGGAATATACAGTAATAAACGCATATATCAAGCATATCCTGACCTCACTAGCCAAATAGATGAAAATACACAATTAACTTCTGAAATATAATAAAAATTAATCTAGAAATATGCAACAGTTATGAACATTTTAATTTTTGAAACTACAAAAGTACTAATCAAATCTGAAAATTGGAAATCTTCATACTTAACAGAGATATCTGAAGACACATTACACAAAATTGTCTTTGAAATCTACCCGAGCAGACAACATTTAACAGATACCAATAATAAAATTAAAAATTAGCCATCTCAGAATCGATATGCATACCCTCATCATCAAGAACTAATGGGAACATTCCGTTTTTATGTTTTGTTCTACGCATTTTACGAATTTCAATATTTCTAAAGACACCTTCACCAATACCCATGTAATGAAGAACAATAACACCATCAGCCACAAATTCTTCAACACCGTACCTGCTATATTTATTTGGTTCTCCCGCACTGATTTCAGACAGAAGAAGAGCGGTGCAACCAGTCTCTTTAAAAGCTGAAATGAGATGATACAATTCTTTACGCACATTATATTCTTCTTTAATGTACATACCAAAAAGTGTTACTGAATCAATAACAAGTCTTGTTATCTTATTGACAATTATGAGATCTTTCAATCGTGTTATTATTTCTTTAAGCTCAAATGGATCATAATACATAATGCGCAATGAACCATCAGATTCATGCTTACTAAAATCCCATCCATGCAAAAGCGCATCCTTTTTTATATCTTCAGGACTTTCTTCAAGAGTAATATAAAGACCGTTTTCATTTTTTTTAAGACCGCTCATAAGGAACTGACATGAAAATGTAGTCTTGCCACAACCGGGACCACCGCAAAGAAGTACCACACTTCCTTCAGGAACACCCCCATCTATAAGCAAGTCTACTCCAGGTACACCCGTAGTTATGCGATTTATTTTAAATACCATTTACAACACCATAAATATTACTAATTTATATATAATTATTTGACAAGACATGATATATATAGATAATACCTAAGAGGCACTGTTCAAAAATCGAGTGATTTTGAATATTTTTTAAATATTGTTTGTTTATAAACTTTTGCAGAGATCCATTTAACATACACATCTCACGTCGAATTACAAAAGAAATGAAGGTATTTAATTAACTACATTTTGTTTGAAATCACTCAAAAAATGAACTGTGCCACAAAAATATATAAGACACAAGATATAATTAACATATATGAATCAAAAAAAATTTAACAATAATAACATATATACCTTCATAATATCAGCCATAATACTTTTCATATCCTTCTTTGTCATGAAAATACTTACATATTTCATACCAGCACTATGTATAGGTCTGTTCATAATATATGTCACACGACCAATATATGCCACACTTGAGAAATATATAAAAAACAAGACAATACCCATAGCAATTACAATAATAATAGTCATAACTTCAATTGTAATATTCAGCACATATTTCCTATCAGTCGCAATAACTGAAACAACAGCAATACTAAACAATCCGACAGCTACAAACATAATATCCACCCAATATAACATAAATACCACAGACATAGAATCCGAAATATTAAAAGCAATAAATTATAACACCATCATGCTACTTTTTGAAAAACCAGACCTTAACAATATCCAAAACTTAAAAACATATTCCTCACAGATAAGTTACACAATAAACACCATAATAGGATTTATGTTCAGCTTAGGCTACATAATCCTGCAACTGACAATTGCATTCATGATAGCTTTTTACGGAGTCCGTGACAGGAAATCAATAACGAAACTGATAACAAACACAGTACCTGAAACTCACAAAGAATTCATGACAAAATTCATAAAAGAAATGGATATATCTTTAAACAACATATTTATGGGCATTTTTGTAACGGCAGTACTCACAGGAGCACTAGCTTACCTAATATTTATCTTATATTCCATACCATACCCAATACTCCTTGCAACTGCAACAGCACTCTTAACATTAATACCAATAATAGGTGCATGGTTAATATACACACCTATAAGCATGATAATGTTCTTCAGTGGCAATGCAGAGACCGCAATAACATTCTTCATACTCAACCTAATTATAGTAAGCAGCATACCAGACTGGATAACAAAGCCACTCATAGTAGCAAAAGAAAAGAAGATGAACATCTTAATTGTACTAATCAGTTTTATAGGTGGTGCAGTAGTCTTTGGACCAGTAGGATTTATACTCGGACCAATCTTGATGGCAATACCAGCGTCAATAATATATCTACTCATACATGATACTGAAAAAGATAAAACTATATTAACAAGCAAGAAACAATAAATAATATGGTTCTTGAATCAATTCTTACAAGCAGACAGATTGAAAAAAACCCCATAGAAATGCTCATATACAGCATAATAGTCACATCAGTTGCAATATGGACCGCCTATATAATATTTCCCACATCAGCATCAGTCGTATTCTTATTCCTTACAACAATCGCATTACTACCTGTAATATACAGTGCAATCAAAGATGACGAAAGAAATGAAGAAAATGAAGACAGAACTGTATCACTTGGCTTTTTTGAAAGACACGGCACAATATTAGAGATATACGCATACTTTTTCTTAGGAGTAATAATCACCACATCATTCTGGTACATATTTGCAAGCGCGACACAATCACAAGTTATGTTTGCACTCGAGATTGAGACAATAAAAGCATTAGGTGCATTCAATTCAACCTATAGTTTCTCAAGCATACTTACAAACAATCTAAAAGTCATGCTACTTTCATTTTTTGTATCATTTATATTTGGTACAGGCGCGATATTCATATTGAGCTGGAATGCTGCCGTCGTAGGAATATTCATAGGTAACATTGGAAAAGATCTCATAATTGCAAACAATCCAAAAATAATAGCACTAATATTAGCCCTTTTCCACGGACTCTCAAGCATAGCCTTGCATGGGATACCTGAGATTGCAGCATATAGCATAGCAGGAATTGCCGGAGCAATATTATCTATAGGAATAACAAAAGGTCACAAAACCGACATAATCATAAATGATTCATTGAGATTATTCATGATTGCAACAGTTATTATCTTAGGTGCTGCATTTCTTGAAGTGTTCATAACCCCCATATTATAAATGTACAACACCATAGAGCTATATAAACTTTTCGGTTCTAATATATAATTATGTTAATATCAATTATGACCCTATTATTATTTGTAATATTAACAATCCTCTGGACTACAGATACTGTTGAGACTTGTGAACTTGTAAACAAAGAAGGTCTAGGCGTTGAAGAAAACCCAGTTGCAAAATTTTTCCTTAAATTGAGCAACAAAGATTTCATACTATTTAAAATATTTGACCTCCTTATGTTAGGCACTATTTTATACTACATCTCCCACACAAACATGCTTGCTGCAAACATGTTACTGTTCATATTCACATTGGTATATGTATTTACTGTAGTTCATAATTATATAATAATCAAAAAATATGCAGAGGAAGAAAAATGATGAATATTTCCGAAAAAACACTAAAACTCCAAACAAATACAGGAAAAAAATACAAGAGCAGACACCTAAGGACCGCAAAAATAATAATCCAAAAAATAACACCTATGCTCATACTAGTAGTAATTCTGACAATATTCATAAAGTTCTCAATAAAACTTACGCCAGGACAAGAAATGTTAATTATGCGAATTGACAAATTAGTTATTTTTCTTTTTGCAGTTGACATACTCATAGATTACATATTAAGCTACTCAAAGATAGGATTTATAAAAAAAAGATGGTTCTGCATCCTATTATTCATACCACTTTTAGGTAATTTGGGACGAATTGGCACAGGTGCTGTAAGAGCCACACATTATAGTGAAATATTATCAACAACTGAAAAAACAGAAAGACTATTTAAAATATTTGAAACAAACACACTAAATTCAGCATTTAAGACAGGGCATATAACAAATTTAAGCGCACGCCTTGCAAGATCATCAATAATTCTTGAAAAACTAAGAGATATATAGATATATTCCCAGGTTCATTTGGTGTTCACATCTTCATACACGACATTATCGCAATCAGATGACGATCTTCAAATCATTACCTTTTGGGATATCAAAAAAATAAAAGTGAGCCCGATGGGATTTGAACCCACGACCCTCGGATTAGAAGTCCGATGCTCTATCCAAACTGAGCTACGAGCCCACAAACAACATAATCAGTTAAGAGAATATCTTTTTAAATATTAACTTTTTAACCAGCTTTTAAAAAGCAGTGCATCATGCTCCCTAAATGGAGATTCACACACAACAGAACATTTATAACCGTTATCCCTTATAACTTTAGCCATCATCCTAAAATCTGGATCATAAGACTCCAACGGAAGATGACTTATCTCATTGCCATTTACATGTTTCATGCAAGACATATGTATATGAAAATCATCAATACCTGTTTCTCTCTCAAATCTTTCAAAAATAAACATAAAATCATTTTCAGTCTTAAGGTTTCCAAAATTCCGTACGTGAGTATGCCCAAAATCAATAACTGGATATATATTATGACAATCATTACATAGTTGTATAATCTCATCCACACTACCGAATGATTTCTGTTTACCCATAGTCTCAATTCCAATCTTGACTTTTGACGGATATTTAATTCCAATAGCATCAATATTGCTTTTGATAATGTCATATGCATCTTTAGGAGATCTGTCAGAGTAATATCCTGCATGGACCACAATAAGTTTAGCGCGCAAAGCTTCAGCAATCCTCAACGTATCGACAATACGTACCATACTAGCTTCCTGAACCTCTCTTTTCTGTGATGCAAGATTGATATAATAAGACGCATGACAGGTAAGTCCAATACCCAATTCTTTCGCGACATTTCCCACAGCACGAGCATTATCTGAAGTCAAATATATATTCCGGACAAACTGTATCTCCATAAAGTCAAGCCCAAGACCTTTAAGAACTTTAAGACCCGAAGCAGTATCCGAACCTTTTGCAGACAAAGGTATACCAGAAACACCAACATTTACATCCATAAGAAAACTATAGGAAAAAAGAAATAAATAACTAACCTATACAGCCATATACTTAAGCACAAGCTCAAGAACAATGATAAAAGATATAAACCCTAAAATATGCTCTGGTTTAATCTGTACAGCTTCCTTATAATCATCAAAATATCTTACAAGTCCTGCATTTCCCGACGGCATTCCTGCTTTTTCTTTTTTTGAAATATACATCACCCAATATTATAAAAATTATGAAGAGGCGAGTAAGCCGCCTTATGTTTTAATGGCATCAGACTAAGCGGTTATACCTTGCTCCTGAAAGGATGCCCGTTTCACTGTCTTTTCCGGAACTTCAACTAACGTATCATAATATTTACGGAAAAACATTCGTTTCTGCTGCATTGCCTACGCTTTCACGCACCGACTCACACCGGTTTCATTTAACGGAGGGCGGACTTTCCTCCACGATACAATCAATGATAAATCAAAGATTATACCACAGTAAGCCATTCTGCCTCTTCCAATCCAAGACTTGATACAAAAGCGCACAAATCTGTGACATTGAAGCCACCTAAAGGGATTGACTTACTAAAGTAAGTAAATGTATGTTAACTTATAAATTTTATAAAGATTTTGACGATATAACAAAAAAACACGATTCATGACAATTTTGAGATGAGTTCTATAAAATAGTCATAATTTGAGACAGTAGTCAAATCATCTTTTGAAAAACGAAGACATATAGACAATCAATCCAGACCTTTATCAGTTATATCCTCTACCTCAAATATATTAGTCTGAATCATATTATACCACCCATTTAAGTCATGAGATAGCGCAATATCCTTACCTATAACAGACACACCATACACAGTATCATATATCATTTCAAACATACCACCCTCAAGAACATATCTATCTTTCACAATTACAAGCGCAGGTTGCCCTAAACCACATATTACATCTTTGACAAGAGGAGTGATAAGAACTTCAAATTCTTCACGTTTTTTATACACAGACCAAGACATATCAGGTCCCTTGACTGTAAAGTATGGAGCTCCGTCAATCTCTCGTATGCGCACTAAATTATCATCTGTGAGATTACCATCTGAAATTACACCCTCTAAACGTTTAGACACCATATAAGTATCCACAATCTTCAACACACTGATATCTTTACACTCACACCAATAATAAACATCAGCCACAGTAAATTTAGGATTGACCAATTTGATTTCTTTTTCAACAACCATATACAATCACCTCAAAAACTCATTTTTATCATTTATAATATCCATTATAAACTCAGCTCTCTCACAAGCAGAACCCATAGGCTCAACATCAAGAACCTCAAATCCAAGATCACAGTAAACCTCACCCAATATTGATGAAAGTCTTTTAGCCTCAAATGAATCCTCTTTACGGATTGATGAATTCTCATAGACTGATACCTGTCCCAAAAGAAAGACACAATCATAATTTTGATTTTTACTTGTATCAACAAGATAATCTGAAGGTTTCTGCCCATCAAAAATATTATATGCAATATTATCAGGAATTGCACGATCAAAAAAATAAGTCTTATCACCTAACATAGATGAAATAGAATTCTCAGCATATATCTGCCGACTTATAAGTTCTTCCTGAAACTCCAACCGTCGCAACAAATTCCATGGCACTATATCTCCGCCAGACTCCAATTGCTCTTTTATTATCAATTCCGCAGTCTCAGGAACTATCCCATACCCTTTAGAAGCCAAATAATTCACAAGACTTGTCTTCCCCGAACATGGCCCACCAGTTATCACATATTTTCCCATAGTATCACAACATTTCAAATACACAACGTCTGAAAACTTTTTCAGACATAATTTTAATGAGAGAAACCCAAAGAATATATATATATTATATATAATATATATACAAAGACAAAATATATATTACACCAAACAAAGGTAATCAATATGAAACGAAAAATAATCAAATTAGGCGATTCATACGCAATATCATTACCAAAAGGCTGGATAGAACATTATGATCTAAAAAAAACAGATGAAATAGACCTTGAAGAGATCAATTCAGGCACACTCACTATCAACTGCTTAAAAAAGGAAACAGAAAACCTCACAGAAATAATACAGATAGACCGAAACGAACCCATGGAACACATATATGCAAAGATATACAGATCCTACATAAACGGATTCAAGACAATAATACTTACAGGTCACCTTGACAAGAACCAGTATGAAGTCATAACACATGTACAAAAAAGGCTAATTGGTTTTGAAGTAATGGAACAGTCAAAAAAAAGGATAATCTTCAAGGATTTCATACACATTGAAGACATAGATTTAGATAAGTTTACAGGCAGCATCTTCAATCATTTAATAGGTATGGCAACAGAATTAGCAGACGACATAAAAGAGGACAAAGACATAGGCGACAAGATAAAAGAGATGGACACAGCAGTAGACAGGACAACAAACCTAGTATTTAGATGCTTGAATCTAGCGCTCAAAGACTCACAGTACATGAAAAAGACAAAAAAAGACACACATGAGCTAATGATTCTGTCAAGAATAATAAAAAACCTTGAAAAAATAGGCAACATGCTTGTAGGCATAAGCTATTACATGAACACTACCCCGACAAAAAACATGAAAGAATACGGTTACATCGTCTTCAAAAGAGACAATCATATTAACACATACACCATCAAATTCCTAAATGACTGGATAAGTTACATAAAACCCATAAGAGATGCGCTCTTCAAGAAAAAAACAGAAACGGCGATAGAGATATACACAAATAGAAGAACAAAAAAGACAATGAGTATAATATTTAAGGTCCAAAATGAATTGCAAAATAAAGAAAATAAAGACATAGACCACGCACATATAGATAAATTAATAAGTCATTTTGAACCCGTAATTTCATTGAGCTACGACATAGCCAAAGACGTGATAGTGTTGTAAAATTAAAAACAAAAAATATAATCATTTTCTAAAAAACAACAGCAATATTATATAAAACTATAAACACCTAAAACTATACCACTATAGTGCTATATACACTCCAAAAAAAACCTCACCCAAAAAAGGATAAGGTAAAATTCATAGGTCTGTATTTTCAAAGCTTGCACAAAATGCCTTTGTTGGATTATTAGTGACAGTGGACTTAATACGTTACCGCACTTACATCCCTGTTCTATCAACCTCATCTTCTATAAGGATCCAGTGTCTATTTTTAAGGGGAACTTCAAGCTTAGACGCTATCAGCTTTTATCTCCTATGGCGTAGCCACTCAGCATGCCCTTTTGGACAACTGATAAACCAGAGGCCACGGCTCCACGTTCCTTTCGTACTGTTGGAACCTTCCTCTCAGACACTAACACTCCAAGCAGATAGCAACCAAACTGGCTCGCGCCGTTCTGAACCCAGCTCGCGATCCTCTTTAATGGGTGAACACCCCCACCCTTGGCTGCTGATGCACAACCAGGATGAGAAGGGCCGACAGCGAAGTAGCAAGCCTCAAGGTCGATATGAGCTCTCGCTTGAGACGACTCAGTTATCCCCGGGGTAGCTTTTCTGTCATCCATGAGCCTCAATAAAAAGCTACATGGGTTCGTTAGGCCACGCTTTCACGGCAGGATTTCTCGCTATTCGAAATCCTATCAGACTTACTTATACCCTTACGCTCTACAGCCGATTTCTGTCCGGCCTGAGTAAGTCATTGGGCACTCCTGATATTTTTTTAGGAGTGTACCGCCCCAGTCAAACTGCCCGCCTGTAGATGTCCCCTTATAGGGTTAGAAATACAGTTTAAGAAGGGTAGTGTCCCATTGGTGACTCCATTATCACTTGCGTGATAACTTCGATGTCTACTACCTACACTTCACAACTTAAACCGTATCTCAACAACAGGTTGCAGTAAAGCTCCACGGGGTCTTCGCTTCCCGCTTGGAGTCTTTGGCATTTGCACCAAAATTGCGGGTTCGCCAGGGTCAAGTTAGAGACAGTGGGGACTTCGTTACTCCATTGATGCAGGTCGACAATTAATCGACAAGGGATTACGCTACCTTAAGATCGTCATAGTTACGACCGCCGTTTACGAGGGCTTATATCCGTTGAACCGGAGTTTCACCTACTCGCACTGGGCAGGAGTCACTGGCTGTACGCATCCTTTCGGACTAGCAGCCAGCTACGTTTTTGTTAAACAGTCGAGCCCCCCTTGTTATTGAAGTCTGCGAGTCATGCCTAGGGCATGGTCACAGACACCCCTTATACCAAAGATACAGGGCTAATTTGCTGAATTCCTTTAACTTGATTATCCTGAAACGCCTTAGACTTTTCATCCAGGGGCACCAGTAATGGTTCTCGGTACGATTACAAAAGATCCGATTATTTCCCTTTTCATGGATTCCAGGATCCAGCTGAACTCTCCATAAGGAAAGCCATTTGTGCTTTCACCTACTTCTCGTCATTACGACTCTCCATAGGTTTCAACACTTAGCACGAGCAGAGCTCGTGTCAACCTATCCCAAAATGTCAGAAAATAAACTTGTGTCGCCACGTGTACTTTTGCAGTATAGGAATATTAACCTATTTCCCTTTCCCGAATCTCGAATTACGAATACGGTTAGGATCGACTAACTCCCAGTTGACGAACAGTGCTGGGAAAACCTAGCCCCTACGGCGATCGGGATTCACACCCGACTTTCTGCTACTACCGGCAAGATTCTCGTTTATGCAAGGTCCACAGGATTTTACAACCCTGCTTCTATCCTAGCATAACGCCTTCATACAAGATTACCTAAAATATAGGCACTCTAGAGTATCGGCGGATTGCTTTAGCCCCGTCCATTTACGACGCCAAAAACCTTGGTAGGTGAGCTATTACGCTTTCTTTAAAGGATAGCTGCTTCTAAGCTAACCTCCCTACTGTCTGTGGTTTTTGACCATCTTATTATTACACTTAGCAATCACTTTGGGGCCTTAACTCTAGCCTGAGTTGTTTCTCTCTAGGACATCAAGCTTACCCCGATGCCCTAACTCCGGAAGTCTACAGCAATATTGGATTCGGAGTTTGGCAAAGTACCGACCGGTTTCCCAGCCTAAATACTAAATCAGTATCTCTACCCCAATATTAACCTCGTTCCAGGCTAGGCTACTGCCTATTTCAGAAGGAACCTGCTATCGCCGGATTCGATTGGCTTTTCACCCCTTACCCCAGGTCACCCGAGTACTAGATAACAACGGTTGCGGACCTCCATGCAGTTTTCACCACATTTCATCCTACCCAGGGCAAGATCATCCGGCTTCAGGTAGCATCCCAGTGACTAATGGCGCTATTAACACCATTCTCCTTGCAAGCTGCGAGATATTGGTTTCCCTTTGACTTCGGACCTTAAGCCCTTAATCTCGCCACTGAAATGCACTCCTTGCCTCTTTTTTCGAAACGCACACCACAACCCCGCACCGTTAGGTGCTTTCGGGCCGTGGCTGACTATAGCTATACAATTTCAGGTTCTTTTAACCTTCCGCTAGGAATACTTTTCACCTTTCCTTCACAGTACTGGTTCACTATCGGTCTCAACGAGTATTTAGATTTAGGAGCTATTGACTCCCATATTCTCCCAGGAATTCCAACCTAGGATACTCTGTCTAAAGAACTATCTTTCGTTAATTTCGCTTACGGGACTATCACCCTTTACAGTGCAACGTTCCAGAAGACTTCAGCTAAAAACGGGAAGATAGCATATACTTTAGACGAACACCACATTTCCATCATATTTCTATAAAGGATTCAGTTTGATCTCTACCGCTTTCGATCGACTTTACTCACGGCATCGTTATTACTTTCTTTTCCTACGGGTACTAAGATGATTCAATTCTCCGCGTTCCCTTTCTCTTGCGAGAATGCTCCGAAGAGCTAGTTGCTTATTCAGAAATCCCGGAATCAAAGGCTACATGCGCCTACTCCGGGCTTATCGCAGCTTGTCACGTCCTTCATCAGCTGTTGAGCCAAGCCATCCCTTGTATAGCTTTCACATTTTGTGCAAAATGCTCAAATACAGACCTATGATACCTCATCTCAATATGAAAAATATATTGATCAGATGCAATCGAAAAATGACTTTCGATCACAAATAAAGCTGTATGCTTTAAATATGATTTTATGATGTATGATATTTTAGGTGAATCTTCGTAATTTTTGGTAAATATAAAAATGGACTCTGCGCGATATGTTCTTGCTAAAACCCTAAAGGTAAACGCAAATTGAACGCGCGGCCTCTGCCTTGCAAAGGCAGCGTTCTTCCAACTGAACTAAGAGCCCATTTAAACAAATTGAAAAATTGGTGCTTTGTCGGCTTCGTAATCTGTTTACGTAATGCTACGTTGAAGTAGCTATCACAAGTTCAGAAACTTTTTGGCATAGGAGGTGATCCAGCCGCACCTTCCGGTACGGCTACCTTGTTACAACTTAACCCCCCTTACTGAATCTGGGTTCGATCTTACCCATAGGATAAAACCTCACCTAAACTCAATTCAGGTGGTTTGATGGGCGGTGTGTGCAAGGAGCAGGGACTAATTCGCCGAGCGATGCTAACACTCGACTACTAGGGATTCCGGCGTCATGAGGATGAGTTGCAATCCTCAATCAGTACTAAGACAAGGTTTAGGGGATTTGCTTCTCCTTTCGGAGTTGCGTCCCATTGTCCTTGCCATTGGGGCCCGCGTGTAGCCCAGGAGATTCGGGCCATACTGACCTAACGTAGCCCATACTTTCATCCCATTTATCACGGGCAATCTCTTATGAGTGCACCCCCCCCGAAGGAGAGATTAGCAACATAAGATATGGGTCTCGCTCGTTACCTGACTTAACAGGACACCTCACGGCACGAGCTGACGTCGGCCATGCAACACCTCTCAGCGCGTCAGGTAAGCCCTTCAGACTGACCATCATTCTGCTGTCGCTCCTGGTAAGGTTCCCGGCGTGTTATCCAATTAAACCGCAGACGTCACCCCTTGTAGTGCTCCCCCGCCAATTCCTTTAAGTTTCAGCCTTGCGACCGTACTCCCCAGGTGGCGCACTTAACGGTTTCCCTTCGGCACTGGAAATCCACAAAAGATCTCCAATACCAAGTGCGCATCGTTTACAGCTAGGACTAACCGGGTATCTAATCCGGGTCGCTCCCCTAGCTTTCATCCCTCACCGTCGGATCCATTCCAGTCAGACGCCTTCGCCACAGGTGGTCCCCCTAAGATTAGAGCATTTTACCGCTACCTTAGGAGTACCTCTGACCTCTCCTGGTCCCAAGTTAAATAGTTTCTACAGCACGCCCTATAGTTTTCTATAGGATTTCACAGTAGACTTATCAAACCGGCTACGAATGCTTTAAACCCAATATAAATGGATGCCACTTGTGGCGCCGCTATTACCGCGGCGGCTGGCAGCGGTCTTACCCACCACTTATTCCTCGAGCGATTTAGACTCAAGAAAAGCTAACACATTGTGCTAGCACTTAGGATTCCCCCATCACACTTGCGTGCATTGTGGAGGTTTCGTACCTGCTGCGCCCCGTAGGGCCCGGGTTAGTATCTCAGAACCCGTCCGAGGGCTCCCGCTCTCACGGCCCCTATGGATTATAGGCATGGTAGGCTTTTACCCTAACATCAACCTAATCCAGTGCAGTCTCATCCTTAAGCGCCGAAACTTTAAGAGAAATATCATTCCAGAACAAATCTCCTATCCAGCATTATCCTCAGTTTCCCGAGATTATTCCAGACTTAAGGGCAGATTAACCACATGTTACTCGGCAGTTCGCCCTGGTCACGAAGACCAGCAACTCGCATGGTTTAGTCGAATCCTAATAGCAGCATCCTCCGGCAGGATCAACCGGAATTAACGAAGCCAACAAAGATTCACCTTATTCTGACTCATATCAAACAAGCCAACATTGTATCTAATAAACGACCTTTAAAAAAACCTTCACCGCACCTCCAAAGAGGCACTTCAGTTCATAAACAGTCCATATCAGTATATAGACCAACAAAAACAAGCTTTACGCACGGATTTGTACGCAAATGTTAACAGTTAAAGTTGAATATAAGTTATGCAATCTAAATCTTTATAAAGGTTTTGTCAAACCGAATACACTACTAAAAAGTGCAACAGTACAACAACCGATTAAGATTGAATATAACAAGATTAATAGTAATGATAATATTATAAAGGAATAGTAAAACACTAAAAAATAAACAAATTTAAAATCAAAAAAACAAAGAAAAAAGGGCGAGGGCCGGGAATTCCAGAAAAGACATCTCTAGCGCAAAAATCATTAATGATAAAGATAATCTATATTCAACCAAAGGTCTGAACATATAATGCGCCTTGAGGGAGCCCCCTCGTTTGAACCCGGGTTTGAAGATCCACAGTCGTCAAGCATAACCGAGCTAGCTCACCCTCACCACAGATTAACATATTAAATAGATATGGTAAGCTTTTTAAGAGTTTTGATTTTTGAAAATGATAATTTAATTAAAATGTTCACTAGACAAAGAATTCTCAAACATATCAAATGCCTTAATAATCGCAAAAAGAGGACCCACATCAGAATCTTTCAAAGTATCACTCAAATAAGTATTAATTACAGAGACATATTTTGTACCTGACACAATATCAACCCGCCCAAAATGTTCAGAAGATGTATTAAAAAATACATGATACACAGTACCCCCATCATTAACATCAATCAAACTGACATTAGTTAAATCAATACCAGATGGAATATCCCTAGCAGGTACCAAATCTAGTTTTAACGGTTCTGGAAACTTAATCTTGAAATTAAATGGAAAAAGTGGTGCAACCTTAGAAGTATCAGATATAATATCCCTATAAAGTTTTTCATCAAGAAAACCATCATCTTTAGCACAAATCAAATCACTTTTTCTTACATTAATTATCATATTTGTACCATCACCAGTCTTAAGATAAGGAACTCCAGAAATAGCTTCCTCTATCTGCGTTAAATACTTTTGAGACATAGACTTTGCAGTAAACGTATAAGGAGCATCAACAGAACCAGTAGCCTGTATAGTATCCATAAATTCTATATAATTTTCTAAAATATCACGACCATCACTACTTTTTCTTTTTTTATGAAGCAACATTAGCATAGTATCATTATCACGAGGATTCACCTCACTTAAATCATTAACAACAACATCATGACCATTACCTAAAAATAAATTTTTAACACCATTAACATTACCATAAAGAATATGTAAATTTTTCACAGAATGACCTTGACTATATATACTTTCTAAAGAATGTATAGTCGCAATTAAATCATAAGGTGTTTCAAGAACAGTTGCATATTGTCCCGTTTCAGGATCATATATATAGAAATCCTTAAGAAATGCCTTTTCTTTATTTGCATTTGCATTATCACAAGTAGCACCACAGCCAGCACATGGATTCTGCATCAACAACTTTTTAAATTCTAATGGCATAATAACAAATATATTTAAGAAAATTCAATTTTATAAAACTTAGCATCTATGCAAAAAAGTCAATAAAACAAAAAACATTCAATCTTTAGATACTAAAGCAAGCCCTTCAAGATAAACTGTATGCTGACCCAACGAAAACAAAGAAGGTGCAGAATCAGGATATTGAGTTTTTACAACCACAACAACATCAGCACCTAATTCTTTAGATTCACCAATAAGATGTTTTTCAGAAAAAATAAAATCTATATCAGGAATCCCACCAGTAAAAAGTTTAGCACCAACAGGCCCTTGCAGTTCATCAAGCAAGTTTTCAATATATTCAATAGTCTTATAATTATAACACTCAGGAATTCCTGAAGAAGAACCATAAACTGGCCGAACATCATAATTACCTACATCAACACCTGTAGAACTCAAATAATCCTCAACAGAAATAGGTAACAAATAAGTTAAAGCAATTTCCTTTGTTACTTTAAGTTCTTTCACAAGATTCACAGAATTTAATATTTAATTTTCCTACTATATCTCATAGACTTAGGCATACACAGCAATAACAAACTCTCAAGACACATACAAATTATTACCCAAATATAAATCTAAATATAAATCTAAATATAAATCTAAATATAAATCTAAATATAAATCTAAATATAAATCTAAATATAAATCTAAATATAAATCTAAATATAAATCTAAATATATAAATTAAAAAAACAAAAAACCCACACTCATTCCATCTCAGACAGCGCATGAATCCTCTTAAGCATATTAGGATGAGTACTTAACATCTCCATCATCTTATTTGAACGAGATACAGCCATCTTGCGCCCACGAATTGCTCGCAATTCACTAGCATCAATATCACCACTCATATCCTTGTCCAATTCCTTAAGCTCGCGCATATCAGAGAATGCCCGAGATGGATCACTTGCAAAGAACGCTTTCATACCTTCAACTTTTTTGAGATCATCTTTTGAAATCTTGGCACTCCCATAAACAAGCTTATACAATGCAGAAGCCAGATGGTTAGGTCTTGACCCTAGCGCAACGCTACCCCTGTCAGCATAATATTCACGCACACGCGACGCATAAAGCACTAAAAGATTAGTAAATATATATATACCAAAAGCAGCAATACCTAAAGCAATAGTGTTTCCACCTTCACGATTACGCCCGCCTGAAAACATAAAACTCCATGCAATATGCCAAGCAATCATAGGTATGACACTTATTAGAGTAATGACTAAGACATCACGGTTTTTAATATGTGAAATCTCATGACCTAACACAGCACGAAGTTCATCATCATCTAAAAGATTAAGAATACCTTTTGTAACACAGACACGACTATCAGATTTCCACCGACCGAAAGCAAACGCATTAGGCAAACTGTTATCAGAAACACCTATTCGTGGTTTAGGAATATTTGCCTGCCTTGCAAGTTCATCAACCATCCTGTGCAGTTTAGGATTCTCAGACTGCGTCACATACTTGATTTTCATAGACCATTCAACAACTTTAGGCCCAACCATGAACTGCACAAACATAAAAAATGTCGCAAGTAATGCATAAAATACAAAAGTACCCATACCAAGATACATACCTGCGACTGACACAAGCGAATAGACCACCGCAAAAAGCGCAGCCATAACCATATACATTTTAATCTGAAGCCACATAAAAATCACAGTTTAATAAATATTATAATTATACCTATTTAAATACCTGTCGATAAGACTAAAAGAAAATAAATGCAGGGGAGGGGATTCGAACCCCCGAACTTCTATAAGACTGGGTCCTAAGCCCAGCGCCGTTGACCAGGCTTGGCGACCCCTGCATGTAAAAATGATAACCGCACTAAATGATAAAACTATAAATGCTCCCGCCGGGATTTGAACCCGAGTCACTGGCTTGAAAGGCCAGAATGATTGGCCGGTCTACACTACGGGAGCAGATACATAATAAAATAAAAAATAAAAGATATAATATCCTTACCTAATTTTTACTGACAATCTTGAACTTTGCAACCTCATCAATAATGTCAACATGAGTCAACATAAGACCTCTGCAACAGTATCGACGAATACCAAGTTCATCAAGCGCATCTTTAGGAGTCTTGCCTTTAGCAATAAGCGCATTATACTTTTCCCATTTACCGCCAATTACAGCGCCACATGTCATGCATCTTACAGGTATAATCATATCACATCATCTCTTACTTGACTGTCTCTTTCTACGAGGACCCATACTGGAATGTGATTGCTTACTTACTTCATTCCTTCTTGGGTCATTCACAATAAGATTCCTGTCATAAGCTACAAATTTACTCTTAAGTTCATCATCGCCAGTCCAAGAGACTATACCTCTAGCAACAGCTTGCCTTGCAGCATCAATCATGCCCGTAGTTCCACCACCATTTGTGACAACATCAATATCAAGCATATCTGAAACAGCTTTAGAAAGCCTTATAGGTTCAATAAGTCTCAAGCGTGATAATTCCGGTTTAACAAGATCAAAAGGAATCCTATTTATCCTGAATTGACCTGTACCTTTCTTTAGGACTGCTCTTGCAACCGCATTTTTTCTTTTACCTACAGTATTTATAACTTTCATAAATCTACACCTTCGCACCAAGCCACTGACATAATTCAAGGACAGTGACATATTTCTGATCTTTAAGACTACCTTTTGAGATATCCATTGGTTCTGGTGTGCCTTTAACAGACGTAGGAGCACCAATATGTACGGAAAGTTTAGCATAAGCAGTTATACCTTTTGCTTTTGCCCGTGGAAGCATACCTCTTACAGTTCTCCTGACAAGTCTATCAGGCATTCTTGGAGTAAAAGGACCCTTATAAATATCTCCTCTATCTCGTCGGACTTTATATTTTGTAAAAATTTCCTTCCGACTACCCGAAATTACAACTTTCTCAGCATTAATTATAATTACATCTTCACCAGCAAGAAGAACTTTAGCCACTTTGGATGCCATCCTTCCAAGTATAAGATCTGTACCATCAACTATCATAATAAACACCTATACTATAATCCTAAGGTTTTTACCTTTAGGATTCATTTTCATGAGTTCTTGAATTGTAGTAAAACTACCTTTTACAGATTCAAGTTTACGGATTGCAGAACCCGATGCGGAAAGAGCAGAAACTTTGACTGGTTTTAAAATAATACCATCAGCTAATACTTTTCCAGGAACAATAATCTCTAGTTTATCATTATAGAATTTTTCCAGTTTAGATAGATTAACTGCTGGTCTCTGTCTTGAAGACTTTTCCAACCACATAGCTATATCTTTCCATATCTGTGCATTTTCCTTTACGCCCAGTTTTCTTAAATCTCGTATAAGACTGATAGTTACTGGATTTGTAGGACCCGTGTGTTTTGTCATTTAATAACCTCCTTATATGGTTTCCCTCGCGCGCAACACCAATAATTCCAATGTTACGTACTTGGAGACAATGCATATATTACATTGAACAGGTATAATTAATACCAATACCTTTATAAATATATTTTTAATGAGAGTGCAGGGGAAGGGATTTTCTTAAAAACAAAACCTAAACCACAATAATGACAACTGCAAGCACTACCTCATACAACATAAGATAATACTTACACTTTAAAGGCTTATTTTAATTTCGAACCCTCGTAGAGACTGACTCACTGGATCTTAAGTCCAGCGCCGTTGACCAGACTTGGCGACCCCTGCATAAATCCTCATTTTAATTCTTTTTTCAAAGCCTCTTCAAACTCGCCAACATGATTTGCCAATAAATCTTTTGCTTCACGGAGAATTACTTCCGGACTAAGACCTGAGACCGATTCAATATACAATATTATTCTTGAACTGTCACCCTCAATAGTCACAACACCTGGTGGACATGATTCTGAACATGAACCACAAAGAGTGCAAGAATAAGGATCAGTTAACTTGAAATCAGATGTTATAAGTCCTAATGGACACGCATCAATACATTCTTTAGCTTCCTTAATACGTTTCGCATCGACTTTCAATGTAGGATAAAAACCATAACCTACAATAGAACTCTGCCATTTTGCATGATCACGAGCAAAACCTATATTTGCAGTACCTTCTAAATCGATTGACTGACCATCTAAAAGCTTGACGATAATAATATCACCATCTACAGGCATAACATCAGGATCAGTTGATTTAAAATCTTTTGCATATACGGTGCAAGGTCCATCTTTTTTCAACACGAATTTAACCTGACATGCAGAACAACCTTTACCGCCACACTTGCAATCAGCAACCAAAACTAATTTCTTTAGGTCAAAAACAAGAGGTAACAAACCAAGACGGTGTGCAATTATCTCATCATACAATGCGGAAGTATTATCTATAAAATCAACACTAGTCATAGATAATATAGGTATCCCTTGCATAATTACCCTACGCAGAGAATTAACAAATACAGGTGTAGTCTCAGATATTTCAAGCTTAAGTGAATTAGTGTCTCGGCTCAACAGTTTAACTTTCATATCTACACCCTCCTTCCACGTCGTCCGCCTTTTTTACGGGTCTTATCATGAGGTAACGGAGTTACATCTTTAATATTACCTATTTTCAATCCACCTTTAATCAACGCCCTTATTGCTGGCTGAGCACCCTTACCAGGTGTTTTAGATTTGTTTCCGCCCGGTGCACGTACATTGACATGAACTCCAGTCATACCCTTTTCAATAGCTTCCTGAGCCACACGTTGTGCTGCCTGCATAGATGCATAAGGTCCTGCCTGATCACGGCCTCTATCTGTCATCATACCGCCTGAACATTTAGCTAAAGTTTCAGCACCAGTAATATCTGTAAGAGTTATCAAAATATTATTGAAACTACTGTATACATGAACAATACCCCACTTTTGAGGTTTAGCAGTTTTAGTTATAGCACTCATTTCTTAACACCTCCATTAGATGTACCCGCTTGAGCATTACCAGTTCTATTTTGGAATGGTGGACGACTTCCGCCTCTACCACCAAAAGGTTTTCTCCCACCTGCAAATTCTTTACGTTCCTTAATCTTTTTAGGACCATATGAAAAACTGGAAACAAGAACAGACCGTGAATTATAGCTTATAAGATCTTCCTCACCAGAACATACAATATATTGCGGTGAAGTTACCTTTACATTGTTCACAAAGATATGACCATGGACAATAAACTGTCTTGCCTGCAAAAATGAATTTGCAAGTTCGCGTCTTACAACCTGTGTCTCAAGCCTTCTTTCAAGATACGCTTTCATATCAATATTTAAAATAGCATCGATATTTGCTTCTTTATTGCCCAATAAATTAAGTTTTGTAACTTTATTCAAGATTGTCTTTTCAACTTCTTCATCTTTTAAAGCAATAGACTCACGTGCACGTCGTTTAATATCCCTTATGAAAGCTTCAGCTTTATAGATTTCATTCTTTCTTCTAAGACCGAACTCTTTCATAGTTATTTTTTCGGCAGTTATCCTATCTTTATCATAAGGTCTTGTAGGTCTGCTGTATATTCTTTTTGATTTTCGTGGATCTCCCATACCATATCACCTACTTTTTCTTCCTGGACGCAACGCCACCCTTCCTGAATGATGATTTTGTTCTCTGACCCCTTACAGGTAATCCCAGTTCATGCCTTATACCTTTATACGCACGAATCTTACGAAGACGATTTATGTCATCACGAAGAGTCAAACGGATATCTGAACCGGTTAAATGAATATTATTACCAGTTACATAATCATTTCGTCGATTTAAAAGCCATGCAGGAATTCCAAACTTAATTGGGGTATCAATTATAGTTTCTATTCGTTCAATATCTTTTTCAGAAACCGATTCAACTAACTGATTATAATCCATACCCGCAACATGGATTATTGCTCTCGACAGATTATAATCCACACCAGTTATAGCAGTTAACCCAATTCCTAACTTTTTAGCAGAAACAACATCAGTACCTTTTATACGAATGATATTTTTAGACTGTTTTACATTAAGTTTACTTGCAAAAACAGTAGCCTTAGGACTTTTTTTTATCTTATCTTGTTTTATGTCATTTTTTGCCATATTTACTCCCCCTTTTTTTAGTTCCGGGTATTTAGGAACCAACGGCAACACATGTTACCGAAAATGATTAATATTTCCCACATAGATATCAAGTTTTAAAATAATCAAGAATCTGTATAGAGACTATATTAACAAGAAGAATAGTCTTGATAATTTTATAAAGGTTTTGTAAATATTAAATTGCCACAAAAAACCTAATAAAAATAAAAAAAGCGCAGAGAGGGTGATTCGAACACCCGGGAGTCAAGACTCACTGGATCTCAAGTCCAGCGCTCTACCTGGCTAAGCGACCTCTGCATCAAATAATAAATGAAATTACGGCAGAAGTTTTAAATAGTCTTTGTTTTTAATCTGAAATACATTTAAGCATATCGCCCTCCTTACGCAACAAAGCAACATCCCTAAAACCAAATTGAAAATCCCTTAATTATTAGGATACAACCGATAAGCATCCTTATCAGTATCATGACAACTCCTAGGCATCTTCAATTATACCCAGACCTCAGAACCCAATTTACGTGCAGCAACCCCATTTAATACAACCCGCATATCATCAATATAAATATTATTAACCATAACATTAATCTTAAATCCCACTCCCTTAGAGTAAAATGGAGAGATCCCACCTTCATGAAAATAATCCAACACAAATCCTTTATTATACATAGACATATCTTGATTTGAAATATCTTCAAGAAATAGAGTTTTATTATTTGTCATACTTTTAGTTGCAAACTTAAGAGCCCCTCTGTAATCTGAAAACTCAATATTTTCATCACCATCACACCTTTGTAATTTCTGAATAAGACCATTTAAACAAGTCTCATCACTTTCATCAAAAAATGGATTATCCACCCCCCCGAAAAAGACCCAAGAACATCATACATGCGCAAAGCCACATCATAAAATAATAATTTTTTAAATATTAAACCCGACCCAACCCCATAATCTGAAACTGAAAACAACGACGAATATTCCTTTTCAAGATCAATTCTAAGATTTATAGACTTATACCTCGAAAATAATTTTTTACGAGCATTAACATCCTTATCAAACATATTTAATTCAGAAAAACAAGATGTAACATACCCAGCACCAAAAGCTCTATCTTCAACAAACATATCACGATAGCTTAACAATAGGTCCATAAAATTTTCTTTTGTAAACTCTATAAAACCACTAGACATAAAATACAAATAGAATCCAAACTTTAAAAAATATCACACATCAAAGCTTAAGATTATGCTTAAATCCAGCTTTTTCAGCCTTAGACAATACCCAAGCATCATCAATCAGCATATCAGGAACATCTGTTTCTAGAACCGGAAACGCAAGCTTGCACCCTTCACAAACAATAAACATCCCCTTAAAAGACACATCGCCTTTGCAGCTAGGACAAGCAAGTATATCAAGCAAATCTTTTTTAAAAACCATATAAACATCACATAATATCCTAAATAAAATCAATAAAAATATTTACAACAATAATATACATAATAACCATCCAATAAATAGACACTACTTCTATTTCCACATGCGTGGATATAAATCTTCTTTCATGACAAGTCGGTTAAGTGTTGCAACAATGCCTTTCTTCTGAACCTTTATATCTTCAGATTCCATGCAAGCCGTACCAATACCTATCAGTTCACCTTTAAGGCTCTTTATAACAATCTGGTCATCAACTTCAATGCCTTTAGATAATTTTGAAATCCCACCAATATGGAGAGGTGCGCCATGACATAAAGCAGAGACAGTAGAATCCTTGACAAGTATGGTCCTCATATGCTTGACCCCAAACTCGACAGGCTTTATAATCTCACGAAGCTTTGATTCATCCCCATCCTCTTTCCAAGCCACAAAAGCATCTTTAAGATCATGAAGTGTAACTGCCTGATTTTCATAAAATGGACCTGCACGAGTTCTTCGAAGAGCATGCATATGTGCTTTAACCTCCATTCTTTTACCTAAATCCACACATAATGTACGTATATACGTTCCAGCCTGCACATCAGCCTTAAAAAGAACATATCTACCCGAGATTTCAAGAATATCAAGCGAATATATATTTCTCTGACGCAGTCGTCTCTTAACAGCAGACTTGACAGGTGGCATCTGCACAATAGTACCAATAAAATCAGAAACAGTATTTTTTATAAGTTTTTCAGAAACATCAGAATGCAACATCATTATAAATACATATTCTTTGCCTTCAGTAAGAAGAGCAGGAGTTATTTTTGTAGCATTATTTATAAGAGATGGAAGTACACCCGTTACTTGTGGATCCAGAGTTCCTGCATGACCAACTTTTTTAGCGCCTAAAACATCACGAATCCACGCTGCAACCTGATGCGAAGTGGGACCCGCAGGCTTATCAATTATGACAAGACCATTGTTTAAACATTCTTCAATAGTTCGTTCATGAGGAAAACAACCGTATTTAGAATCACTCTCAGCTTCTTCTTTTACGATCCATCCGGTCTCATTATTTAACATAAGAAATCAAAGCTTAAGTCCCGCTTCCATCTTTTCTGTAAGTTTTGCAACATTTATTGCTTTAATTATATCTTCATCTGTTGCTTTTGCCTTTATTGTCACAAAGTCTGCTATAGGCTCAAGATGTAAAACATTGCATCTTTTTCTCTTTATACTTGTAAGCGCTTTTGGACCTGTAATCTCAACAAAATCATCATCTATAACTTCCGTAATCACACAATATTTTGCTGCATCTTTTCCTGCAGTCTTTACACAAATTCTACCCATTGTAATTGCTGACATAATTATCACCTAATATATAAATTAAAGTCTTGATTTGACTTTTATATTTTCTCGTCCACATCTACTACAAAGGACACCGCCATAAGGACGTTCTGGTCTCTTTTCAGTCTTTGCAAGTTTAGCAATTTCGCCTTTGCCACCTGTAGGTACTCCTGAAAGAGGTACACCACATGTTGCACAATGCGCTTTTGCCACACCCTTACGCCTATAATGAAGGACATTTTTTCCGCCAGGAAGACTTGTTTCTATCCTTTTAAATGATCTTGACCTAAATCGTGGTTCCATATTCTACATCTCCTTTAACTAAATAAATAACATAAACATAATTTTTAACCAATAGATAACAATTTCAACACAAATCTTTTTAAAATAAACACATTCTTAAATCCTATTACACTAATCCTACAAGCATATTAATCTTTTCAATCATTAATAATTAATCACTGCACACCCAACAATTTTCTAAAAACAATTGTAGATGGTATAGACATAAGTATATACATACCAAGCCAACCAACAAAACCACCTACCAACGGAAGACGAATAGGTAACTTTATTTTCATAGTCTTAAACACAACGGATGACAACTCATCACCATGAGACGACGGTTTATACTCAATAGTCCACTCTCTCCCTAAAAGCATAACCTTATCACCTAAAGAATATGCAATGCCAGTAATATCATCAACAAAAGTGACATCACCACCACCAACACCTACATGCACTGTAAACGCATTCTCAAAATCACCACGCACAAAAAGTGCGGAGGAATCATTAACAGGAGAAATCACATCACCATATGTAAATCGCATCCAAGGAAACACTATAAATATCAAAAGCATAGACACCATCATAGGTTTAAGTACCATCTTAAGCTGCTGATGATTCAACTTCATACTCTTTTCCCAAAGATGTTTCATCTCTTTTTCGTCATTTTTTAATCTTGCCTTTTTAATATCTTTCTGAACTGTTTTCATCTCATGTTTAACATGTTTCAACTTCTCCTGATTTACTAACATCTTATTGGCAACAACGAATACAAAAGACAAAAAAGAAGCAACAATAGATACAGCATATACTGGTTCAAGCTCTAAAAGTGGACTAAATAGAATATTACCAATATTGATTAAAACCCCGCCGACCATAAATATCACAACTTACCCATGAATTTTCTAAGTGATGGGTACATATCTTCAACATGCTGCACTGATACCTCTTCATATAACTGATAAATAATCATAACTGCCAACAGTATACCAGTACCACCCGCAAGTGCACCAGTCAAATCAGCGAATGCTGCAAGCAGACCAACAAATGCACCACCTAAAACAGCAAGACTTGGTATATACCTATCAAGAACTCTTTCTACAACCCGTATATCTCTACGGAATCCTGGAATCTGCATACCACTATTCTGTATCTGTTTAGCTACCGAACGAGAATCCATATTAGAACTATGCATCCAGAATATTGAGAACACAACACTCGCCATAACAAAAAAGGTAGTATATATAATAACTCTCAATACATCATCAAAAACAATATTAAGCGTGACAAGATTCCATATAAAATTAGATGGAGGACTAAGATAATATACAAGACCTGACAAAGGAACACCATCCGCACTAAAAGTACCTAACAAAGGGAACCCTCGCGATGCCAAAAGCTGACCCCATACTTTAAAATTAATCAAAAGTGCAGCAGCTAAAATAACAGGAATAACTGAAGTATAAATGAATTTCAAAGGCCATTTCCTACCGAACCCACGTACAGAACCAAACGCCAGAGGTATCTCAACCCGCATAGCCTGAGCATACACCACCATACCAAATATAAATAATGTCGTAAGTACGGGCAATAATGACAAGAAATCAGGAACACCTGACATAATTGATGATATGAAATATGGTATGACTCCAGATGGTGTACCAGTCGTACCAAATGGATTAAACAATCTCAAAAATATCTGCTTGCTGACACCTGCTGCAATGAAAAGTGATACACCAGAACCAAACCCCCATTTACTCACAACCTCATCTAAAAACACAATTATAATACCACCAAGTGCAATCTGAAAAATGACAAGACCTACAGTCATAGGCAAGAAATTCATAGGTTGTATCGCACCCATAAGAGTATATGCAGCAGCCTCTACAAAACACAAAACGTAGGTTAATATCTTTTGAGTTCCCTGAAACATAACTTTTCCATGATGCGTTGAAAGATCCCAGTTAATTATACCAGACCCTGTCAACAACTGCAAAAATATACTTGAGGTGACAATAGGCCCTATACCTAGCGTAATTATAGAACCGAAACTGGCACCCATAATATCTTCAAGTGCCTGAAACTGAGCAATAGCTGTTGAAGCAACACCCCAGACTGCAATTTCTGAAAGAACATAATAAAATAGAAGACCAAGAAGAGTCCATTTAAGCTTTTCCTTAAATGTAAGTTTCTTTAGTGGTTTTGCCACACCAGGAAGCTTCTGTATCAAAGACTCATAATTCATTAAATATACACCATAAACATATGTTAAAACAACATTAATTAAGACTAAAACAGACAATATAAATGCCTGCTAACTATATATGAAAAACCATATATAAATAGATATATACTATAAAAAACAAAAAAAGCTTAACAATAATAAAAGATTACTCTAAAACTATTGCTTTTCCACCGGCTTTTTCAATTTTCTCAATAGCAGTAGTTGAAAATTTCTTTGCAATAATATTCATCTTTGAGATTAAAATACCACTACCCAGAACTTTCTGTACGCCCGCCTTACTTAAATCAATATCATATATAGCACCAGACTTAATAGCTACCCCAGATGCCAAATAATTATCAATATTAAGTTCAATCTTTGATAGATTGATAGTAACATCATTTATTATAACCTTACTAGGCCTAACAAAACCAGATTTACCAATCCGTTGTTTAATATTATTAAGAGCTGACATTTTTTGTTGTCCTTTCTTTCCGGAACCAGCCATACCACGACCACCTCGGCTTCCAGCACCCCTATGTTTTTTAGGAGAACCCCAAGCATGAGTCCTAGAACCTCTGAGTTTCCGTACTTTTTTTGTTTTGTTTACAACCATATTAATCACGAAATTGGATATATTTAAATCATCTTGGTTAGAAGATCATTAATTTTATCTCCTCTATACCCTAATACGCCATTCTGAACAAAAGTTCTTTTTATCCCACCACGTTCATGCCCTTTAACAGGTGGAGATAACCTAAACACAGGCCTTATGCCAGAATCATTAATCTTGCTATCCTTAATCATTTTGACTGCGGATGCCGCAATTTTACTATCTGCAAATAATTTAGAACTAATCCTACCTCTTTTAGACACAAGATTATTCAGCATATCATCTGAGACTTCGCCCCAAGTGATATAATCCTTTGCTTTATTAAGCATACCATCCATATATTCATTTTTAGGAATGATGACACAATGATTAGGTTTTGTAAGCCTCAACGATTCAAGAGTATATTTTATATTCTTGTTTATGCCCACGGTACCTCTGACCCTTATAACTGCATATAATTTTGACATAATAATCACAAAATAATTTAAATTATCCCATCAACCATACCCGTTGATTTTTTAGCATCATCTGAAACTCTCATATTGTTAAGTTTCTTCAATGAACCAAATATAGCTTTCACAAAATTAAGCCTTGTCTTTGTCTGACCACGACTTTTACCCCATACATCAGTTATACCAGCAAGAGTCATAAGTGTTTTTGCTTCTTTAGCAACACAAAGACCAATCCCTTTAGGTGCAGGCATAAGAGTCACATTGACAGACCCACATTTTGATTCTGTTTTAAAAGGTATTGAGTGATGAGATCTACATTCACATTCCCATGAACCGCAACCTCTCCTAATTGGGATAATATTAAGTTTAGCTTTCTTGACAGCATTAGCAATAGTTGTTGGGACATCTTTACTGCTAGCATAACCAAGACCGATTAGACCATCACCATTACCAACTGCAACAAGTGCATGAATAGAACGACGCCTACCGGATTTATGCATTCTGTTAGTATACCTTATAGGTGTTCGTGTAATACTTCCACCTTTACCAGGATTACCACCAATCTGTATAACCTGATCTTTTATTTCAGGTACTAAAAAATCAACAATCTCGGATTCTCTTATGACAAGACCCTGCTCAAATATTTCTTTGATACTTTTGATTTCCCCATTCATAACTTTTCTTCCAAGTTCAGTCTTAGGAACCCAAGTCTCCTTAATATCTCTTTTCTCAGAATCCCTTCTTCTAAAATCTGCCATAATAATCACATATACTCAAATTTATTTCTTACTTTTAGATTCCTCTTTAATTGATTCTTTTTTTTCTGATTTTACTGAAGAACCTGCAAGTATTTTATTTTTTACTTTTTCAAACTCTTTAACTATAGATGTCTTTCTATAAGCATCAATATGTGTACCCACAATTCTTTCATCAGAGGGTATATTATCTGGCGAATTAGGTATTTCAAGACCACCATCAACTGCACCTTTCAAAACTGCAAATATTACTGCACCTTTAGTAGGTGTCAAAAGCCCTATATCAAGTATTGCATTATCAACCTTATTAGATTTTGCAAGTACTGCAAGCTGAAGACCAGTTAAATAAGCAGCAGGTATATTCTTTAATGAACCTTTCCATCCAATTTTAGCAAGAAATGATGAATCAACAGCAACAACTGTTTTATCCTGTCCATGAACAGAAGTTACAATCTGCACAATCATTTTGGTATTAGATCTACGTACAACCATACGAGGTTTACCAGATATCAAAAGATTAAGCCTTTTCTTGTAATTAGTCTTGCCTTCTATTCTTCTTCTAAAATGTGAAAGATGTTTTGAGTTCATTAGATTCACCATATATCATACAATAATTATTCTTTTAGTTTCTTTATATACAAGTTCAGGTGAGCTTTATTTCTGAAAAAACCGCTTGTTGAAAGACGGTAAAGCTTTGTATATTCTGTTGAAAGTATAACTTCTTTTGCTTTTAACTTTAAAAGCTCAGACCTTAAAGCTCTTATTTTTTTCATCCACTCTACTTTAGGATATGATCGTGTTTTTGCTGTTCCTTTTCTTGAACCGGACCCACACCTTAGGGATTTTTTCTTCTGTATTGCAATCTTCCTTGCACGAACTCTACTCTGACCCTTTAAAGACGCAACTTTTATAATGTCCTTACTAATAAGGGTCCTTATATCATGACGTGTTATTGCAGAGTTTACATCATCAGCATTATCAGGACTAACCCAAATTCGATCCTTCCCTACATTAAGCATTCTTGCGGCCAGTTCTTTTTGCTGTCTCGTGTTCATAAAAATCACATCAATATTACATTCAATTATTTGTAAGTTCTATTTCAACACCCTCAGACAATATGATTTCATCAGTAAATTCAGTATTGCACAATGGGCATTCAAAATAATTTATTTTTTTTTCATTACGTGCATTGCCAATAGTTCCACATTTCGGACATTTTGTATGTCCTGCATGTAAAAATGTTATCAATGTCACCTAAATACACCTATTTATAATTATTATTTAACTGTTTTTTTAATATCATCAGTCTCTGCTTTTTCAGACTCCATTTTTGCAGATACATCTTTGTCTTTATTGTCATCTTTATAAAAAGTATCTTTTTTAACCTTTGGTACAACTGTCTTGACAGCCTTAGCATTCTTCTCTTTTTTTAAAGCTGTTTTGATAGCCTTAAGAGTTAAGATACCAGGATTTAAAATACTTATATTTAATTTATCAGCATTATTTACAATATCAATCCTTTTTTTAACTCCGACTGTAGAAGAAATCCTTGCAACTTCATCAGCCTTATTAACTATTTCAAGATCTGAAACATTATAAATCATAACTTCTTTTTTGCCACATGCATGAAATCCTCTAACTTTAACAGGAGAACCATAACTAGGAGTCGGATTTGTATGACCTCTTCTGTGCATCCTAAACTTATTATGTCTACCTTTCCTAGCACGCCATGCAGTACCAAGCTTTAGATACCTATAAGAATCCTGCCTAGTAAATGATGGTTTCTTACTTTTTAATAGTTTTCGTACTTCAAGTAGTCTTTTAATCATAATAACACCATTTATATACTTATCATTCTTTACTTACGAGGTAAACTCCATCTTGAAAAACTCTACGGTCTTTACCTTTAACTTTACAAGCTCTTTCAATATTAGCAGCAGTCTGACCCACTTCTTCTTTATTTATTCCTGACACAACAACATCTTCTTTTTTGACAACCACTTTGGTATCACCCACAATGTCTGCTTTCAAAAGACCTTTAGCTCCAAGAAAATTCTTAATGTCAACAACATCGCCATTGACAGACACATTCATAGGAAAATGAGTATATACAATCCTCAACGTATATACAAATCCACTTGTAACACCTTTAATCATATTATTTATATGTGATATCCAAGTTCCTACAACTGCAGAATCTTGATTTCTTTTTGATTCCGTACGGATTAAAATTACACCATCGGAAATATTACATATTAAATGTGGATGAACAAAAATCCTACTAATACTTGCTCCATCTTTTGAGACTTCAATTTTTCCGTTATCCTGTAGTTCTATTTTTATATCCTCAGGAATTACGATTTTCTGTTCATACACCATAAAAACACCATAATAATTAATTATAATTTAATTTAATAAGTCAAAATGCTTAATACACATAAGCAATTAGACTTCCTCCAATTTTTCCTTTAGTTTCTTTATGAGCTTTTACACCTTTTGAAGTTGATACTATCATAACTCCCACATTACTTGCGGGAAGATATCTTTTCTCAAATTTAAGATAATCATCTTTTTTAACTGCATGTCTTGGTATAATTGGTTTACAAACATTAATCATACCCAACAATTCAACTTTTATATGTCCACCCTGATTATCCTCTATGACTTTATAATCACTGATATACCCATTTTCCTTGAATATATTCATTATACTGACCATCATACTAGACGTATAATCCAGCATACACTCCTTTTTTCCGACACTCTCAGCATTTCTGAGAACAGTCATAACATCTGCAATTGGATTATGCAACATAAAATATCACCATTATTAATTTTTAATCATACTTTTTGAAACCAAGACTACTCGCAATTTCACGGAAACAGTTACGACAATAATTAAGATGAAATGATTTTATAACACCTTTACCAGTCTTGCCGCATCTTCTGCATTTATTAAGAGCCAGACCATTATTTCTATCTTTTGGCATATTATGTTTTTTAAACTTTATAGCCTTCGTCTTATTTGCTTTCTGTTCCAATTGTTTTAAAAGTTTTCTATAATCTCCCATATAACATCACATAACTAATTACAAGATTTCTACTTTAAATTCCCCTTTCATAAAATCTCTAGCTTCATCCCGTGTAATTCTATGAGATAAAGGTATTTTTCTTTTCTGAATCTTTCTTCTTTTTATTCTAAACCCAGGTCTTTCAAGAGTTACACTTATATTAAAACCCATAATACCTATCGCAGGATCATATTTAATTCCGGGTACTTCAAGATATTCTTCAAAACCGAAATTAAAATTACCCTCATTATCGAAACTTGAACTCTTAATACTATTACCTTTAGCACGAAGCAGATTCTTTAGAGTATCCAAAGCTTTCTGATTTCGCATTGTAACTTTGACTCCTATGACTCTTCCTTTACCGACTTTATATGTCTTTGCTTTTCTTGAAGCTAAGGTCTTAACAGGTTTACATCCCGTAAGTCTTTCAGCAAGAAGCATCGCACTATCAAGACGATCTACATTCTTTCCAAGACCTATATTCAATACAACCTTTGAAACCTCAATATTTTTCATAAGACTCATAATAATCACAAACCACTATACTCCATAATTTATTCCAGTTTAATAAGGGACTCTTTTGTTCCTATAACAAAGATATACTTTTTTAACGTCCTAATTTCAGTACCATCCACATCAACAAGCACCATATTTGGTTCAGGACTCTCAACGATTTCAATCATCTTGATTTTTCCAATAGTACCTATATTTTTACCACCAGTAATCATCACAAGATTGCCAACATCTAAAGATTGATGTGATTTCACTTCTTGACCAGGTACTGTAATCTGTACAGTATCGCCAACTTTATATGTTGCTTTTTTAACATCCATGGCAAAAGTTCGACCATCGTGAAGACCAAACTGTATTTTCCCACCATGTAACACATTTTTGGAAATTATTTTTCCAAGTTTAAAAGATGCTTCTTTACTTTCAATCTCAACAGGCATTAATTTTCCTGTTTTTAATAGTATCCTATAATATTTATTAATTTTTGGTAATGCTACAACATCCATAAAACCAACCGGATGTTTATAACCTTTTATGATTTTACCATCAACTAAAAACTGACTATCATTTAATATTGTTTTTGCTTCGGCAATTGTTTTTGCAAACATTAATATATCCCTAAGAAGTACACCTACAGGTATACACTCATCTTTAGCATGAGGTCCCGAATTAGGCAAAACTGCAAACTTAGCAGTCTTCTTTGGCATATGATAATTTTTTGATGCTCGAAGTCTCTTTAAATGCATTACAATCACTCATTCCATAAATATTATTTTTAATCTTTTATTATTTTACAATTTTATTTTTTTCTACAGGTTTAACAGTCTTTACAGTATCCGCCTGTTTAGTTACATAATCTGCAGTTTTAGTTGCAGTCTTTTTTACTTTGGATTTTACTTTAACTAATTTTGCATCAACTACTGTTTTTGATACAGGCTTAACCTCTTTTTTTACTGTCTCTTTTTTAACTTTTGGATCTTTAACTTTTTTAGAACTATCAGATTTTACAGTTCCAATACGCTTTGCATCATCAAGATTCAAAGATATTATCTGAAGATTTGATGGATTTATAGGAAGCAAAACTTCAGTACCATCTGTCTTTCTAGTTGTAATCCCTTTAATATGAACATATCCTTTCTTTATAAAAACTGCAACAATCTCAGCAGTTGAACCTTTATGTGAACCCCTCTTGATTATGACCTCATCACCAAGTCTGACAGGTAATGACGATTTGCCAACTTTCTGTTTCAATGTCTTTGAAAGGTTTGCCGATATGAATTTTCGTTTAATATGAAGTGGAGCATTATAAAGATATTTTCTCTGTTTTGCACTTTCCTTTGAACCTTTCCATTTTACAGACCATTTACCAATTTTCATATTACGTCACCATCATACTATTGTTGCTGCAATCTTTCCAATCATTGGAAATCTTTCCACAACTTCTTTTGCGATAATACCTTTAATCTGCTTCCCTCTAGGTTCATTATTATCCTGAATTAGAACTGCAGTATTCTCTTGAAATTTAATCCTGACACCATTTGCTCGTTTAAATTCCTTTGTCTGAGTTACAATGACAGCTTTTACAACCTCATGTTTTATTTTCTGATTACCCGTTTTAACAGCACAAGTAACAACCCCCCCAATACCAGCAGATGGATGTCGTTTTCTAATACCTTTATAACCTTTAACAGCTATGACTTCCAACTTCTTTGCACCAGTATTATCAATACATCTAATAATACTTCCAGTTTGTATACCTTTTGTTGAATTGATACTCATAGCTTTCATAAATCATCACCATAATTTTTATTACTTTTTTAAAGTTTTTCTATTATCACAAACTTTTTTGTTTTACTTATAGGTCTGCACTCACCAATACGGACAATATCTCCTTTCTTGACATGGAAACATGATGGTTTATGAACAACAACCTTTGTTTTTCTTTTTTCATAACGTTCAAACTTAGGAATAAAATAAGTATAATCCCATTCAACAACCACAGAATTATCCATACTTACTGAAACAATAGTTCCTTGATATATTTTACCCCTTACTTTAAGTGTACCATGAAATGGACATGTATTATCCGTACATACCTCAGTAGGAACAGTTTTGGTCGGGATTCCTATGTTTTTTACAGCATTTTTTGCCATTATATCAATCCTTTTTATTATTTTTAAACAATTATTAAATATTATTTCCATTTTGACGGAGTTTTTTTTCGGATACGATCTTCAGGTCGTCCGGAAATACGTTCCCCCAACACTCGAACAACATCTCCCGAAGGAATTGTTATATCCAATGTCACTTTATCTTTTACAAGCCAAATCCTTTTTTGGCCAGACATCATAAGTATCATGTCCTTAGTCTCATCAATTATACATCCCGAAATACCGATAAATTTTGTATCATCATATTCCGAAACCGTTGCATTAAGACCAACAAGTTCATGCCTTATGAGATTCTGTGGATTTATCATGAAAACATCCTTATGATATAGTTATTGATTCTTCACTAAAACCCATTTCAATAAGCAATTTTTTTACTTCTTCAGCATGTTTCCCTTGTAACTCAATCAAACCATTTTTTGATGTTCCACCACAAGCGAGCTTCCCTTTTAAAGTCGTTGTTATTTCTTTGATATTTGTTGACTTTGGGTCAAGACCTTTTACCATTGTAGAAAACTTTCTAAAACGTTTTCTTAAATAAGTAATTTCAATCTGCTGTGCTTCTTTGGATATAGTCTCACAAACACAAAGATCTTTTGGAAGACCACACTTATTGCATATATCCTGCATCTTAGTATTTACATCTCCTTTTGAATAGTCAGTATCCGTGCAATCGTCCTTTTGATTTCACTGATTCTGCCAGGATTATCTGAAACTCCGCCAACGTCAATCTTACCTTTTTCTTTGAAAAGCTCAAGTTTTAATTCATCAATCTTTTTGTTTCTGTCTTCAGCGTTCATATCTCTTATCTGTTTTGGACGAAGTATAGCCATAAATATCACATTTATTTAATCTTATTTCTTTTCTTCTTTAGCAACAATTTTAGTATCTTCTTTTTTTATTGATTCCACTTTACCTGCAACTTTTTTATCTACAACATCTTCTTTCTTAACTTCTTTCTTAGTTGTCTCTTTTTTGACTGTAGGTACCACAAATGTTGCTTTTTCTTCTTTTCGTACTATTTCTTTTTTAGATTTTGCAACAGCTACAGTTTTTGTTTCTTTTTCTTTTTTAACAACTGCTTTTTTCTTATCTTTCTTATCTTCTTTTTTCTCATCTTTCTTTACTTCTTTAACAACATCATCTTTTTCAGTCTCTTTTACATCTGCATTAACGTCAGCTTTAGGTTCTTTAGCTTTTTTATCTGCTGCTTTTTTATCTGCGACTTCTTTAATTTCAGCAAGACCATACTCTTTTATCTTCTTCTCAATAAGCATACACTCTGGAAGAGCTTTCATTATCATAACTTTAATTCCAAGTACACCCGGTTTCATTTTTGCAGTAGAAAAACCATGATCAACATTATCAACTGCAAATTCTCCTGATTTTTTAATATAGCCTACTTGTTTCTTATCAGTCCTACCACGACCACCTGAAATTTTACCACTTATTTGTATCTCAGCACCATAAGCACCCGCTCGCATTATGTTTCGAAGATATATGCTTGTAATTCTATTCGGTTTTACATACCTTTCAATCGCAGATGATATCTGATGAGCAACATAAGTTGCATCAAGGTCAGGACTTTCAATTGACTGTATATCTAATTGAGGGTTCTTTACCCCAAATTTTTCTGAAAGCATACTAGTTATCATTTCAATATTCTTACCAGCACGACCGATTGCAATGCCAGGACGACCCACATGTACCACTAATCTTGTAGACAAAGGTGTAATCTGTATATCAGTATGACTGTAATCAGCTTTTTCAAGAACCTTTGCAAGATACTCCTCAATCTCTAGTGATTTTATGTGATCCTCTATAAATTTTCTTTCAATCATATGCAATCTGGCCTCATTAAGCATTATTTCTTAATTTCTTCTTTGACATCATCTTTAATGTCTTTTTTCACATCTACTTTTTCAGTTCCAACCCCAACTTTAGGCACAACTTTGGGTTTTGCAACATTTACTGCTGTTTTTTTAATAACTGCAAGTTTTACAGCTTTTACTTTTTTCTCTTTAACGGTTATTGATACGTTTGTGCTCTTTGCATATCTTCGACCAAACGATCTTGCACCCCTATAAAAACGTGAATTGCCGATATTTGCCTGTGCATTATCTACAACAAGATATTTAACATCAAGACCTTTAACTTCAGCATTATTTTTTGCATTCTTTAACAGTTTTAAAAACTCAATTGCCGCATTTACCGGATATCTTCCTGGACCCATACCACCTTTTCGATGTGCCTGATCCCTGATAAACCTTTTATAAGGGACTGCTTTCTTTTTTGTGACTACTGCAGCTAAATAATCCATTGCATTGTCAACACCAAGACCTTTTATGAACCTACTTATCTCTACTGAGTTCTTGGTAGAAACCCTAAGATTAGTTGCACCGCTATGAGCAACTTTTGTGTCATTCATTTTGTAAGGGTGATTTATATTAGTCATAAAATATCACATTGATCATTTGTTTTTAACATCTATTTAAGTGCTACAAATTTACTGGATTTTGTTGCCCCAACACCAACACCACTGTGTTTAAGTGATCTTCGAGTCTGTGCAAATTCCCCAAGCCTGTGACCTAACATCTCTTCCTTTATATCGACAGAGACGAAATCTTTACCATTATGTATACCAATTTTCTTACCTACAAAATCAGGCAATACAATCATATCACGTGCATGAGTCTTAACAAATTTATCAGGATTGTTACTGATATTTTCAATAAGATTCTTTTCAAGAACTGTAAAACCTCTTATAATATGTCTTCGACCTCTGCTTTTTATAAGGCCCATAAATTCATCTATAGGCAAAGCTTTAACTTCTTCAATAGTTTTTCCCCGAAAAGTAAATATTTTCTTTCCGAACTTATCAGTTTTGATCTCATTAACCATAACAATCACTTCAAATTACATTATCTCTTTTTTCCTGTTCTTCTAGCAGCAATTGAACCAACTTTAGCTCCAGGAGGTGCATTTCTACTTGTTGTTGTACATACACCTTTATTATCCCCACCGAACTTATGGTCTACAGCATTCATAGCAGTCTTACTTACAGTAGGATATAATTTACCACGAGCTTTTCGGTTATGAAACTTATTTCCAGCTTTAGCGAAAGGTTTCATTTTCCTTTCACCACCAGCCACAACGCCAATAGTTGCTCGACAAAATGAATTAAATGTCTTAAATGATTTTGAAGGAAGTTTTACAACAGTAGTAGTTCCACTATGTGATGAGACTATTGCTGACATACCAGAGGACCTGACAAACTTACCACCATCACCTGGAACATTTTCAATATTAAATATAGGAGTACCTTCAGGGATATCTCCAACAGGAAGAACGTTCCCATAATCAAAATTTGAACCTACACCAATACATACACCTTTACCTACCGAAATACCTTCAGAGGCAATCATATGTTGTGTATCATTATTCTCAAATTTAACAAGAGCAACAGGTGCATTTTTACCAACATCATGTTTAATGTCAATAACAACACCATTAACGGATATTGTTTTATCCTTTGAACTATATTTTGCAGCAGGAAGATACTTATGGCTATTAGCTCTGTATGTTGGACTTCCACGCCCCCTACGCTGCGAGATTATTCGTTTACCCATATTATATCATCCCAAGACGAGTTGCAATATCAATTGCAGGTGTTTCTTCAGATAATCTAACTGTTACTTTTTTCCTTTTCTTCTGATCAATCAAGGTGTTAATCCTTACAATCTTTACTTTATATTGATCTTGAATAGCTTTCTTTATCTCAGGTTTTGATGACCTGATGTCAGCCACAAACACAAGCTCATTCAAACTTTCAACATTATTCATAGCTTTCTCAGTCAAATGTGTGTGTTTAAGTATCTGTATTTTCATAAATATCACATAAATAATTTATCTTTTTCAAGCATATCTATTGCAGATTTTGTCCATACTGTAAGTCTACCAGGATGAGTACCCGGTGCAAGCAGTTCAGCACTAAGATTTCGAACCTCAATAACATCAACACCTACAATATTTGAAGCAGCATTATTTATACCTTTATTAGTTCCAACAACTATCAATGGACCTTTTTTAATACGATAATTCCTACCCCGCATAGTACCGCGACCAGCACGAATTTTTCGTTCAGATGAACGCTCAAGATCTGCAGAGAGACCAATAGCTTTTAAAATTTTAAAAGCATCCTGAGTCTTTGTCACACTTTCGAGCGCATCCTCACAAATTATAGGAAATTCAATTACGCCATCAGTTTTATGACCACGATCCGAAACTATATCTTTGACAGCAGTTGCAGCGATTGCACTCCTGATTGCGAAACGCCTCTCAGTAGTATTAATATCAGTTTTATAAATCTTTTCACTTTTAGGAGCATGTGCTTTCCTACCTTTAATCGCATGAGGCGCCACACGACCTGTACCAGATAAAGGACCAGTTCCAATTGTGATACGCTTCATCCTAGCAATACCCCTATTTGCAAGACTACCATAGCAAGCTCGTCTAGCCATATGATGTGCAGACGTCTTAAGACCTGCCCTAGGATCAGCACCATATGATTGCCTATCTTTGCTTTGTGCTACAACCACAGCCCTTTTTATTAAATCAGGTCGGTAAGCTTCCAAAAATTGCAGAGGCAAATCTATTTGTGAACTTTTTTTACCATCAATAGAGATTATATTAGTTTTCATGTTTATACACCTTGTTTGCTCTCTAGAGACACATAATTAATCTGTGGTTCATCATACTTGTATTTCGTAGGCCTTATGGGTGCTCTAAATCTTATCAATCTTTTGCAAGGTCCGGGTATAGAACCTTTTAGCATAATATAATCCGATTTGACAAGACCGTAATTCAACCAACCACCTTTTATTTTCAAGTCACCAGTACCAATCTTAACAATCATCTTATTAAGTTCAGTTCGGTTATTGAATCCAAGATTTCCTGCCTGTGCGACAGTCCAACTGGTCGTATGTGGGTGAAAAGGTCCAAGATTACCAGGTTTTCGCTTTACCTTCTCTGATTTTTTTGCAAGAAGCTTAACACCATATCTTTTTACTTGTCCAGAAAAACCTTTACCTTTTGTGACTCCGCGAACATCAATGACTTCGCCAGGTTTAAATATCTCTGAAACATTAATATATTTTCCAAGCTTGTCTTCTGCAAGCTTAAGTTTTTCATTAACATCATTTCCTGAAACAGTCACTTCAAAAACTTCAGGAGTCTTTTTAGAAACACCAGTCTCTGTTGGTCGAGTAGATACCATAAGACGTACTTCAGCAATCGTATCAATATCATTCTTAAGATCTTTTGATTTGACGTTCACAACATGAACACCTGCTCTTTTTAAATCTTCAGCATCTTTATCGACAGTCCAAGATTCTGAAATTACTTTAATACCATAATGTTCTTTTGAATATGTCCTCATACCCAAAACTTTAAGTTTAGGACATTCTATGACAGTTACAGGCACGGCCAATTCCTGATTGTATGTTACTGACCCTTTACGATTATCAACCATCATCACATGAGTCATACCGACCTTGTACCCTGCAAACTCTTGTATTTTAATATCTGAAGTTACTGGAAGAGTGGCCATTCTAGGATAAATTCTTTTAGCTCTAGTTTTAGGTCTAAATGCAAGTGATCCTCTTCTTGGATGATGTATTCTTCCCATAGATATTACCTTTAACTCGATAGCTTTAAAAACAAATCGATTTTTGTGTCACATTTTAGATTATGAAAGAACTCTGTGCAGTACATATTTGTAATACATTAGCAGGAGGTTTTCAAGCCAATAATGAACAAAATACTTTTTTATCAAAACCTTTATAAATGTTTGTATAAGAACACCAAAAATCAATAAAACTTGTCCAAAATTAATCAATACAAACAAACAAAAACAGACCTAATTACCATTACAAAATAATCAATTATTACTCATTATAGCTTATACTACTTAAAAAGTATGGTACTGTCCAAAAAGTTAGTGATTTTGAATATTTTTTAAATATTGTTTATAAACTCCTGCAGAGATCCATTTAATATACACATTTCACGTCGAATTACAAAAGAAATAAAGGTATTTAATTAACTACATTCTGTTTGAAATCACTCAAAAAATGAACTGTACCAAAAGTATGAAATGTATATATACAAAATATATATAGACAAAATATATAGACAATATTTACTTTAGTTACTTTAATAATTACAAAAATTCACAGAAAATCATTATATCCTAAAAATTGCATAAAAAATTATAGATTATCAAAAATCCTAATAAACATAGATATTATCTGAAACATAATAAATCATAGATTGCATATAATACTCCTATAATCAGAATAAAACTAAATAATACCAATCAAAACCATACACCTATATATAGTGCCACCCCCACCAATAACAATAAATACTTAATACGCAAAAATAAAAGATGTGATACAAATGACTGAATGTAAAAAAGAAAAAAAGACTGGCATATTATCCAAACTCGCCGAAAAAATCGACAAGAAACTTGAAAAAAAGTCAAAAGATAAATGTTGTAGTTCTAGTTCATCCTGTTCTTGTTGTTAAAACTAAGAGTTTAGATTTTATATGCTAGAAGAATTTGCAAGTTGGATAATCCTATCCCTCTTAAAAGTTGAAGAAGGCACAAAACTTGCATTAGCTTTAGAATTTTTCATATATGACTCAATAAAGATATTATTCCTTCTTTTCGTGATGATTGCAATTGTAGGATACTTAAGGACATACATATCCGAGCAGAAGATAAAACAGATGCTTTCAGGAAAAAGACAAGGTATAGGAAACCTAACTGCTGCAGTAATGGGTGCAATCACGCCATTTTGTTCATGTTCATCAATACCTGTATTCTTATCATTTATGAAAGCAAAAATCCCAATAGGTATAAGTTTCTCATTTCTTGTAACATCCCCATTAGTGAACGAATACGTCGCAATCATAATGCTCGGCTTCTTCGGCTGGAAGATAACAGCCCTATACATAATGAGCGGGATATTGATAGGCGTATTCTCAGGCATAGTAATAGGAAAACTAAATCTAGAAAAACACATAGTACAAGATATGATAGACACAGATATCAAAAATTCAGAGAAGATATACCACACACAAAATGAAAGAATAAAAACCGGATTAACTGAAGCAACTGCAATCACAAAAAGCATCTGGATATGGGTCCTTGTAGGTATAGGGATAGGCGCACTCCTCCATGGCTACATACCTCAAGAAGCAATTATAGGCTTAATAGAGAAAGGTGGCATATTCACAGTACCTCTTGCAACATTAATAGGTGTACCATTATATGCAAACTGCGCAGCCGTCGTACCAATCGCATTAGTCCTCTTTGAAAAAGGATTCCCGCTAGGCACAGCACTAGCATTCATGATGGGAACTGCCGCCTTAAGCATCCCTGAAGCAATAATATTAAGGCGCGCGATGAAACTACCACTTATTGCAGTATTCTTTGCAATCGTGACTATATCAATAATCCTTACAGGCTACATATTTAATTTACTTGCAACAACATTAATATAGAGACTAAATATTTACCAAGATATAGACTTTAAAAAAAATAATATTAAATTAAATATAAATCTCATAACCCCTACAATTCAGGAAAAAAATAAGAATATTCTGTATCTATTTTATTTAATTCCTTTGTAAGATGATTTATAAAATTTTTAGGAATGCCACTTCTATAATTTTTTAAGAAAATTTCTTTAACTGAAAACGCAACAGAATTACTTGTTGGTTTTCCCCAATAATTCCAGCCAGATAAATTACATACGCGTCTTACAGGCGTACTATTCACTTTAAATGGACCCCTACTAGTTAGTACAGTTACAAAAGAATAAGTAAAATTTTTAAAATATTTAATCGAACGTCCATTAGACCCTACAGAAATCTTTGGATTAGAAAATCCAGCAGAGGCATATACCATATCCTACAACATAGGAATTTGTGCATTATCATTCCAATTTGTTTTACATTGAATAATACCAAGTTCAAATTCATGAATATGTATATTAAGTAAAACATCTATAATCTCTTTACAATTAAATTTACCATGCTTTTGAATTGGAACAATAGATTCAATTTCATTAATCAAAGAAGTATTATCACTTACATCTTCAGTAAATATACCATCGTTAGGAAAGACAATTACTGACAAATAAGATTCGGTATTGATGGAAAAGGACCATAATTTACTTGAATTGCATTTCGAATTAATTCCGGAATTAACTCTCTTTTTTGTTTGATTACAACAACTCTCGTCCCAATCAAACAAAGATTCATATACCAACATACAAGTGATTCCCAAACAGTACCCCTCCCGAAACGGAACCTTGATTACGTTCACTAGTTAAAGTAGACCTAAAAATATCTGAAAGAGTATCACCCAAATCAAAAATAATAGGACGTACGATTTCCATCCGTTATAGAATCTATTTTTAAATTCCATAAACCTCAACACTTCTTGACAGTAGGTGTTTTAAATAAAGATTCAACTACTTGTTTTCTTAAAAATTCTATAATACTTTCCATTAACCACTAAATATCTTAGAAAATATATAAATATGATGATGTATTATTCAGAATACTACTTTTCCAAATGTTTAAATATTGATAACCCAACAGCTTTAGCCAACAAAGGTGGAACAGCATTACCTACTTGAAAATATTGAGGGAACATCAAACTTACGCCGAGGTTCTCTAGTAGATTTAGGTTCTTGAGATTCAAACCAATCAGGAAATGATTGCAATCTCGCCATTTCTCTTACAGTTAATATTCTATTTTTTAAATAATGTACATAATCATCTGGCAATGTAACAACATTTCTGGATGATTTTTTAGAATCTAGCCGATATAAACTTCTTTTTTTTGTTTTTATTTCTTCAGGTAAATCTTCAGCACTCTATCCTTTATTAAGATAAGAAAATCTATCAATTACTGTTTTTGTATGATTAGCAACCTTATGATTAAATAAAATATTTGTATCCACTCTCATAACCTTTTGATATTCAGATCCAATAGGTTTTTGATAACTTGTTGAAAATTCAGAAGCATCAAGAAAATCTAAATCACCTATAGCCTCCCTAGTACTTATTACCTGTTTTTTGCCAGAGGGATATATATCCTTCGTAAATATTTTCGTACCGATAATAAAAACACGTTCCCTATTTTGAGGAACTCCAAAATTTGATGCATTAAATACTTTTATATTTATATAATATCCTAACTCCTAAAATTGATTTTCAATCTCTTTAATAACTTTAACGTTATCCATTGTCAATATATCTTTAACATTTTCCATTAAAAAAACAGGTGGATTTAAATCTTTAACAACTCGAACTAATTCCTTAAAAAGTTTATTTCTAGAATCATTAATATTTCGTCTACCTGCTAACGAAAAACCTTGACATGGGGATCCTGCCACCACCAAATGTATCTTAGTACCCCCAATTATTTTTTATACGAGAATTTGACAATTTCACAATATCACCAACCAACATTGTAGTGTTATGTTTTCGTTTTTGTATTAAATTATGAATTTATTTATTTGCAACATCTTGATTTAGTTCATTTGATAGAACAATATTAAATCCAGCATCAGAGAACCCTAGACTTAAACCCCCACATCCCGAAAATAAATCAATTACATTATATTTATTATTGGATTCAATTGATTTTCCAACAATTAGTTGTTTATCCTCTGCGCACATTTTCAAATTATCACCAGTATACCTTCTTAAATTATATCACCAAAAATATTTGTAAGCATCTCATAAAATAAACTTAAAAACAACAATCACTAAATAACAAAAGTGTGATTCCCATAAAGCAATACATAGACATCGAAACTACAGGTCTAAGCCGTGAAAGAAACAGCGTGACAGTAATAGGCATCTACACAGGTGACGAAGTCATCCAGTTTGTAAACGGCATAGACATGACTGAAGACAACTTAAATGATGTAATTAAAAAAGCTAAAAACATGGTCACCTTCAACGGAAAACGCTTTGACATCCCATTTCTTGCGCACAAGTTCCCAAACATAGACTTCAATAGCGCAGAACACCACGACCTTATGTACACCTGCAGGAAACATAACCTAACAGGTGGCCTGAAAAAAATAGAAAACATCTTAGGTATATCCCGCGACTCTGGAATCTCAGACGGTAGAGAAGCAGTTCGTCTCTGGAGACGCTACCAGTGCGGATGTAACAACTCACTCACTAAACTTCTAGAATACAACAAAGAAGACATCGTAAATCTGTACCATATAGAAAAAATCCTGGAAGAAAAGGAAAAAAGATAACAATTAAAAAATAATCTCACTTCTCAACAATCTCTTTCCCAAGCCCAACCATCTTACCAAAATCAGTCTTGTTAGGCTTATACTTTGCAAACTTAACAAGGTCACACATAGAGAAACATTCCTTAACCTTTGAGATACCCTTATAACTCTCACCTTTCAAAAGCCGAATAACCTCAATGCTAGTCAACTCACGACTACCCGCAGCATCAATAGTATACCTGAAATAAAACCTGACCGCAAAAGACACTTTAGTATAAGCCTCTTTCATATCTCCAGCCTCAAACAATCTTTCAGCCTCTAAAAGCATCTTAAGTGCATCTTTTTTAGGATTTACCTTGCGCACTCGTGCCACAGGAACATTATCAACAATAGCTGAAACCAGCGCCTCACGCTTCTTATAAAGATAATATGACGCGCTAATTATCAAAAATATCAAGACCAATAACGGATACTTAACCTTATCCATCAAAGTCTTGCCGTCATCAAAATCAATATCAAGTATATCAATCTCGTTCCCAGATACAGAGACCTTAGCAGTCATATTACCTTGAGTCACCTCAGTCTCACCATTCTTGATAGGCTCAACCTTCAAATCCTCTGGCATTGATATATTTTTTGCTTCAAGCTCTTCTTTTAAATCCTGATACTCAGATGAATTTTCTAATGCATCTTTAATATTTAAAATATCATCATCAGACAAGTGCCCCATATCACTCAGTTTACCATTTTGCATAGACCCAGTAATGTTTGCAGTCTTGCCATCTGGTTTCTTAAAAGACGACGTAAAATCAGTTTTGTTATCGGCATCAAGACCATCAAACTCGGTCGAATCCATCTCATAACCCTGTTCCTGAAGCTCCTGTTTCATCTCCTGAAACTCAGAATCATTCTCAAGACCTGATTCCAACTGTTTCTGATCTTCAGCGCTCATCTTCTTAAGATCTGATACTTCACCATCACGCATATTTCCAGATATTGACGCCTTATCACCCACCTCGTTCTTATAATCATAAGTAAAATTAGTCTCATTATTTTTAAGTGACGGCACATCTTTAGAGTCAAGCTCATACCCATATTCTTTTAGAGACTCCTCCATCTCTTTGAAATCCTTATCCTCAGACAGCACCTTGTCAAGCTCTTCCTCCAACTGTTTTTGCATTTCTTGAGCCTGTTTTTCAAGCCCATCTTTAACAGACTGCATATTCTGTGATGATAACTGCCGTGATGACGCGAGTTTCTGCTGTGCCTGGCTCTGCTGCTGTGGCTGCTCCTGCGCCTTTTTCTCAGCCTCAGCCTTTTGTTTCTCTTCCTCAGCCTTCTGCATCAGATCTTTTATCTTATCAATTATGGATTCTTCTTCCTCAGAAGACTCCTCCTGCTCTTGTTGTTGTTGCTGTTCATCTTCACCCTCAAACTGACAATTCATAATAGTCTGTGTAGATGACTGGAGAACATTACCAGGACTGCCCAATACCTCAACAACAACTTTATCTTTACTTTTTACAACCTCAACCTGACCCGTGACAGGATTAGTGTATTTGACTTCAATTACACCAAGCGTATAGTTCCCCGGCATAAACGCCTGAATATCCATATACTCAGCAATTCCAGAACCTGCCGAAATACCAGCCTGCTGACAGACAGTGTCAACAGTACTACCACCAACAGAATTATTGTCACGAACCTTAATCTCAAGCGCAGTACCGAACGGATTACTAATATTTAGAAGTATCTTTACAGTATCACCAGAATTGACCTTAGATGTCTGAACCATCTTTTCAACTGAAAGCACATCCAAAGCATATCCCACACCAGACAATAAAGATAATAATAAGACAAAACATACAGACACTGAAACAAAAGAATAACGCACAGTCACAAAAACACCATAAACTTAAATCAGGATACAACCCTGTACTTGACCTGCCTGATATAAAAATCACACAACATAAGCGCAAAACTCAAAATGATAAACCAAATCATAGTACTTGTCGGCTCTTCTTTTCGTTCAATCTTTTCAGACAATGTCGTGTATATATCATTTAATGTCTCAGTATCGACCGACTTGAAATAATCCCCACCAGTATCTTCAGCAATCTTTTTGAGCGTAGCCTCATCAAACTCAGCATACTGCGGTCGTCCAAACCAGTCATACCCCAATATTACAGCATCATTTGAACCCATACCGACCGTATATACTTGAATGTCCTGCTCTTTTGCAAAACCAATTGCCTCAAGAGGAGTTATCACACCTGCATTGTTCACGCCATCACTCAAAAATATAACAACCTTTTTCTTACTAGGCACAGATGTAACCATATCAACCGCAAGCGCAAGCCCGTCACCAATTGCAGTCCTGCCTTGACTGACAGAGACAGCCTCAAGATTAGTAAGTGTTCTCTCACGCGACGGTGTCAAAAACGACTGCGTAGTAGCACCTTCAGAAAAAATGACAATACCCGCCCTATCATTTGGCTCAAGACTTTCAATAAATGTACGCGCACTAACTTTTGACGCTTCCATCCTTGTCGGCTGATAATCCATTGCAGACATAGACCCCGACACATCAAGCGCAAGAACGACATTCACACCCTCTCCTTTATGCATGAGTTCAATCTGCGGATCAGCGAGCGCAAATATAAGAGCGATAAGTATCATAAATTCAACAACAAAAATTATCCTATTCCGCTTAACCGACACAGACGGCTTGACAGACCTACGAATAAGTGACAGGTTAGAGAATTTTATCGCAGACATGTTCTTTTTCCTCTGCCCAGACATATAGATGTAATAGATTAAAGGTAAAAGCGCAAACAATACAAGATACGAAGGATTGGCAAAATTCATTTCTTAGACCCCCATTTGCTATTATGTTTATACTTAGTATTATCATTATTATTGACTTTATCATTTTTAGTCTTATCTTTCCCAGAATCAAGAGACACAATACCAAACACTTTATCAATAACATTATCAACACGGTCAAGCCAATCTATAGATTTAACAAACACTTTATCAATAATACCCAGACGATAAAGATGATATAGTATATTTACAGGAACAACAGCAACAATGATAGCAAAGATACCACGTTCAGGACTATACAAGTACACAATAAAAGACAAAGATAATAGTAACAGCACCTGCCTTAACATGTAAGGTATCGACTTCAAAAACCTCAATATACTTATCTCTGAACTCTTAACATCTAAAAACAACGATTTCCAAGAAATAAATATTGTTGCAATGATAGACACTACAAAAAATTCAAAAACTGAAAGTTGCATAATATCAATTTTCAAATAACTTGCATATTTTAATAGACCCACCGTCGAAAATACAATCAATGAAAATAGAACAATATATACCACACCCCGTACAACAACTGAAATCTCGCGCCAGACATCAAGCCCTGTCATCTTAGAATGAAATATTACCGAAACTACTGAGACAAGCAATATACAAAAAACATACAGCCATGGTACCTGTGACAATGGTTCCACTAAAAATCCAATCATACAAATAACCTCCGTTTGACCCGCATCTTAAGAAGCCCGGAAATCTTAGAGCTACCGTCATCAGTTGTAGACACAGACACATAATCAATCCGTTTCTTGCGCATAAATCTAATCAACCTTTCCCTGTCCGCACACACATGCTCTTCAAAATCAGCGCGAAATGACGAATCAGACGTATCAACCAACATCTGCTCACCAGTCTCTTCATCCTCAAGTTCAATTAGACCCACATCAGGAATACTGACCTCACGCGCATCATAAAAATCGACAGCAATAACATCATTCTCTTTTGAAAGATACCCAAGCTCGCGCGAATAATCCCTGACATCATCCATGAAATCAGATATCAAAAATAAGATTGACTTCTGCTTTATCACATTTGAAAGAAACCCTAACGGTGCCTTAAGCCCAGTACCCCGCGACTTAGACTCAAAAGATACAATCTCAGAAACTATGCGCATCATATGTTTCTTACCTTTTGACGGATGAATACATTTCTCAACCCTATCAGAAAAAAGTACAAGCCCGATAGAATCATTATTTTTTATAGCACTTAAAGCAACTGAAGCGCAAATCTTTGCAGCAGCCATCCTCTTAAAAGAATCCTGTGTCCCAAAATCAAAAGACCCTGAGATATCAACAACAAGATAAACAGTCATGTCACGTTCTTCGACAAAATCCTTGACAAAAGGATGCCCAAACCGCGCAGTCACGTTCCAGTCAATAGCTCGTACATCATCTCCCGGGACATAACCACGAATCTCACTAAATTCAAGACCTCGACCCTTAAACATAGACATGTGCGCTCCATGTATCCTGCTATCTGATAATTTCCTAAATGACAAACCTATATCTCTTGCAGACTTTAATACATCCTTTACATCTTCTTTCTTATCTTGTTGAAAATCATCCATACAAACGCGCACCATACAAATTATAAAATTATATTACACAAACAAAACACTGAATTAAAAAATCAAAAACCTCAAGGCGACGTAACCTTTGAAAGTATCATCTTGACCAGATTATCCGTACTAACACCTTCGGCCTCAGCTTCATAAGTAAGTATAATCCTGTGCCTCAACACATCAGCCGCAATCTCCTTGACGTCATCAGGAATCACATAACCTCGTCCCTGAAGTAATGCATGCGCCTTAGCCCCTAAAGTAAGCCAGATTGAAGCACGAGGTGATGCTCCATACTCAATAAGATTATCAATCTCAAGCCCGTACTTTTTAGGATCACGAGTGGCAAAAACAATACTCACAATAAAGTCCCGTACCTTATCATCAAGATATATTTGATGGCACAGCTTCTGCATCTCAATAATTTTTGCAGGAGTTATGACTTTTATAACAGACGGTACTTTAGATCCTGTCATCCGAGATATTATCTCTTTCTCTTCTTCCTCATTTGGATATTTGACGTTAACCTTGAACATGAACCTGTCCACTTGCGCTTCAGGAAGTGAATATGTACCTTGAGTCTCAAGCGGGTTCTGTGTAGCGAGCACCAGGAACGGTTTAGACAACGGATACGTCTCGCCAGAAATTGTCACCTGTCTTTCTTGCATAGCCTCAAGAAGTGCAGACTGCGCCTTAGGAGGTGCACGATTTATTTCATCAGCCAATATAAAATTAGCAAATATAGGACCTTTTTTAGTAGAAAATGTAGCATTATTCTGATTATATATCTTAGTTCCTACAATGTCTGCGGGAAGTATATCTGGTGTAAACTGTATCCTGTTAAAGCTTGCATCAACCGTGTCAGATAATGTCTTAATCATAAGTGTTTTAGCAAGACCAGGCAAACCTTCTAAAAGTATGTGTCCGTTTGCGATAAGTGATATCATTATTCTATCAACAACCGCAGACTGTCCGACCACAACTTTAGTTATCTGCGCAACCACCGCATCAATATCATTGGAATATTCACTTGCGCGTTTATTCAGCGCCTTAATTTCTTTGTCTTCCATACTAACACCATTTTAAAGAAAAATATATGTAAATAAATGTTTAAAAAAATATTTATATATTTATTTGTTCAGTTATTATAAATTATTATTGAACCCGCTACTATTTAATATTTTTGTCTGTTTATTTATAAGAAGAAAGAAAAAGATAAAAATATAACTCAGATACAACTTACTTCCACATAGAACTAATCAACACACCCTTTTTTAAAATTAAAAATCAATATTAACATATGACTCTAGAAAATCTTCAAGACGGCCAGTTCCTTGTAACTCTTCAGGCTATAGTCTACAATACAGAAACAAAAAAGATACTGATAGGTTTGAGAAAGAACGACCCGAACATAGAAGAACTCAGCTGGACCTTCATAGGCGGAAAAGCAGGAAGCCAAGATCTTGAAGAGTCGCTGAAAAAGACAGTAAAAGAAAAAACAGGACTTAACATTGACATAAAACAGATTATCCACGCCAAGACCTATCCTGAAAACAGAAAAATAATATCTATATATTTTTGCACAAATTGCGCAACAGAAGAAACACAAATGCACGATTTTAAAGAACTTAAATGGATAAACCCAAAAGACGTCACAAACTATTTCATGATATCAATCCATCCAATTGTGCTTGAATTTTTGAAGAAATTAGAATAAAAAAGAAAAAATATTAATCTTGTTTTTCCATATTTTGTGCTGAAATAGACTCATATACCTCAGGACTTAAACCTATCTTTTTAGCCAAAAGAGACTCATATTTAGCAGAATCAAAATTAAATATAGGTAATTCTAAAGATGCTTCTGAATCAAGAACAAATTTATTTTCGTTAATATATTGAGATCTAGTATCTTCATCAATATCCTTTGAGATGTTATTCAAATCAGCCAATTGGTTAACAAAACGATCTAACAAACCTTCAGATTTTAAATGAGTTGCAAAAAGACCACCATTCACACCAAAATTATTTAAAACCTTATAAAACATAATTGGAAAGTATCTTGCTTCAACACTTAATTTATCAAGTTCAGTAAACTTTTTTGCACGCCAATTAAAACATACCCCATAAAGTAATTCTGCTTTTTCATCCTTTAAAACTTGAGATTCAGGACCATATCCTACTGAAACCAACTTTGCATCAATTTCAGCAACCTTACCTGTAATCTCTGCATATTGTTTAGGAATACCTTCCATTTTTTCAACAAGACCATATGCCCACTTATCTAATTGAGCCGTATATTCATCAACCGTATTTTCATTTAATTCAAGAACCATATATATCACCAAACAGACAATTATTATAAACTACTATATTGTAGTTATACTAATATTATACTCTGATATTTATAAAGCTTTAGATAAATAACTACTAATTAATGACATTTATACATAGCTCTCGCAAATAATACAAAAATAAGAATAAAAACAAAAAACAGACCTCTAACCTTTCAGCACACCCATAGGCTTAACCTTTGCCACAAGCTTTCCAATCCCAGCCGCATCACTCACACGCACAACCTCATCAACATCCTTATAAACACCAGGCGCTTCCTCAGAAATCCCATTCCAACTAGCCGCACGCACAGTTATACCTTTTGCCTCAAGTTCTTTCTTAATTGTTTCACCACGGAATTTTTGAATTGCAGCATACCGACTCATCAACCGCCCAGCACCGTGCGCAGTTGACCCGAAAGTAGTTTGCATAGCTTTTTCAGTACCAGCCAAGATATAAGACGATGTACCCATAGACCCCGGCAAAAGCACAGGTTGACCTACAGCCCGATATATTTCAGGAACCTCAATCCGTCCCGGCGCAAATGATCGTGTCGCACCTTTTCTGTGCACAACCACATCCATATTTTCACCATCAACAGTATGAGTCTCGCGCTTTGCAATGTTATGCGCAACATCATAAATAATATCCATACCCAACTCATGGGCATCAGACTCAAAAACTTTAGCAAAACTTTCACGAATCCAGTGCGACATCATCTGTCTATTGACCCATGCATAATTAGCAGCCGCACTCATAGCACCATAATATTCCTGCCCTAAATCACTTAAAAATGGCGCATTTATAAGTTCCCTATCAGGAAGCCCAGCGATACCATACTTTTTTTCCATACTACGCAAGTAATCAGATGCCACCTGATGACCTAAACCACGCGACCCAGAATGAACCATAATGACAACCTGCCCAGGTTCAGTAAGACCATATACTTTTGCAGTTTTAGCATCAAATATTTCATCAACCGACTGTACCTCAAGGAAATGATTACCAGAACCCAAACTACCAATCTGAGGCATCCCACGCTTGAAAGCATTATCAGAAACATAATTTATATCAGCACTTTTCATACATCCATTCTCTTCAAGACGTTTCTCATCCCCTTTCCACCCGAAACCATTATCAATTGTCCATCGGACCCCCTTTGACATAATCTCTGAAAGTTCATCTCTTGAAAATTTTTGCTTTGCATTCTTACCAAGTCCAGCCGGAACATTATTGACAACCTCATTTAAAAGGTGGACTTTCCGCTTATCAAAATCATCTTTAGTGAGATTAGTACGTATAAGACGCACACCGCAATTGATATCATAGCCCACACCACCAGGGCTGATTATCCCATCCTCAACAGAAAATGCCGCAACGCCACCTATTGAAAAACCATATCCCTGATGCGCATCAGGCATGGCATAAGAATGTTTAACAATACCGGAAAGACAAGCAACATTAGACAACTGCTCCAATGTCTTATCCAATTTCATATTTTTCATGAGTGCATCTGAAGCATAAATCCGTGCGGACACATTCATCTTTCCAGATTTTGGAATTTCCCAAGTAACATCATCAATCTTTTTCACATCAACCATAAGAATCACTCACATAATATCAATTAATTTCAATTATAATCAATTATAATAACTAAATTTGTATATTAATTTTAAATAGATTAGAAATCATCTGTCGACAACAACAGTAATCTGCCAAACTCCATTTTTTTCACTTATATCCATATCATTATAGGTAACAGCTTTAACAAAACCTAAAAGATTATAATCATCAGATATAATATCTCCTTTAAATTCGACATCAAGACTATAACCCACATCAGTCTTTAAAATATCAATCTTATCTACTGAAGCCAATATAAAATTTTCAGAATCAAGCAAAATCAATAGATTTTCAAGCCAGTCATAAAGCAATGACTCAATATCTTCAGCCTCAATTGTGAGTGTCTTCTTAATTTTTGACTTAACAGTTTCAGGTTCAACCATAACTGAAAACATAGCAACAGCCGCATTAGCAAATGCCTCATCACAAGTTTTGCCATAAGCTGTAAACTTAGCATCCGCCGTATGAGGTAAAAATTTGTATTTAATCATACAACCACCAATCATACCTTTATTTGTAATGATAATATTAATATATTATCATCACTTTTGATCAGACAAAACATCAGAATCAGAACCCTTAAGAATTATATCAATCTCTCGACTTTTATTCAACAGAACAGAAAACTTATCCCTCAACTCCATTTTAACGCGAACTGATGTCAAATCAATTTCAGGATTATATTTAATATCTAATAATGAAACATAGTTAAAATCCAAATTTGTATTATCACTCACAATAAATCTATAAAGATAAGGAAGAGATAACTCCTTACCTTTTTTAACATTACTTAAAAAAACTTTAAAATTATTTTTATAATCTTCAAATGCCATATCAGTCATATATAATTTCGAACCAACATAAACAGGATCATTAACTTTAGAGTGATCATAATCCTCATAAAAAAGAGAACCTAACCACCCTATCTTTCTTCGATCAGATTTAAGACCAATATCAAAACAATTAAAATCAAGGCTTAGCAAATACAGATCATAAGATATATGAGATATAGAAATACTGACCTCTCCATCAACCTTATGTTCAAACAAATCATTATTTATGATATTTGCATCAACACTACGACAATTCTTATCATAATCTTTTAAAATATCAAAAATTTGACATTCCATATAAATCACGAGACCATCCAGTTAAGGAAATCCCTTTTAAAGTAATCTCTTTTTTAACGAAGACCTAATTCGACTTATCAACAGTTAACTATATATACTCCCAATTCGAATGGCTCATGAGAAAAGCGATAACAGTGGAGTATTCAGCTGGTGTTTATGTAAAACAGACATTAACTGAATTGACACAAAATGGTTGTACGCTCTTTGAATATCTTGCACATTTAGATATCACTGAGCTTGAAGATTATGTTCTGAAAAAATATTATCTTCGGACACCAACACACTGTGTTGGTGTAATGATAAGGTTGGCTACTGCCTATTATTTTTATGATTGTGGCTATGAAAAACTATTAAGATCCTTATCAGAATTTGATCAAAAAATATTGAAAATGAAAAAGATTCCTTCAGTTTCAACACTTCATGATTTTGTTCATCTGCGATTGAGTGAACAAGGTTTTGAAGATGTTATGGTTTGTGTCGCAAAAATGCTTGATAAACATGTCACAAAACGAAACGGTAGTGCAGATTCAACTCCGAATGAAGCAGGAAGGTATGATAAATATGCAAAATATAATCCATATTATGAATGTAAAATGTATAAATCACACATTGTTATGATTGATACAATACCACTTATTATGACATTTACAGATGGTCTTGCAAATGATTCTCCCTACCTGAAACCACTTGCATATAAATTGCAGGATGCAGGAATAACTTTTGATTTGATGAATCTTGATGGTGGTTATGACTCATTTGAAAATCATGCGTTAGTGAAGCATGTTATTGGTGCTAATCCATATATTGGATTACCTATAAATGCAGTTCAAAATGAGAATGGAACTATAGACAGAATCAAACATTTTTGCAATAAGCTATGGAAACAAGGTGGATCAAAATGCAAGACTATTGAAGAACAACTTCAATTCTTATTTGAAATGGATAGGGTTGAACAAGTTGGTGCATATTATCGAAATATCAACCATATAAACATGCCAAAAGAGATTACGGACTTGCGTTCCCGACAGGAACGCATACACGCACACATAAAAAGCACGGTTAAATTCGATGTGCGTAAACGTAAAAATTCAAAAAAGGGATTGCATATAAAAGCTGCATTCGTATCATATCAATTGTTGTGTTTATGTGCTCTTCAAAATGATATGAATCCAAATCAATTTGAAT
>JAHYJO010000026.1 GCA_019429125.1 Nanobdellati archaeon | reverse complement strand
ACTGTTATCGCTTTTCTCATGAGCCATTCGAATTGGGAGTATATATAGTTAACTGTTGATAAGTCGAATTAGGTCTTCGTTAAAAAAGAGATTACTTTAAAAGGGATTTCCTTAACTGGATGGTCTCAACAAATAAACAGATTTATAATTTGGGTTATATATTAATAATTATTATGGATGGATTAATAATCAAAGCTAAATGGCTTAATAAAATTTTTGAAGGTAAAAAAACGTGGGAAATACGGGGTTGTAATACAAATAAACGTGGAAAAATAGCATTAATACAAAGTGGTTCTGGAAAAATAGTGGGTATTTGTGAAATAATTGAGGTTTTACCTGTTCTTTCTACAATAGATTTAGAAGATAATATTGAAAAACATTGTATAACTAAAGAAGATATTAAAGAAATAAATTATGAAAAGAAGTATGCATGGGTTATAAAGAATGCAATTAAGTTAACTAACCCGATACTTTATAGACATCCAAAAGGTGCGGTTATTTGGGTTAAATTATAATATTTTAGAGATATTAAAAATACAAATATATAAACCTATTTCTTACAAATAGTCGGTATGCTTGTGAATTTTGGATCTATAAGGACTTTCATCTTTGATATTAACGGAACGGTTATGAGTTGGAATACGCTTAATCCTCATATGGAAAAACTTATTACGACACTTAAGAAAAGACATAAGAAAGTGTATTATGTTACTGATAATTGTGTTCTTACAAGGTCTATGATGGCTGAAAAGTTGACTAAACTTGGCCTTAAGACAAAAGAGGATGAGATAATATCTTCTGGGTATGTTGCTGCAACTTATTTTGAATCTAAAGGGATTGATAGAGTTTATCTATGTGGTGAGCGCGGTCTTATATCTGAGTTTGGGAATCATGGGATAACTGTTTCTGAAGATGCTGAACATATCATTATTTCAATTGACCGAAATTTTAATTATATGAAACTCAAAAAGATTGGTGACCTTGTTAAGAAAGGTGCTAAGCTTTATGCGACTGGAATGAACCGTAACTGGTATGTTGATGATGATGTATATCCTGCTGAAATGTCTATAGTTGAGGCTGTCAAGAGTTTTACGGGGGCTGAAGTTACACTTTTGGGTATGCCATCTCAAGAGATGAAATCCAGGCTTTTAACTGATGTTTTTCTTTTCCCTGAAGATACTCTTCTAATTGGAGATAATCTTAAGACTGATATTAAATTCGGTAACATGTGCGGGTTTAGGACTGGGCTTGTGCTCACCGGCGAATCTACAGAGGCTGACCTTTCAGGAATTGCGGCTGAAGATAAACCATCAATAGTGATAAGGGACGCACGAAATATTACTAAAAATCTTTGATTTTTTCTTAATTAAAAATATTATTTTATATAATTTCATTTCAAAGTTAATTTAGGTGTTAATTATAGTTGAATTTAAAAGAACTCTTGTCACAGCGGCTCTTCCTTATGTGAATAATGTGCCTCATTTAGGTAACATCATATGCACGCTTAGGGCTGATATATACTCTCGGTATCTGAAATTGAATGGAAAAGATACTATCTTTATTTGCGGTACTGATGAGTCTGGGACAAGGACTGAGATTGAGGCTAAGCATAGAGGTATTACACCTGATAAATATTGTAAGCAGATGCATAATGATATACTTACTAATTTTAAATGGTTAGGGATTGAGTTTGATGCTTTTGGTCGTACCAGTTCAGACACCAATAAGATGTTGACTCAAGAAATATTTAATGATCTTGACAAAAAAGGTCTTATTCTTGAGAAAGAATTGACGCTTCTTTATTGCAAACATGATAATATGTATCTGCCTGATTCATATGTTGAAGGCACTTGCCCACATTGCGGGTTTGAGGGCGCTAAAGGTGACCAGTGCGATAATTGTTCTAAATTTTTGGAACCTATTGAACTTAAAAATCCAAAATGTAAACTTTGCGGAAAAGTTCCTGAAGTTAGAAAAGATATGCACTTGTTTCTTGACTTGCCTAAAATTGCTCCAGCTCTTAAGAAATGGATAGAATCTAAAGATGATTGGAAAGGTGTAATACGTAACATGCCACTTGCCTGGATTAAGGAAGGGCTTGAACCACGATGTATCAGCCGTAATCTTAATTGGGGTACAAAGATACCTAAAGCTGGTTATGAAGATAAAGTGTTTTATGTATGGTTTGATGCACCTGTCGGTTATATTGCTTTTACTTGTGATTTATTACCTAAAGACTGGAAAACTTGGTGGCAAAGTAAAGATACAAGGATAATTCATTTTTTAGGCAAAGACAATGTACCTTTCCATACTATTATTTGGCCATCTGAACTTATGTCAAACAATAAGTGGACACTTCCTGATTATGTGGCATCAAATGAGTATCTTAATTATCAAGGTCAACAGTTTTCAAAGAGCAGGAATTTAGGGATATTTACCTCTGACTTGAGCAAGATTGATATTGAACCGTCCATCTGGAGATTTTATCTGTCTGTGATTTTGCCTGAACATAAAGATTATGATTTTAGTTGGCAGGATTTGATGGATAAGACTAACAATGAGCTTGTTGCAAACATTGGCAATTTCTTGTTTAGGACGTTGTCATTTTCAGGGAAACATTTAGGTGTGGTTCCTGAATGTGCATTGAATCCTGATGATATAAAAATAATCGATAAGGTTGAAAAGTTAAAAGAGAAATATGCTGAAAAGATGGAGATATTTGAATTAAAGGAAGCTTTGAAGACTGTGCTTGAGTTGTCAAACCTAGCCAATCAATATTTCCAGAAAAATGAACCTTGGGTTCTTGTGAAGACTGATAAGGTACGGTGCGGTACGGTGCTTAATGTGTGCCTTAATATGTGCTCGTCTATCGCTAGACTCCTTTATCCGTTTGTTCCTGTCGCTTCAAGAGGGTTATGGAAACAGTTAGGGTACAAAGATGATGTTGGTAAGTCTGGGCGTGGTGTCGTTCTTAAGGTTGGGCAAAAGCTTGGTACTCCAGAAATACTTTTCAAAAAGATTGAGAAGGAAGATACAGCTAAATATGAGGTTTTGTTTTCGGGTAAGGATGTTAAAGAAGTTAAAGCTGGTAAAGATGTTAAAGTTGATAAAGATGCAAAAGGTTCAAAGGATTTAAAAGATTCAAAGGTTTCAAAAGGTTCAAAGAAAAGTGATAAAGATGATGGTGATAGTATGGTAACTTATGAAGTGTTCAGTAAGTTTAAATTTAAGGTAGGTACAGTTGTTGATGTCAAAGATCATCCTGAAGCAGATAAATTGTATGTGTTGTCTGTTGATTTAGGGACTGAGGTCAGGCAGATTGTGGCTGGCATGAAAGCTTATTATAAGCCTAGTGAACTGAAAGGTAAGCAAATTATTGTCGTATCTAACTTAAAGCCTGCTATGCTTCGCGGTATTGAGTCTCAGGGTATGGTTCTTGCTGCTGAAAAAGGCAAGGATGTCGTTTTATTGAGTGTTGATAAGATGATTAAGAACGGGGCTAATGTGTGTTGAATATTGGTTCATTTTTTTAAATTTTCTATTCTAATATAGTATTGATAATACATGTTCTATAAAATAACTGTCTCTGGCGCGGTGCAAGGTGTGGGTTTTAGGCCTTTCATATATCGCGCGGCGAAAAAGATTGCGCTCAAAGGATATGTCAGAAATACAAGCAGTGGTGTTGAAATAGTTGTTAATGATGGCGCATTTGCGGATATCTTAAAAGATAAAAGTAAATTACCGCCTCTGGCTGTTATTGATGATATTAAAGTTGAAGAGACCGATATTTCTGTTTCGTTCTTTACGGATTTTGAAATTTTAGGGTCTAAGTTCGGGGGTGGTAATACAGAGATTCTGCCTGATACTGCAATATGTGAGGATTGCTTGCGCGAACTAAATGATACTTCTAACATAAGAAACAAATATCATTTTACTACGTGCACTAATTGCGGTCCGCGATTTAGTATCACAAGTGATATGCCTTATGACCGTAATGTGACTTCAATGTCTTTTTATGCAATGTGTGATAAGTGTAAAAAAGAGTATAATAATCCCTCTGATAGACGGTATCATGCGCAGACTATTGCGTGTCACGACTGTGGACCACAACTTAGTTTTTTTAAAGATGGTAAGGTTGTTGCAAAGTCATTTGATGCTGTTAAGTGCGCAGTCGTTGCGATAAAAGAGGGGAATGTTGTTGCAATTAAAGGTGTGGGTGGATATCATTTGTCTTGTGCTGCTACTAATCCTTATGCGTTAAAGATGCTTAAAAAAATTATAAAAAGACCGTCAAAACCATTGGCTATCATGGTTTCGGACTTATCTTGTGCGTCTGATGTTGCGGTAATTTCTGATACTGAAAAATCTGAGCTATTGTCAATTGAGAGACCTATAGTTGTCCTTGAAAAAAAAGATAGGAGTTCATTTTTAAAAGTGTCTGCACTTGACAGTATAGGGATTATGTTGCCGTATACAGCACTGCATTATCTAATTTTAGATAGGTTTAAAGGACCTGTTGTCATGACATCCTGCAACTTTCCGGGCGAGCCAATAAATACAGAATCTCAGGGTATGGTTGATCTTGAATTGTCTGATGATAGAAAGATAGTAAACATGGTTGATGACTCGGTCGTTAAAGTAATTGGTGATAAAAGATTGTTTCTTCGGCGTTCGCGCGGGTTTGCGCCTAGGTCTGTTGGTGTAGGTGTCAAGAAGGATGTTGAGATTATCGCTTTGGGTGCTGATGAATCAAATACTTTCTCAATTTATAAAGGTGGTAAGGTTTTTGTCTCTCAACACATGGGTAATCTGTCAAATGCAAAGACTGCTTCTGTGTGGGAGAAAAATATTAAATTTTTCTTGAAAGTTACAAAGTCAAAACCATCAATTGTTGCCTGTGATATGCATCCAGATTATTATTGTGTAAAGTATGCAACTAAATTGGCTTTGAAACTTGGTGCTCGTGTGGTTTTTGTTCAGCATCATTTAGCACATGCTTATTCGGTTGCACTTGAGCAGGGGTTTTCATCTTTTGTCAGCATATCTTGTGACGGGTCGGGCTATGGTCTTGATGACGGTGTCTGGGGCAGTGAGATTTTTGTGGTAAAAAATGGTGATTATAAACGTGTTGGGCATCTTTCGGAACAGATGATTGTCGGCGGTGAATCTGCGGTCCGAGAACCTAAAAAGATGCTATTTGGAATATTGTCACGGTTTTTAAATGATGAAGAACTTTCTGCTATGTTTGGCAGTGCTACTGTTATGTGGAAGAAACAGATTGATATGGATTTCAATATTGTTAAAACTACAAGTTGCGGGCGTATATTTGATGCGGCATCTGCACTTCTTGAAATTTGTGATAAGATGACATATTCAGGTGAGCCTGCAATTTCTCTTGAAAGTTTTGCGGCTGCTGCAACACCTTATGAACTTGAGCCTGTGATTGAAGAAAAAGATGGAGTTTTGATACTTAATACTACTTGTCTTTTTGAATTTTTGTGGAAAAATAGAGATAAAGATAAAGCACGGCTTGCTGCAACTGTGTTTGATTATGTTTCTCGCGGACTGTATCTGATTGCTGAATCGGTTTCTGGTGGGTTGCCTATTGTTTTCTCAGGAGGTGTGGCTTATAATCGGTATGTTACTGGATATATGATTAAGAAAGGTGTGCTTATCAATTCAAAAGTGCCTGCTGGTGATGGGGGTATCAGTTTCGGGCAGATAGGGTTTGTTTTGGCTAAATATGATTAACAAATCCTAGGCACACCTGTTCCACCTGGGTTGTCAAGAAATATTTCGCTTATCTTTGTCTTTAAGATGACTTTTTTTCCTGGACTAACTGTACCTATAGTTATTGCGTCAGGACATAACTCTTTTTTTAATAATTCTAAAACTTCTATTTCGTCGTCTTCAGAAACTATGAGGAGTGCGCGACCTTCACAGGCTAAAGTTAAAGGATTAATGCCTAAGATATTGCAGATTGCGCGCGTTTCTTTTCTTATCGGGATAGTTTCTTCGTCTATTGTTATTTTTACTTTTGCCTTGTCGGCCAGTTCGTTCAAGCATGATGCGATACCGCCTCGAGTTGGGTCTTTTGCGGATTTTATCTTTCCATTAAGAAGTCTCATTATGTCAAGCACTGGTCTGCAGTCTGATATCAAATCTGTCTTGTAGTCAAACCGTGTTGCAAGGATTGCACCACCATGGTCGCCAATTGTGCCTGTGATTATTACTTTGTCTTTGGGTGCAATGTTTTCGTTTCTAATTATGTCTTTTGTTGTGCCTATGCCTGCCGTGTTTATGATTATGCCGTCAAGTTGGCCTTTGGGCATGACTTTGGTGTCGCCTGTGACAATTGGGACTTTTAGTTTTTTTGATAGTGTGTTGACGGAATCAATTATAGTGTCAAGGTGCTCTTTTTTGAAGCCTTCCTCAATTATTATTGATAATGTCAGCGCAATGGGTTCTGCGCCCATGACTGCAAGGTCGTTTACGGTTCCTGTGACTGCGAGTTTTCCAATGTTGCCACCCGGGAAAAAGTATGGGCTCTGGATATATGAATCTGTTGTAAATACTAGATATTTGTTGCCGGCTTTAAGATATGCGCCATCGTCAAGCGTTCCTTTCCAGTCACCTGTAAATTCTAGGGAGTGTCTTATACCTGATATTAGGTCTGACATTGGTGCACCCCCTGCACCGTGTTTAAGTTTGATTGTATTATTTGGCATAGTCTTCACCTCTATATTTGTATGCAATCTTGCATCCGCTCTCAGAACCTACCATGCAAGGTCCTATTGGGTTGTCGGGTGTGCATATTTTTGAAAAGAGTGGACATTGTTCTGGTTCAATCATTCCCATTATGACGTTTGTGCACTTGCATTTAGTGTTTTCTTTTGGTTCTGGTATATTTTTGAGCAGTTTTTTGTATTTGTCTATTGCGTCATGAGTCTGGTATTCTTTTTTTAGTTTTAGTCCGCTGTCTTTTATTGTCCCTATACCGCGCCAGTTGGAATCACATTGGTCAAATACTGATGATGTGAGTTCTCTTGCTTTATTGTTGCCGTCGTCATCTACAATTGTGGTGTAATTATTTTCTACATCCTTTTTATCGGCTTTTATTTGTCGCAGTAGCATTAGTAAGGATTTAAGGATGTCTTTGGGTTCAAAACCTGCTATAACTTGTGATGCGTTGATGTTTTTGTAGGGTTTTGTGCCGATAATGGAAGATACGTGGCCGGGGTTTAAGAAACCGTCTATCTGGTTATCTTTGTTTGATACTATTAGGTTCATAGCTTCAGGTATCGTCTTGTGTGCGCAGATGATATCAAGACCGTTTTTGACAGCCCAGGCGGTCATGGGTGTTGTTGTCTCAAAACCGATTGCTAAAAAAACTAGGTTTGGGTATTGTGCTTTTAGTTTTAGTGCATCAATTGTTGATTCTACTATGAATATATTTGCACCATTTTCTTTTGCAGTTTCTAAAGACATCTCGGTTCCTGGTACTTTTAGCATGTCACCGTATGTAGCTATTGGTATTCCTTTAATTGCAAGTCTTACTGCTGAATCTATTGTTTTTTGTGGTGTGACACATACGGGGCATCCTGGACCGCTTACAAGTTCTATGTTTTTTGGCAGAATGGATTTTATACCATATTTTGCTATTGTCTGTGTATGTGTGCCACAGACTTCCATAATCTTTATAGATCTGTTGATATCTTCTGCTGTCTTGTTTATTTCGGATATCAGATTCTTTAGATTTTCATCCACAGGCATCACTTATATTGTATCATTTTCGTTTTTGTTCTTTTTTAGAATCTCAATTGCAAATCCGGCATGTACCAATACGTAGTCTCCTATTTTTGGAGATATCAGTATTATTTTTGCTTGTTTTTTTATGCCGTTATAGTCTATGGTTGCGTTGTCTTTGTCTATTTCTATGATTTTTCCAGGGATTGCAAGGCACATGAATCTTATTTTTTGTTGAAGGTTATTAAATGTTGGTTTTTTTGGTATCTATAAATATGAGGGATAGATGATAATTATTTGTATGGCTGATGTTAAAATTTCAATAAAGAATGATTTGGGTGAAATATTATCTGGACTTAGGGCGATGTCTGCTGTCAAAAAAGATAGATATTATGCAGTTGTTTTAGTGCATGGTTTCGGCGTCACTAAAGAAGAATATGGTACGTTTGATATCATTTCTAAAATACTTGCATCTTCTGGGTTTTTGGTTTACCGGTTTGATTTTTCGGGGTGTGGTGAAAGTGAAGGGGATTATCTTAATACAACACTTACAAAACAAAAAGATGAGCTTGCAGACATTATTGATTTTGTTCGATTGGAGTCTATTGTTGATATGGATAATATCTATATTGTTGCGCAATCTTTAGGTAATTCAGTTAATGTTGCACTTGCGCCTGATGTCAAGGGTATTGTGTTTACAGGTGCAATATCATATCCTAAAAATATTATATCAAAACTATTTTTGGTTTCAGAAAGTGGATATAATCAATCTGGAATTTCTGAACTGATTAGGTCAAATGGGTCTGTTACGCGCATTGATTCTACATTATGGAAGGATTTGGATAATTATGACTTGCTTGAATTGATACGAAAAATTAAATATCCCATCCTTTTTTTAAACGGTTCTAAAGATGATAAAGTGCCAATATCTGAGACTGATGAATATTTCTCAAATGTTAATGTGTTTAAGGAGAAGAGGATTGTTGAGGGGTAGTAATCATAACCTTTATCCTAAAAGAGAAGATGTAGCTTAAGTCGATTGCTGATTGGTTTCAAAAAATAAAAAAGGTATGATTTTTATCTGAAATATGCATTGAGCACATATTGATGAATCATTCTGTGAGTGTTAAAAAAGGATGCATTGAACGCGATTGAATGTTTCATTATATTAGTCCAAGCTTTTCTGTCATTGTAATATTTGGGTATTATCTGTTTTTCTAGTTTGTCATACAAGTTTTTTGCATCATCACATCTTGTATTGTCTGGATTCTTGTCACCTATTGACCAGCCTGTGATGTCTTCTAAATGTCCTTCAAGCCACCAACCATCTGGGATGCTCAAGTTTGGTATACCGTTATGGCAGGCTTTCATGCCTGATGTTCCTGAAGCTTCAAGTGGGCGCAAGGGTGTGTTGAGCCAGATGTCTACACCTGATACCATCTTTTTTGCAATTTCTATATCATAATTTTCAAGGTATACACATTTTATCTTGTCTTTTAGGTTTTCCATGTTTTTGAATATGTTTCGTATTAGATCTTTTCCTGTGCCATCATTAGGGTGCGCTTTTCCACCATATATTATTTGTATTTCACCGACATCTTTTGCTATTTTTTTGAGTCGTTCTATGCTTGAGAATAAAAGGTCTGCACGTTTATAGGCTGTGCTACGCCTTGCAAAACCTATTGTGAAAACTTCCGGTTTCATTTTTGTGCCGGTAGTTTTTTTTATGTAATCAAAAAAGTCTTTTTTTGCTTTTATGTGCGCGTCCCAGATATCTTCACCTGGTATGTTTAAGGCGTATCGTAATGTGAATGAATCATTTTTCCAACCAGGAATGTATTTATCATAAAGTTTACCGAAATGTACGGAGGTCCATGTGACTGAATGCACGCCGTTTGTAATTGAATCTATAAGGTAGCCGGGAAACATATCTCTTGATACTTCACCGTGCTTTTTTGCGACACCATTTATGTACTGGCTATTGTCAAGAGCAAGGTATGTCATGTTAAGTTTGCCATCATGACATTTAGTTTCCAGTTCACTGAAGGGTATTATGTCTCCTAACACTTCTTTTACAAGATTGAAATCATATTGATCGTGACCAGCAGGAACTGGTGTGTGTGTTGTGAATACGCATCTTTCTCTTATGCAGTTCTTGTTTTTTAGATTTAACATTTCGGAGTTTATACTGTTTTTTCTTAGAAGTTCAAGGACAAGAAGGCTTGAATGACCCTCATTCATGTGATATTTTTTTATGTTTCTGTAACCTAGGTTTTCAATTGTTCGTATCCCGCCAATTCCTAATACTATCTCTTGCTGAAGCCTGTATCTCTGGTCCCCGCCGTAAAGGTGATGTGTGATGTGTCTGTCTGTTTCACTGTTTTCTTCAAGGTCTGTGTCAAGGAATATGACTGGAACGTTGTAGCTATCTGCACCTTTTACATCATATTGCCATGCAGTTACATGAACTTGTCTTCCTTCAATGTTGACAATTATTTTTTTATCTAATTTTTTAAGAAAATCTTCAGGTTTCCATTCTACGCCTTGTTCGGTCTGGTTGCCTTGTGAGTCTAGTTTTTGTTGGAAATATCCTTTTCTGTATAATAATGTTATGGCGACTACCGGCACATTTAAGTCTGCACAGCTTTTTATCGTGTCTCCTGCAAGAATTCCAAGACCACCACTATAAGTTGGGATTTGTTGGTCAATACCAATTTCCATGCTAAAATAAGCTATTGTCCTTTTGTCTTTTCGTGTGTTTTTTGAATTGAAACGTTCCATATCTGCTACCTAATGATAAAATGTAACGAGGGTGTATAAATGAGTTTCTGTTTTTTAGGCTGTTGTAAATGAAAAAGAATTTGTTAAATATGTAACCCAAGTTTGACAGTTTGTTAACTATTTCATTCAGAATATCTATTTGACAGTTGGCTATTTTTAGTACATTTACTTCAATTTTTCATGTAATTTCTTGATTTTTTATTGTATTGACCGCAATAAAAAAGCTTGAAATCCACAAAAGACTTAAAAATTTCTTGATTTTTGACTAAAAATAAATTAATTTCTGGAGAAAAATAAGGTTAAATGTCTATTTTTTTCCTGATTTTTGTAAATTTTAGCCTAACTGTCAAATTCATTTGGCTAATTTTTGTGAATTTTCTTAATTTTTACTAGATTAAATCTGAATTTCAATATAGATCAAACCATAATACTATATTTTGATTTATGAATACAAACTGTCAAATGAGGTATTGAAAAATAGGTGAAAAAACATAAAAAACGCAATCAATTAACATACTAATATCTGTCAAATTCAGGTATTAAAAAAACGCAAATAAAAATAAAAAAGTCCGAAATGTCAAAGTTGAGTAATAAAAAAATAAGGAGTTATTCCGAGTCTTCTATAGTTTCCTTATATAGTTTCAAATGTAAAATAAGATATGGCTGATGTTAAAAAAAGTTTCAAGAATTATGCAATTATACTTATTATACTCAATACAGTCATACTTATCTTAGAGGCGCTTTTTCCTGTTATCGTAGATATGTTCGGGCTTTATCCGCCTAAGTTTATTGCAGAACCGTGGATTATTGTGACTTCAATGTTTCTTCATTCAGGCTTTGAGCATTTGTTGTACAATATGTTTGCGCTCGGGCTTTTCGGTATAGTGCTTGAGAGGATAATAGGTTCTGAAAAGTTTCTAATAGGATATATCTTGTCTGGTATCTTTGCAGGATTGGCGACAATATTTATGTATCCTTTAAGTCTATCTATTGGTGCAAGTGGTGCTATATATGGTATTATCGGTATACTCTCGGTCCTTAGACCCAGATTGATGATATATCTTGGTGTGCCTTTGCCTATGCTTTTTTATGCAGTAGTCTATGTGTTTTTTGATGTTGTGGGTATAATTACAGGGGTCAATCCTGACAATATCGCCTATGGTGCGCATGTGGCTGGGTTTATTAGTGGAGTTCTTTTTGGTCTTAGAATAAAAGATAAATTTAATGAAGAAAAAGAGATACGCGCTGAGATTTCCAGTGAATTTGACGATGAAGAGTTAGATAAGTGGGAAGAAGAGTATATGAAATAAAATAAATAAGATTGTTAGGCACCTGTCTATCTGTTCTCATCCAGTTTGAAATCATTTAAGTTTATAAAGTTGCAGGATTTCTCAAGTAATGGTTTTCTGCTGAAAAGGATTATGCACGGATTTGTTTTTATGTGTGTGTTGTATGTTCTGTATGTTCTGTATATTATATTGTCTAATTTTTCAATATATCTCAACTTTAGGACTTGATGGTTTTTAAACCCCTTCTGATTACTGCTGTTATTGATTTTCTATAGGAAATCTAGCTACGAATTAGACACATAACTATATATACTTGCTTGACCCATATAATATTATATGTATTTGACAATTACTACAAAAACAGTCAAAGGTAAAAAGTATCGTTCTGCCAAAATTGTAGAGAGTTACTGGGCAGATAATACCTGCAAACATAAAGTTCTAAAAACATTAGGTCCGGTTAATTCAGATAGTGATGAGATTAAATTTCGTAAATTATTTGAAGAGTATAAAAACGGCAACGATTTTGTTATGATTAATGATATTTCAATTAAGA
>JAHYJO010000025.1 GCA_019429125.1 Nanobdellati archaeon | reverse complement strand
AAAAGAGTTAGAATTTCTGAAATTAATATGGGTTCTTTAAAGACAAAAATAATTACAGAATATAGTAAAGAAACTGAAGATATTTTCAAAAAACTTAAGATTGAATCACCTTCTTTAAATTTAATTCATAACTAGGAAATTGGCTGTAGTACCCAAATTCTGCGGTCTTTTCCGGGAAGTCCAAAACTTGAGATTGAAGAAGGTGTGCTAATGTGTCTTGAAAATACTGCAAAATAAATGTTGGATTATTTTTTGGAGTGTTAACTATACATAAATATTTTTAGTTTTGTGCATTTATAGGGGGGGATTTAGAACTATTTTTGTTTTAGATGTATCCACCAAGCATTAATATGCCAAGTCCAATCATTAATAATCCTATTGCAAGTTTCATCCATCTTCTTTCGTCAAGGCGCCATTTATCAATTGTTTTTGGATCTGCGCCTGTGTATATCAGTGCAAGGATTGCTATCAATGGTGCGATGAATGCTAGATTGTAGACCAAAAGGTATGGTATTGCTGCAATTTGTGTCATGTTGCTTGATAGAAGTCCTATAATTACGAAATAGACGCCACCTGTGCATGGTAGTTCGAACATAGATACAAGGAAACCTAAAACTATGGCTGAGGGTATTGTTGCTTTCTTTGAATACTTTGAGATTATTGTTTTCTTGTTTTCAGGAATCTTTAATGTTATACCTTTACCGTACCAGAAGTAGTCTTTTATGTTTATCAGGCCGAAGAGGATTGCTATTGTTGCGGCAATGGTGAAGATTATTCTTGTGATTCCGGCATACTGAATTATTGAGAGAAGTCCGAAACCTGCAATGAAATAAGTTATATAGACTGTGATTATGTAAACCATGCCAATCTTTAGCATTTTTTTTCTGTTTCCTACTGCAAGGAGTGCAGCTACCAAAAATATTAGAACTGCGAATGCGCAAGGGTTTATTCCATCTATAAGACCACTTGTTAATATCAGTGGCCAGGTCAGTTTTAGTTTTTCTTTTCCGATTGTTACTGTGTTAATCTGTTCGCATAATAGTTTGCAATGTTTGTCTTCTGTTCTGTTTTCAAGTATTCTATTTTCAAGTTTTTCAAGGATTTCTGTGTCACCTTGATAGTATGTGTCACCTATTATTACTAAGGGTACTCCTTTTGTGTCTATGTTGAATTGGCTACAGGCAGTATCGAAAAGCTCGTAATCAGCTTCGTTGTGGATCTCGTGGATATGAATCTCTATATCGGGGTATTGTTCTTTATTTCCAAGTTTGTCTATGAGCGGTTTTACATTTGCGCAATGGGAGCAGCCGGTGCTGTAAAAGTAGTGTATGTCAATTTTGTCTATTGTGCAAGTGTCAGTACTGTCAGCACTAACTGGGGTGGTTATAATTGATATCATTAGGAGTATGTAGAGTATTGTTTGTGTGAGTTTCATATTTAATCTTCTATTATTTCTTTCGATTATTATAAATAAGTTGTCATGTAGTCTTATCTTATGGGTGAGATTGTCATTCCTTTGGCTTGTGATTTCAATCTGGATAACATAGTTAGGCACAAGCCATTCTTTTTCTTCTTTTATGATAAGGCTGAAAAGGTGGTTAGGGTAAATGGTAAGTTAGTCACCATGAGGTTTTTTCAGCAGAATCAAAAGCTTATTGTTAGATTTGAGGCTGAGCTGAATCAAGCTGAGGTTGAGGTTCTTATAGAGCGAGTTTCATATTGTTTAGGCACTATGGAAGAAATTTCAGACCTTTATTCAATTTGTTCTGAGGATAAGGTGCTTTCCCGGTTCAGTGATGAAATCTATGGTAATCGGCTTTTGTCTGCATTTACTGACTTTGAAGCACTCGTGTCCATAATATGTTCTCAGAATGTTAGTTTTGCGCAGTATAAGGGTATGGTTGCAAAAATAGTTGAGGCTTATGGTTCGGGTGTTGTGTTTCCTGAGCCTTGTGATATACTTGCTGATGCCAGTCTTCTTAAAAATTGCGGGGTAGGATACCGGGCTGATTATATTGTCAATATTGCTAAATTTATGTCTGGTAAAAATGTTGTTGATGATGCTTATACGTTGTCAGGTGTCAAAGGTATAGGCCCTTATTCAATTGATATATTCATGCTTTTTCAGAGGCGCAAGTATGACTTTTTTTATGTGGATTCGCTTATTAAGAAGATAATAAGGGATGATTATGGGGTTTCTGAGGATTTGTCTGATAAATATATTCGTCAATTTGCCAAGAATCATTGGGGTAAGTATAAAGGACTCTGTGAGGTCTATCTGCAGAAATTCTTGAAGGATGTATGATGTTTATTCTTTCTTTTTCATCAGATAATCGTCAATTGCTTTGTTTAGGCCTTCAGATGCCAGATTTGAGCAGTGTTCTTTTATAGGTGGCAGACCGTCAAGCGAATCTGAGACATCTTTTCTTGTTATGTTTTTTGCCTCGTCAAGAGTCTTTCCTTTGGCAAGCTCTGTTATCATAGATGATGTAGCAATTGCGGCTGCGCAACCGAATGTCTTGAATTTTATATCTTCAATCTTGTCATCTTTTACTTTGATTGTGATTCTCATTATGTCACCACAGACTGGGTTGCCTACTTCGCCTATACCGTCTGCGTCTTTGATCTCACCTTGGTTTTTTGGGTGTTTGAAATTTTCCATGACTTTTTTGGAATACATAATTATCACCATCTAATTTTATTTGTCATTAATTCTTGTTAGTCTTATTAATTTTTATTAATTCTTGTTATATATGGGACTTAAGGCTCTTAGATTTTTTATAATTGTCGGAAGTGTTTTTATTACTGTGTCTATTTCTTCTTCTGTGTTGAATGTGCCTATAGAGAATCTTATTGAGCCGTGCATGAAGACAATCTCTTTGCCCATGGCGTTAAGGACGTATGAAGGTTTTAGACTTTTTGATGTGCAGGCTGAGCCTGTTGATACGCAGATTCCTTCACAGTCAAGCATGAGCATGACACTTTCTCCTTCTACGTATTTGAAAGAGATGTTTACATTTCCTGGTATCCTGTTTTCTGGGTGACCGTTAAGTATGAGTTCTGGTATGCTTTTGAAAATTCCTTTTTCAAGCTTTTTACTGAGCATGTTTAAGTGTTTTATGTTACTTTCAAGAGTGTCTTTTGCAATCTCTGCCGCTTTTCCAAGACCTACGATGCCTGGGACATTTTCTGTTCCTGACCTGAGTTCCTTTTCTTGACCACCTCCGTGAATTATGGGGTTGATCTTTGTTCCGTTTCTTATGTAGAGTGCGCCTACACCTTTTGGACCGTGTATCTTGTGGCTGCTTATTGTTAAGATGTCAATATTTAGTTCTTCTGTGTTTATTGGGATTTTTCCTACGGCTTGTACTGCATCTGTATGGAAATAGATGTCTTTGTCTTTCAGGAATTCACCAATCTCTTTTATCGGCTGTATTGTTCCCACTTCGTTGTTTGCAAACATCACAGATACAAGAATTGTTTCGGGTCGTATCTCTTTTTTTAGTTGTTCAATGTCAACTGTGCCGTTTTTGTCAACGTTTAAGTATGTTACTTTAAAACCTTCTGTTTCAAGCCATTTTGCACTGTTCAGGATGGATTTATGCTCTATTTTTGTGGTAATTATATGATTTCCTCTGTTTTTGTTTTTTGAGACTATGCCTTTAAGTGCGAGATTGTTGCTTTCAGTTCCTGAACCTGTGAATGTGATTTCGTTTGGTGTTGCGCCTATGAGGGTTGCAACCTGTTTTCGTGCTGTTTCAATTGCTCTTTTTGCTTCCTGTCCTTTTGTGTGTAAGCTTGAGGGGTTGCCGTATAGGTTTTCTAAATAGGGGATGATTGCATCTTTTACTAGGGGGTGTACTTGTGTGGTTGCACTGTTGTCTAAGTATATTATTTTTGGTGTTGCATTTTTATCAGTCATGATAATATATAACACTGTTATATATATAAAGGTTTTGTTTTGGTTGTGTTTTTAATGTTATCTTTTGCTAAGATATATAAAGTTTTTTTAGTAAATGATGAAATCTAATATATGGGGCTGTGGGGTAGCTTGGTCATCCTGTGAGCTTTGGGAGCTTATGACCCCGGTTCAAATCCGGGCAGCCCCATTTTATCATTGTTTTATTATTCTGAGTATCTTATTTGTTGCTTCTTGTATGGTTAGGCTTTTGTTATTAGTATCATTATTAATATATATTTTTATGTGATTTGAGTATATTTCAACTTGGTTTAATGGACGATTTTCTTGGCTGTAACGGACAGATATATAATTTATTGGGTTTTCTTTTTGTTTTTCAAATAATGTTTTTTTTGAGAAAGAGATTTTAAAAGGGGTGTTACCGTTTATATTGTCGGATGTAGTGTATCCGTTTTTTTTCAAGTTCCTGTATCATTAGATATACCCATTTATGATATGTTTTACCTATTGTTATCTTTTGTAGGATTTCGTTTGGGTTTATGTCTGAGATGTAATGTTCTCTATTTTTTAAGTTCATAAAATCATTAGATCTTAATATTGATGTTTTGTTCATACTAATGATATATTGATTTATTTTATTAATGTTTTCAGTGTTTTTTGATTGTCTTTTAATATTTTTGTGTATAATTTGTTATCATGATAAAGATTATTGCAGTAGGCAAAAATAATCCTGTACTAAAAGACTATGAAATCGATTTTATTAAGAGGATACAGCGTTTTTCTAAATTTGAGCTTGTTGAACTTAAGGAAGACAAGTCCAGAACTCCTGCGGAGATAATTGAGAAAGAGGATATAATAATCTGTGGCAGGATTAAAGATGGTCAGAAAGTATATGCTTTAGATGTTTTAGGTGCTAGCATGGATTCATTTAAGTTTGCAGATGAACTGAAAAAAAATGATGATATTGTTTTTGTTATCGGTGGAGCTTACGGTTTCGGGGATAGAATTAAGAAGCGTGCTGATAAATTGATATCTTTTTCGCCTATGACTTTCAATCATCAGCTTGCGAGAATTATGCTACTTGAGCAGGTGTATCGCGGGTTTTCTATAATTAAGGGTACGAACTATCATAAGTAGATAAAATAATATGTATATTTAAATAAAAAATAAAAGAGAGAATATTTACTCTTTCTTTGCAGAAATCGTGTAACCGCATCCACCACAGAATTCTCTGCCCTTTGCGTTTGCCATTGTCTTTTTACATCGTGGACAGTTTTTGTTATTTTTTACAAGCTTTCCCTCTATTATCTTGTAAAGTTTTCCTGCCTGGACGTTAAAATGTTTTTTTCTTCCTGCTTTAAGTGTTTTTTTTGCCATAAGATATCACCATCATTCTTTTTTTTCTTCAGCAGTCTCAGCTTTTATCTCTTCAGCTACTGGAGCTTTTTCTTTTTTTTCTTCAGTTGCTTCTGCCTTCTCTTCTTCAGTTAGTACTCTTATTGCTTTCTTGAACACTTTTGCAATGCCGTTAGATTCAAGTGCGCTGTATTTCTGATGTATGGCTTCGATAATTATGTGTGTGCTGTCAATTTTTAATATTTTTGCGAGCTCTTTAAGTACTTGTTTCTCGCTGGGTGTAGCTCCAGTCTGCATTATCTTGAATTTGATATCTTTTCTATCAAGCAGTTGATTTTCGTTTGTTTCAGTAATCTCAATTTTCATATAGTTCACCATAATGTTTTCTATATTATAGAACTTTTAATGCATATTTTCCTGGTAGTTCAAACCCTGTCTTTTTTGCAATCTCACAATCAGGGTTAAAAATTATAATAACACTTTTCCAGTTTTTTGTAAGTTCTTGGCTTTTGCATACAGGACATTCATTGCCTTCTACAAGCCTATTACATATTTTGCATGCACTTTCCATATTAACACCTTATTTTTTTGTTTTTTCCTGTGCTTTAAGTTTTGCTTCTTTTTCTTCATTAATCCATGTCATTGAACCTAAATATGGTTGTCGCATTGTTATGTTTATCTTGTTTACTTCGCCTTTACTTAGGCTGACTGCGATTATTCTTGCTCTTATCTCGTCGCCGACTTTAAGTATTCTATTTGTGTCTCTTGCGGCAAGTACTCTTGAATGTTCTTCAAAGCTGACATAATCATTTATTACTTGAGATACGTGGCAGAGACCGTCAATCGGTCCGAATCTTACAAAGACACCAAAGTTGGTTATATCTACAACATCACCTTCAATGATCTCATAAAGCATTGGTACATAAACAAGTGCTTCAAAGGTTACTTTATAATATACACCTGCGTCCTCTACTAAAATTTTGCCGTTTTCTATATCTGATATTTCATTTATGGTAAGTATTACTCCTATATCTTTTATAACTTTGTTTTCAAACCTTTCAGCAAGGCTTTTGCTGACTGAATCTTTTATGTCAAGTCCTATGTATTTTGGGGGCACTCGTATAGATTCTTCAAATTTTTGTATCTGGAACATATTATATCAAACCTCAATTATGATTATTTTTATTGAAAAAATAAGTCGGATATACAACCTAAGTCGAAGCGAACAGACTTCTAGCCTTGTCGGCCATATAATATAATAAATTACTGCAATATCTTTTTAAAGATTGTGGAGGTTGTAATGTTTGACTTCACCAGGAATAAAGGTTGGTGCGTATAGAGCAAGGAATATGAGGTCTTTGTCTCCTGTGTTTTTTAGACCATGGGGTTCTTTGTCTTTGAATGCTATGCTTCTTGGATTTTCAGGTTCAATAGTGTATGGTTCTTCGTTTATTTTATTACCTTCAATTGTTTTGAGAAGTATTTCGCCTTCATAAGGGAATATGAAAATTTCATCACCATTTTCTTGTCTTTTGTGATAATGGATTTTTAATTCTTGACCTGGTGTAAATTTTGCGTAGATAAATCCCATTTTGCAGAATTCAAGAGCTGGGGCATGCTATCTAGACATTTTCTTCTGTGTTTAATGTCTATTCAATGTCTTTTAGTTTTTGTATGTTTGGCATATTGTCATCTCTCTTTATTTAAGACAATGCTTTCTCAAGTGGTGGAACAATCTGTTTCTTTCTTGAAAGGATACCTGGTAAGTACATTTCGTTGTATTTTATCTTTTTTTCAAATGTTTTTTCTATCATGTCTGTGCAGTCACTTAATATGTATGCAATGCAACCTTCTTTTATTATGTCTGTCAGAAGAACTATTATTGTGTCAAGTTTGCTTTTGTCTTTTATTGTTTTCATCTCTTTTAAGAACTCTTGCTTTCGGGGTTCTAGTTCGCTTGCGTCAACGGTCTCAACTTGGGCTATACCAATCTTTTTGCCACCAAGTTCGTATTCTTTGTAATCTGTTGTGATTATGTCTTTTGCGGTCTTTTTATTCCAGCCGGATTTTGCGTTGAACATGTCTATGCCGAATTTATTTAGGTCGTTTATATCTGCGATTGGTTTTAGTTTGTTCGCGATTTCTTTGTCTTCCTCTGTCGTTATCGGTGATTTGAAGATGACTGTGTCTGAGATTATTGCGCCCAAAAGAAGGCCTGCTATAGTTTTTGGTATGTTTATGTTTTTTTCAAAATACATCTTTGCAATAATTGTGCATGTGCTTCCTGCAGGTTCTGAATGGAATATAATTGGAGTTGCTTGCTGGAAATTTATGTTGTGATGGTCAATGACTTCCACTATTTCGCCTTTATCTATGTTCTCTGGTCGCTGTTTTGGTTCGCTGTGATCTACAAGGATTACTTTTTTGCCTGTTGCATCATCTAATAAGATTGGGTCTTTTGCGTTGAACTTGTTAAGTATGAATCGAGTTTCATCGTTTATGTTTCCGGATCTTGCTGGTTGGAACTCTTTGGTGGTTACTATTGTGTTTTTTAGGTCTGCGTAAGAAATGGCTGCGCAGATAGAGTCTGTGTCAGGGTTTTTGTGCCCTATAATATATGTTGTCATCATCAAGTCACCTTATGTTTTGAGTTTTAGATGTTATATCTTTTATGTTTTTTGTTTCGGTTATATTTTATTAATACTTTGTAACATAATTAATTGTATGGATGGTTTTTATTTTAAAAAGGTTATGTAGTTGTTGGATTTAATCATAGTCAATAATAGTTAAATTAAGTACTTAATATATAAAAATTATAAAGAAATAAAAAAAGGGTGTAATGGAATAATCTCTTATTCTGTAAATACTTTTTTGTCTAAAATAGTCCAATAACCTTTTTCTTCGCCTTCATGTACTGTTTCTTTTAGATCTTCTGGTATCTCTATGTCGAAAGTTTCGAAAGATTCCATATCCATGACTTGTGCATTGTTGCCTGAGATAGCTAATATTTGGCATGTTCTTTTGTCAAGTATTGGTGAAATCAACCTGTGTCCTGCAGGACTTATATGGACTCTTTTCTTATCGTCAAGTATACCTACTGCTTCAATTCGGCATTTTGCTTCACCATGTTTTCCCGGTTTTGAAATTTTGTTGTCAAGAACTCTACATACGACGTCATCAAATATGACATAATTTCCTTTTTTTGCGTCTCTTGAATTTATTTGTTTACTATCCATTGCCATTTGAATTACACCTTCTTTTAATATTTTTAAGCGCGAGAATATTTTATTTATGATTGTAATAATTAATTGTTATCTGAAATATTTATAAAGATTTGTGAGTTTTGAGATAGTCAAGATTAAATTTAAAAATTGAGATTTATAATTAATACTGTCTTGTGGCAAATTTTATGTCTTTTTCTTTTATTGTCTTTCGTCCTGCATGTTCTGCTACTTTGACAGCTTCTGTCCCAATATCTTCTGCAAATTCTTCTATTATCTTTCTCAGTTCTCTTATTGCGTCATCTGATACTCTTTTTGCGCCTGCGTCCTTTAGGATTTTTTCAACTGAAGATAATGAAAGTTCTGCCATCATTATTACCTTTTATTAGTATTAATTATATTATTATTAGTTATTATATTATTAATCTGATTTTATTATTAGTCAGATTTATATTTATAGTAATCTTATAATTTATAGTGCTGTATGCATTATCATTTATCTGTTATCATCATTTTGTTATGTGACATTTATATGTCTTTTCGGTGAAAGTATATCTTATGAATCTATTTGATAATGATACAATGGATAATGATGTGATATACATTCTTGATAGTACTGTGTTTTTAGAGAAATATAGTGATAGGTTTTCTGAAAAGGCATGTGTGACTGTATATGAGGTGTCAGAAGAGATAAAAGATCCTTATGCTCAAATACAGTTTGATATGCTTGTCAAGTCGGGGCTTTCTATTTTATCGTCCAAAGATGAATATGTAAATGCTGTAAAGGACAAGCTTAAAGATACAGGTGATAAGCTTTCAGCAACTGATATAAATGTAATTGCACTTTGTATGGAATTTGTAAGGAAAGGGAAAAAGGCAGTAGTTGTCACAGATGATTATGGTATACAAAATACTGTGAAGTCTCTCGGATTGAAATATCTGGCAGTGTCACAGAAAGGTATCAAGAGGGTCTTGAAATGGCGCAGAAAATGTACTGCATGTGGTGCTGATACGGATAAAGAAATATGTGATATCTGCGGTTCTGAGACAAAATTTGTTTCAAGTTCTGGAAAAAAACATTGAGAAAATAACATTATTGTTTTTTATAGTGATTATATTAATTGTTCGCGTTTAATATTTTTGAATATTTAGGTCAGTATAAATAGAAACACTTAAAAAGATTTTGCATTAATTAAACTTTAGCTTCTTCTCGGGGTGTAATTCTTATGGATATAGTTAAGACAGGTACAACAACTTTAGGTATGGTCTGCAATGATGCAACTATTATGGCCGCTGATCAGCGTTCATCTATGGGTTATCTTGTTGCAAGCGAGACAATGACAAAAGTTTTACAGATTTCAGATAATCTTGTTATGACTATTGCAGGTACTGCAGGGGATGGGCAGGCATTGGCAAAATTAATGTCTGCTGAACTTAAGCTTTATAGTTTTCAGGAAGGAGAAGTTACAGCCAAGATGGCAGCATCTCTTTTGGCAACAATTTTAAGAACATCTTTCAAATCATATAGACCTGATATGGTTCAGATACTTTTAGGAGGATATGATTCAACAGGTCCTCACGTTTATTCAATTGATCTTGCAGGAGCAATTGAAGATGCTAAGACATTTGCATTTACAGGTTCCGGGTCACCTATGGCTTTAGGAGTATTGGAAGATGCTTATACTGAAGGCATGTCTGTTGATGATGGACTTAAATTGATACACAGTGCTCTTATGGTTGCAAAGAAAAGAGATATGGCTACTGGTGGTTATTCAGTTGATGTTGCAGTCATTACAAAAGAAGGGATTCGATGGGTTCCTGAAGCTGATATATTGAAATTGAAAAAATAAGATTTTATTTTTTTAGTTTTTCACTTTCATTTTTTTAATTTAATATTATCATTTTTATATTATATTTAATTATATAATTTTTTATTTATATTTTAGATATATTTTATATATATCTTATATCCAATTTTAATATCTGGTGAAGTCTATGAATCTTAATGAAATAAAGAGCAAGCTTCCAGCAGGCTCAATGATTACAAAAACACTTTTTGAAGGTTCGGATATAGTGCTGTATACAAAAAATAGAAATTTCTTTATTGAAAGTAGTCAGGAAATAAGGGAACTTGTCCAGTTGTTAAGAAAAAGAATAGATATAAGACCGGATCCTGCAATCTGTGAAAAACAGGATATTGCTACTGCAAAAATAAGAAAGATTGCACCATCTGATGCTGAAGTTGGTGAAATTCTTTTTGAACCTGAATTTAGTAGGGTTATAATTTATGCTAAAAAACCTGGTTTGATAATTGGTAAACAGGGCGAGACACTTAAAGAGATAAAGAGTGCAACCTGTTGGAGTCCTGTAATAAAAAGAATACCTCTTATCCAATCAAAGATTGTTGATAAGGCACGAGAAATAATTCATAGTGAATCAAAATATAGGCAACGTTTCCTTAATCGTATCGGTGAACAGATACGGATGGATAAAGGTTCAAAAGAAGGTTGGACACGTGTTTCATTTTTAGGGTCTGCAAGAGAGGTGGGCAGATCAGCCATACTTCTTCAGACTAAAAAGAGCAGAGTTCTTCTTGATTGTGGGGTAAATGTTGCATCTGTTGCTGAAAGACATCCATACCTTGAGATACCAGAATTTGATATTGAAGATCTTGATGCTGTCATAATAAGTCATGCACATCTTGACCATTCTGGTTTTCTTCCATATCTATATGAATATGGGTATGATGGGCCAACATATCTTACAGCGCCTACACGAGATATCATGATACTTCAACAGTTGGATTACATAAAGACTATGCAGAATGAGACTGGTGGTGCTCCTTATACTAGTAAGGGTATAAAAAGCGCAGTCAAGCATTCTATAGTTATGGATTATGGCCATGTTGCGGATATAACTGGGGATATGCGTCTTACATTTCATAATGCGGGGCATATTTTAGGTTCGGCAATATCTCATATACATATTGGTGAAGGTCTTCATAATTTAGTATATACTGCGGATTTCAAGTATGGTAAGAGTAGGCTTTTTGATCCTGCAAGTATGAATTTCCAGAGATGTGAAACATTGATTATGGAATCCACTTATGGTGGTATGGTTGATAAGATGCCTTCTAAATTTGATTCTGAGAAAAAGTTTGTGTCTATAATTAAAGAGACTCTCAAACGAGGGGGGAAAGTGGTAGTACCATCCTTTGCTGTCGGTCGTGCTCAAGAACTAATGATATTTTTTGCTGAATTAGCTGACAATAAGGAGATTGATGTTCCTGTGTACCTTGACGGCATGATTTGGGATGTAACTGCAATACATACTACTTATCCTGAATTCTTGTCTAAGGATTTACAGAAACAGATATTTCATTATTCAAATAATCCATTTATCAATAAAGTATTTAAGAGGGTGGCAAGTCCTACTGAACGTAAGGCTGTCATTGATGGTGGTCCTGCAATAATCATAACCACCTCTGGTATGGTTACAGGTGGTCCTATTATGGAATATCTTAGGTGTCTTGCTGATGATGAGAGAAATACGTTAGTGTTTGTGGGATATCAGGCTGAAGGTACTTTAGGGCGCAGTATACAGATGGGCTGGAGAAACTTGCCTATGCCAAACAAGACTGCAAATGATACGCGAAATACAATCCGTATGAATATGCAGGTTGAGACTGCACATGGTTTTGGTGCGCATTCAGACCGTTCACAGCTTACTAATTATATATCTCGTTTGAAGTCAAAACCTGAGCGTATAATACTTAATCATGGTGAAGCGAGGAACATTGTTGATTTTGGCAGGAATCTTCATAAGATGTTTAAGATTGAGACTCAGTTCCCGCATAATCTTGATGCATTGAGGCTGAAGTAGATTATATTTTTTCTTTTCTTAAATTATTTATGTCTAGTTACTATTTAATTTAGGGGTCTTGATTGTCTGTATATTTGATAAGAAATAATAACTCAAGTTTGACAGTTTGTTAACTATTTCATTCAGAATATCTATTTGACAGTTGGCTATTTTTAGTACATTTACTTCAATTTTTCATTTAATCCTGACCTCCCTAATTTTTAGGCATATAACCCTTTAATTTTTATTAACTCATTCGTTTTTGGTCTAAAAAGACCGAAAACTATATATGCCTAAATAGGCATATAATATGTATGAAATCTTTTGAGCG
>JAHYJO010000024.1 GCA_019429125.1 Nanobdellati archaeon | reverse complement strand
TTAAATAATTTTTAAGATTTTTTAACAACACATTTTTAAGCGTTAGCTATTTATTTTGTAACAATTATAACTTATTGAGAATCACACCATAACGGCCGGAGCATATTGATTATTTTTTTGCTAAACAAGTACCATATTTTTATATTTATCTCTCACATATTCTTTATGCAAAAAAACATAGACAAGATTATAATTGATAAAAAAGAGATAATTCTTGTAGGGACAGCGCACATATCAAAAAAAAGCGCTGACCTTGTAAAATCCACAATAGAAAAAGAAAAGCCAGATACAGTCTGTGTTGAGCTATGTCAGTCACGGTACGATGCGATGACAAAGAAAAAGAAATGGGAAAACACAAAGATTACAGACCTGATAAAAGACAAGAAAGCCTACTTATTTCTCTCAAACCTCCTTCTCTCCAATTTTGAAAAAAAGATGGGTGAAAACGTCAAAGTCCAGCCAGGAAGCGAAATGATTGAAGCAGTCAAAACTGCAAAAAAAGAAAAGATAAAAATAAGCCTTATAGATCGTGACATACAGATAACGCTAAATCGTGCTTGGAAAATGATGGGACTCATAGAAAAATTCAAGCTTATGTTCATACTTTTTGAAGGCATGTTTTTTGAAAACGAAAAGATTGACGAAAAAAAGATTGAACAGCTGAAAAAAGAAAACATGCTATCTGAAATGCTCAAAGAGTTAGGAGAGTACATACCCAACATAAAAAAAGTACTGATTGACGAAAGAGACACATACCTTGCTCAAAAGATAAAAGACACAAAAGGGAAAAAGATAGTAGTAATAGTCGGTGCAGGTCATGTCCCAGGAATCAAAAGGAACCTAAAAAATACAACAGACCTAAAGACACTCGAAGATATACCAGAAAATAAAAGCATCACAAGATACATTGGCTGGTCCATACCATTAATATTCACAGCACTCATAATATACGGCTTCATGGGTCACGGCACCGAAGTTACACTATACATGCTCTACAAATGGATGATTATAAACGGCACATTATCAGCGCTTGGCGCAGCAATCGCCCTTGCAAACCCGATAACAATACTAATCGCATTTATTGCTGCACCATTAACATCACTCAACCCTATGCTTGCAGCGGGATGGTTTGCAGGCCTTTCAGAAGCAAAAATAAAAGAACCACGAGTAAAAGACTTTGAATCCTTATCAAAAATAGACGGCATCACAGGCTTCTGGAAAAACCGAGTTACAAGAATTTTATTAATTGTAGTGTTCTCAAACCTAGGAAGCACAATAGGCACATTTATTGCCTTACCATACCTGGCAAGTCTGCTTTAAAATAATAAACCAAAATTACAAATTCTTAAAATAATTATCTTTTGGTTTTTTATTAACAACATCATACATATACCTCAAAAGATGTGGAACATCCGATACAGACTTATGTTTAATTCCACCGACAAGACTATCAAGTAATAATTTAATATGCTGATATTTATCAATTGAAATACATTTTAATTGTTTTTTATCACTTTCTAAATCTACCAAAATACTTTCAAGAGTATCATGGTACAAATTTACAGCATCAGAATATTCAGATACAGGTATTTCATCACCCAAACTTTTACCCTTTAAAAAATCAACCTGATTAAAAGTAGATTGTGTCAAAAAATCATCATATTGGTATTTTTCTTTATCCCTACCCATCTTACCAACCAATAAAGCTACAACTTCAAGACGATATCCCACTTCTTTAACATACTCATCTACATTAACATTATAACTACTAACCATAAACAAACCTAAAACAATTAACTTTATAAAACTTTTGAAACTGAAATAATATTTAAAAAATAAAAAAAAAGGAGCAACACCCCTTAATTCTTAAATAATTTTGACCGGACTTTATGTAATACATGTTTAGACGAATTCAATTTATTCTCCATCTTATCAACCAGTAGTATCGTATCAAGAGCAACATCAGGATTGACAGATATAGAATCTATACCGCACTCGACCAAGAACTTGGCAAAGTCAGGATAATCAGACGGTGCCTGCCCGCAAAGACCCACTTTCCTGCGCGGACTATGCTTGTGTGCATCAGTTATAAGAGATGCCACACTTCTCTCGACCGCTTCATTTCGCTCATCGTAAAGATAGCTCATCTTTTCAGAATTCCTATCAATACCTAAAGTCAATTGCGTAAGATCATTTGTACCTATGCTGAAACCGTCAAACTCATCAGCAAACTTGTCTGCAAGTATAATGTTTGATGGAATCTCAGCCATTACAAATATCTTAAGACCTTTCTTCTGGTCAAGACCGTAATTACTTAGGTGAACCTTCACTTTCTTTGCTTCCTCAATAGTCCTACAGAAAGGTACCATAATGATAAGATTATCAAGATTCATCTCATAACGTACTCTGCGCAAAGCTTCACACTCAAGCTTGAATGCAGGCAAGAAATCCTTGTCGTAATACCTTGATGAACCTCTCCAACCAATCATTGGATTATCTTCTTTAGGCTCATACTTAGCGCCACCCTCAAGTGTTGCATATTCATCAGTCTTGAAATCACTCAGACGCACAATTACAGGTCTTGGATAAAATGCTGCGCAAATTTTACCAATTCCGGTCGTAAGAGCATTTGTATAAAGTTCACTCTTACCATCAGCTATAAGTTTCATAGGATGCGCCTTTACTTCGCTCAAAATGATAAATTCCTCACGCGCAAGACCCACACCTGCAACCGGCAACTTAGACAAAGAGAATGCCTGGCTAGGTTCTCCAAGATTTATCATTACATCAATTTTAGTTTTAGGTATTGTCTTAAGATCTTTCTCATCTATCCTGTACTTAAGCTCACCCTCATAAACATCGCCTTCACCTGCCGAGCAGTCAACAGTCACAATATTTCCAGTTTTCAATATTTTAGTTGCGACCTCAGAACCCACAACACACGGAACACCCATCTCTCTTGAGACAATTGCCGCATGAGAAGTCCTGCCACCCTCATCAGTTATGATAGCTGAAGCAATCTTCATTATAGGTTCCCAATCAGGATCAGTCATCTTAGTGACAAGGACATCACCTTTTTTGAACTTGTGTATCTCACCTGCATCTTTTATTATATTGACTTTACCAGTACCTATCTTCCTGCCTATAGCAAGACCTGTAAACAGCTTCTTGCCTTCACCTTCAAGTACATATTTTAACAATTTATTAGAATCAGTTGTAGCATGCACAGTCTCAGGTCTTGCCTGAACAATATAAATCTTCTTAGTATCACCATCAAGTGCCCATTCAATATCCATCGGACACCCATAATGCTTTTCAATAGCCATCGCATACTTAGCAAGCTCAGAAACATTTTCGTCAGTTATGCAGAAACGTTCTGAATCTTCCTTAGATATTTTCTTTTCGACATTGCCATTCTTTGATCTGACAAGCTTAACTTTTTTAGTGCCCATCTTTTTCTCAATAATTGTCATCTTAGGCTTGAACACGATAAATTCATCAGGAGTCACAATACCTTGAACTACATATTCTCCAAGACCATATGAACCCGTTATTGTAATCACATTATCAAAGCCCGAATCAGGGTCAAGAGTAAATATGACACCAGATACTGCAGTATCACTTTTTACCATCTTCTGAAAAACGACAGAAAGGCTTACATCAAAATGGCTAAACCCTTTATCCACACGATACGATATCGCACGGTTAGTAAAAAGAGAAGCATAGCAGTCCTTAACTTTCTGTATTATGTCTTTCTCACCAGAGACATTAAGGTAAGTATCCTGCTGTCCAGCAAAACTTGCACCTGGAAGATCCTCAGCAGTTGCAGACGACCTTATTGCCACAAGAGGATTAAGCTGCGATATCATGACACCAAGCTTTTTATAGGCGTCAAGCATCTTATGTTCAAGGTCTGCTGGCATATTTGCCTTCTGTATAGCTGTCCTGACCTTAATTCCTGCCGCAGAAAGTGCGCGCATGTCATGAGTATCAAGACCTGTAAGTGTATCTTTAATAAGATCCTTAAGCTTGTTATATTCCAAGAAATGCTGATATGCCTCTGAAGTTGTCGCGAAACCAGGAGGAACAGGCACATTAACCTTGTTGACCATTTCACCTAAATTTGCAGATTTACCACCGACACGAGCTGTATCTTCTTTTCCAATCTGTTTAAACCACAAAACATATTTATCTTCTGACATATTAACCACTATATAATATATGAAATTACTATTCTATTTTAGTTGAATTCCATATATATAGATTTTATAATAAAGGCCTGTCCAAAAAGTGAGTGATTTTGAATATTTTTTAAATATTGTTTGTTTATAAACTCCTGCGGAGATCTATTTAATATACACATTTCACGTTGAATTACAAAAGAAATGAAGGTATTTAATTAACTACATTTTGTTTGAAATCACTCAAAAAAATGGACCGTGCCATAATAAATATACAAAAATAAAAAACGCCAACAACCCTAAACCTAAATTAAGCATATAAACACCAACAATCAAATTAATGATTGTGATACTATGCCACTTGTAACTACAAAAAAGATTCTTTCAAAAGCTGACAAAGAAAACTACGCCGTAGGTGCATTCAATTTCACCAACATGGAAACTTTGCAGGCGGTAATCTCTGCAGCTCGAGAGCTCAATTCTCCAGTAATAGTACAATCAAGCGAAAGTACAATAAAGTATATGAGTCTAGATTACATCACAGCCATGGTCACCTCAGCCGCAAAGAACGAAAATATCCCGATAGCGCTCCATCTTGACCACGGTAGCACAGTCGAGATGACAAAAGACTGCATAAAAGCAGGTTACACATCAGTCATGATTGACGGCTCAGCACTCAAATTAGAAGAGAATATAACCTTGACAAAAAAAGTAGTAGACCTTGCAAAACTATCAAAAGTATCAGTTGAGGCTGAACTTGGAAAGCTAGGAATCATATCTGACTTCATAATGTCAACTGCCGACGCAAGCATGTTCCTAACCAACCCAGAGGAAGCAAAACGATTTGTCAAAGAGACAAAAGTTGATGCTTTAGCAATAGCTATTGGCACAGCTCACGGTCCTTTCAAGAACAAGCCAAAACTAGCATTTGACCTAATTGAAGAAATAAAAGCGCTACTTAAGATGCCACTTGTCATGCACGGCGCATCGGGTGTCCCAGACCAAGACATAAAAAGAGCAGTAGAGGCTGGCATCAACAAGATAAACATAAACACAGACATTAGGCAAGCTTTCAGCGCATCAATCAAAAATACATTTGCAAGAAAACCAGATACTTACAAAATTCGCGCATACCTTGACCCTGCAAGAACAGCAGCAGAAGATGTAGTAAAAAGAAAGATAGAACTGTTTGGAAGCGCAGGTAAAGCTTAAGCCCAACTTTGACATTTCTGACCTTTTTTATTTTTTTAACGTTTTTTAAATACTGTATTTGACAGGTATTAATATACCAATTGATTGTGTTTATTCTGTTTTTTCACTCATTTTTTAATACTTTATTTGACAGTTTATATACCAAAATTAAAATAAGTTATATGGTTTGATTTATATTGAAATTCAGATTTAATTTAGACAAAAAATTAAAAAAATTGTATTTGTTTAGCTAATTTTTGTCTTGCTTAATTTTGATTTTTTAAGAGATAACTACTCTTTTTTGAAATAATTATATTTACACTTTTTTAAATTGGGTGCAAGCTATCGATTTTATAAGAATACGATTAAATAATTTTTAAGATTTTTTACCAACACATTTTTAAGCGTTAGCTATTGATTTTGTAACAATTATAACTTATTGAGAATCACACCATAACGGCCGGAGCATATTGATTATTTTTTTGCTAAACAAGTACAAAAAATTCACAAAAATTAGCCAAATGAATTTGACATTTGGGCTAAAATTTACAAAATTTATAAAAAAAAGAGACATTTAGTCTTATTTTTATTTCAAAATGAGTCTATTTTAGTAAAAAATCAAGAAATTATATGATTTAATCAAGCAAAAATGCTCAATAATTGCCAACTGTCAAATAGGTTTTCAGAATGAAATAGACATTAAACTGTCAAACTTAGGCTTAAGATAAAACCTTGCTCATATAGGGTCCTTCAAGCGCATACCCCAACTTTTCATAATACTTTCTTGTGCCTACTGCAGATATGACAACCATCTTGTTCTTCTTATCACCTTTAGCAATCTCTTCAGCCCGTACCATCAATTCACCACCCAGACCTTTATGCTGAATTGAAGTACCTTTCTCGCCCACAGGAACAACAGCCCCAACAACTTTCAGTTCCCGCACAATAGCTGTATCTTTATCAATCTCAGCCCTAAAAGACTCCGAAGGATAGCGCATCCTAAGATAACCCTCAAGAACACCAATTGTCTTATCCTCTTTAGAAATAAAAAATTCAACACCGCCTGATGCCTCATATTTATCAATAAACATCTCAAGTTTTACAGACCTGATATTTTTCTTGTACAGACTGTGCCCCGCCTCACGACACCTAATGCATTTACATCTGATGCCTAACTCCTCACATTTTTTAGCAACAACCTCACGAAGATTACCCCAACTAGAACCCGACTCAATATTATATGCAGGTATATCTCTTTGCACCCGCATAATCCGAACATAAGACGGTACGACTGATTTCATGCGCGCAATGACAGATACAGCCTCATTATTATCATAAGGCTCATACACCCCTTTTTCCCACATATCATGCAGTTTAGTACCTTTAATTATCAATGTAGGATATATTTTAAGCATATCTGGCCTGAAATCAGGATTAATAAAAAGCTCTGAAAACAGCTTAAAATCATCCTCAGCACCAACCAAAAGCCCAGGCATATAATGATAACACACTTTATATCCTGCATCTTTAAGTTGCCTTGTAGATTCAATCACATCTTTGACTGTATGCCCACGATTGACCTTTTTGTATATGTCATCAGAAGTTGTCTGGACACCAAGCTCAACACGAGTGGCGCCAAGCTTTAAAAACCTATCAATCTGCTCGCGCTTAGAAAAGTCAGGTCTAGTCTCAATAGTCATCCCGACACACCTGTGTTCTGAAGTCTCATTAAGAACTTGCGCAGATTTTAGGTCCAAAGAACAAGAACCGTTCATCGCATCAAAGCATCGCTTTACAAACTCTTGCTGATATTCCCAGTCCTCAGAAGGAAACGTCCCACCCATAATAATTAATTCTACTTTAGACGTCTTGTGGCCAATTTCACCTAACTGAAAAAGGCGATGTTCAACTTGCTTAAATGGGTCGTGACCCATCCGTTCGGCGCGCATAGCAGCCGGTTCTTTACCAGTATAACTGCGCGGTGCACCATTAAAATCAGGACAGTATATGCAATTACCAGGACACTTACCAGGCCTGCACATGACAGCAACAACAGCGACACCAGAAATTGTACGTACCGGCTTGCGCACAAGAATACCTACATCTTTTCTCTCAGCCTCCGTTGCATACTCATATATCTTAGAATTACTTATTATTCCTGAAAGACTAGACTCTCTTGAAAGCTTTATTTTGGCTTTCCTGAGCGCGACCTTATCTTTAATCTTACCAGAAAGTATATCATCTACTATCTTTCTGGCACCAGCTTTAATTTCATCATCATGCTTAAGAGACATAAATTTAATATAGAACATTATCTTTAAATTTTAAAGAAAAAATAAAGAAAAAAATATCAATAAAAAAATCATTTAATATGTTTCCAGACCATCTCAAAGACATTCTGCGCAAAATGTTCACTGAAATGATCACTTGCGCTCCAAAAGGCAGTATCTTGACTCTCATGAGTCTTGGAATCGTCAGTCAGACCAAAAAGAACCTGTTTACCATCAACAACCATCATCCTACCTACAGGAAGTTTATGCTCTGAAGACTTAAGGTCACGAATTTCAGCAATCTCTGAAAGTGCCTTTATCTCATTTGAATTATCAGAATTCATAGGTGCTGCAATCCTTATATTTATTCCGTTCTTATTTGCTTTCTTAAAAAGATTAGAATGTACATCCCAAAGTTTCTTAACTCCCGATGCCGTAGTGATTATATCAATACTCTTTCCAGCACCTTTAATCAAAGTATTGGAATGCAGGTTCATAGAATAATTACCTTTAAAAGAACCAGAAAGTTCAGAAGGATTAACCAATGAAAGTCCGCCAGTATAAAGCTCTGATAATTCGTTCATGAAATTACTTGTTGAAAATGTATTCATACGAGTAATAGTCCTATCAAAACTATCTTTTAAAATAGTCTTTGATTTATCAATTGCAACAACTGGATCAACCGCAACATACTGCATAGGCTTTGCATGTTTTATTATTACAAATCCTTTCTCAGAAAGACTTTCAAGGACATCATATGCCCTTGACCTTGGAACCGATGCAAGCTCTGAAAGCTCACCAACGTTTGAAGTACCCCTTGCAATAAGAGCTGAATACAGCTTCCTTTCGTAAAGGTTTAGACCAATATTTTTCAATGCATCAAGCGTTTCTGAACTTATCATAATTAATCACTCACATAAAATAATTAAATGTTAATATTATACTAAACTCTATAATTTATATATGTTTCTATACGGTGGTACATAATCATTACCATTAATAACCATAAATTATTTCAGATTACAAATTATAACAATTATATATCAAAAAATAACACAACCCTTATGGTTTTCGGAAATACATTGTCACTAATCCAAATAGTAGCACCAAAACAAAACTTATTCCAGACATATCAGGAGTATTTACTTTTTTTGCACCAGGTAACTGTTCCACACTAATAATTCTAATTGAGGCATCTGCCGTTTTGTCCATTAATGTCAAAAGTGATTCAGCATATACATTTAGAGTGTACACACCTAATTTTCCACCAAATACATTAACTATAACTTTTTTACTTGATCGAGGTGGAACAGTAACAACCATATTATGTGGTTTCATATTTTGTTTTCCTTTAAACCATACCCAATTAGATATGATTCCAGACAAAGTCAATTCAACATTATCAGATACATTCATATTATTTGTTATTTCAATAATAAATTCAATCGTATCTCCCATATGAATTGTATTTATGTTCTCAATAAAAATTACAGGTGCATTCGCAATCAGACAAATATTATCCATACATAATTCATTATTTAAACTATCACAATCAGAATTTTGAGTACAACCACAATATTGTGGTGCCATTATTGTCCAATCACTCCCATTCCACCACACCTTTGTCCCATTGACGTCAATTTCATTACATACAAATACCTTTTCTACTTCAGGCAAAAATGGTAAACTACATGTTGGTCCAAAATATTCACCGCGGATAACTCCAGTAGTACATACACCATCACCAGAAGAAGTTAACCAATCATCTGAGGAATCACAGCAAAGACTAACATCATCCCAATAACCACTTGAAATACAACAACAAGCAGCAGTAGAATTATCCGAATCAGTTATCCATTCATTCAGATAACAATATTTTACAGTTCTACATTCAGGATCTAAATCCTCATTAAGCATACAATCATATTGCACATCTAAATTAACAACAACACTGCCCATATTACCTGCAGAATCATTACAATAATATATAACCTCATAAGTTCCTACATACACACTTTTATTAAAAAAGTGATAATGATCACCAAAATCATTGACCAGTGTTTTATTTGGCGTATTATTGATACTGAACTCACACTGAACAACCCCACTCATGGTATCATTTGCAGTAACATTAAACATTATCCATTGAGTATCATAGATATAAGGTGAATTTAATGGAGATTCTACAACAATAGTAGGAACAAGTGTATCAAGAATTATTGAATCAGACTCAGTACTATTTACATTACCATCATTATCTTTTACTTGCACATAAACTGTTTTTGTACCATCCAATCCGATAAGATTCCACAATTTTGTTTCACTACAAGCTTCCCATGATTCAGTATCAAATACGCCATCATTTGAAAACATACATCCGTTAGATGCAACCCCTGACTCATCATCATAATAGGTAAGATTCAATATTACTGTTAAATTGTTCGTATATATAGCATCATTATTTATCACAATATTTACTTCAGGAGGAGTTGTATCACAATTCACCCAAATATTACTATCTGTATCATCACAATCAGTACCCAAACAGAAACTTCCAACACCATAACCATCACCATCAGCATCTATACATATACCAGGCGGTGGTGTAGACGGACAATCAGTATCCGCACTATCAACATAACAATCATTATCATTATCAATATTATCATAACAGAATACAGAATTACTAAACACCATAGAAAGACTAGATATATAAGCCGTATTACTACTCATAGGATAAATGTTTCCAATCTCAAACACAGGGATATATTGGATAAATGTTTCTGCATTTTGGGTCACACAAGAACCGCCACCATCAACACAAGTCTCATCACAATTTTTAACACCGTCAGAACAAAAATCACAATAACCATCACAATAATTAGGATCAGATAAATCATCACAATTAATCTTTCTTATAGAACCATCTTCAAGACACAACTCACCGGCAGATGGATCATAACAAGAAGCATCTTTACCGTCTAAAGAACAACATACAGTTTTACCACTACCACATGCAATACAAGTATCAAGACAACAAGTAAACCCACTACCACAACCACTTACAGGTCCAGCAGGAGGACTAAAATCATAATCATAATATTGACACTTAATAGGTGCAGGATTACATTGACCTGCATTACACCCATAAGGGCATGTATAAATTTCAGTAGCATACATCCCTGTCGGACTAATACAATAATTTTCTAGAAGAAGGTTCGGATTAAACAAATCACATTCATCAACAAAAGGCGCAGAAATACCGGAATCGAGATTTGTGAATGTTACTGTCCCTGCAACTCCATAAATCTTACCACCATCAGTATCAGTACAAGTATATGACTCTGCATAAACACTTGCACTAAATAGAACTAAAAACAATCCTACAACAATCAAAAAATATTTTTTATTCATAAAAATCTAAATCCTTATTCATAATATTGCCTAAACTCCACAAAATGAGTATCACAATTTGCAAGTCCTAAATCACAATTAGCTTTACTGAAAAACAAATCATCAGAAGTTGTAACCTCAAGATAATATTTTTTAGCAAGCATAAACATCAACGGTTTACTTCCAAAAAGAGAATTTACATCACCATTATCTATTATAGTTTCACCAAACCAAGCATTATAGGTCTTTGTAATTGAAACATATGTCCCTGTTTCAGGATTAATAACCCTTATTTGTAATGATCCAAAAAAGGGATTATTAGTACTAAGTTCTTTTATATTAGAAGTCAAACGAAACCCTGTAGGAACAGTGCGTTTAGATACTGCTTTATTACCAGGAGTACCGGAATATGATCCAGAACCACCAGATACATTTAACACATAATCACTAACATTTGTATTTAAATCACTAAATAAATAAATATTTCCACCGTTACCCGGTGCACCCCAATAAACTGATAAATATGGAGATACAGCACGACCTGCAGCACCACCTCTAGATGAAATTAAATAACCACTATAATTGATATCATTAAAATATAATATAACACTTCTAGCATTCCCACCACGACCACCATGATAACTTCCACCACCACCAGAACCACCATTAGTATTTATTGGATTAGTTATATTCAACTTATCTGCCGTAACTAACACCAATCCACCAGAACCACCATTACCCGCAACTATATCATCTCTATAAACGCCACCACCACCATTTCCACCAACTGCAGTTATTGAAGGTAACACTAAATCATTTTCAGTAATTAACTTAATCACACCACCAGAACCACCATGACCTGCTACCCTAGAATAAGAACCACTTGCTGAAATATTACCAATCTTTTTTATTTCGTAAGCAATAACTAAAATACTCCCACCAGAACCACCATGACCATAACGATCATATGCATAATTACCATTTAAGTTAACCATACCATTTAAATCTAAATATTGTGTATTTATAATAATACTCCCACCAGAACCGCCGGGATAATCACCATAATTACCATAAAAACCTAAATTTCCATTAATTGTCGTATTTTCAGATTCTATTATTAATGAACCACCAGAACCACCACCGGAATTATAACCCACAGCACCATAAGCATTAATTGTTTTTATATTAATATCTTTAGCATATAATTCTATTCTGCCTCCTGAACCACCACTATCGGACCCAGCCGATCCATATGCATTTATTACCTGCCCCTCAAATGTATCCGCAATTACCCGTAATGTACCTCCATTTCCTCCAGATCTACCTTGAGCGCCACCGCCATAAATATTTAAATTTCCAGATACTACAATATCAATACCATTTAAAGTTATTATGCCTCCCGAACCCCCCCCCCGACAATAAGAACATTTACCAAAACCCTGACACTGGACTCCAACAGCACTCAAAGTTGTAAGAGTAATATTATTAGCAATTATAGTTATTGAACCCCCAGAACCCCCGGCACCATTTTCAGCACAACCGTATATAGTACCACTTGCACCAATACTACCAAAACTTTTAAACTCATTATTTGCTTGAAATATAATATTCGCACTATCCGCATCATATGTCCCATGATCCTTAGGTAACTCAATATTATTTACAACGTAAATATTATCCCAAACATTACCACTTGCATCAACAGAACAATTATATGTGTAAATCCCAGAAACATAAGTACAATTATCTGTTATGTTTTGAAAAGTTGTTATATTCAAATCAGTTGCGTTCGCAACCCCAAAAAAACATAACAAACCAAATAAAGTACAAAATACAAACCTATTTTTTTTAATAAAAACAAATACCATAATACTATTTAACATAAATACTATATATTATTAACTAAATAAAAAAAGAACTTAAAAGGAGCTTATTCTGCTAATGTCTATTTTACATAAACTCCAGCTGAATACTCTAATGTTATCGCTTTTACCATGAGCCATTCGAAGTTAGAGTATATAAAGTTAACTGTTGATAAGTCAAATTAGGTATTCATAAAAAAATAAATAGCTTTAAAGGGGATTCCCTTAACTGAATGGTCTCTGAAAGAATCCACAGATAATAATCTATTTTGTATCAATTCTGACAAAAATCCTTATTCATAATATTGCCTAAACTCCACAAAATGAGTGTCACAATTTGCAAGTCCTAAATCACAATTTGCCTTGCTGAAAAACAAATCATCAGACGTTATAACTTCAAGATAATATTGTTTAGCAAGCATAACCATCAATGGTTTACTCCCAAAAAGAGAATTTACATTACCATTATCTATTATAGTTTCACCGAACCAAGCATTATAGGTCTTTGTAATTGAAACATATGTCCCTGTTTCAGGATTAATAACCCTTATTTGTAATGATCCAAAAAAGGGATTATTAGTACTAAGTTCTTTTATATTAGAAGTCAAACGAAA
>JAHYJO010000023.1 GCA_019429125.1 Nanobdellati archaeon | reverse complement strand
ACAAGAATTATTACAACTGTATTCATTCTCTAAAAAAACAGAGTTGTTGAGTAGTTTAAGTAAATTATGGGTAAATGGGTTTTTTACACATAAACTTTCTAATTATTTGTCGCTTTGACTATAGATGTTGTTAAAATAGAATCTGAAGACATCAATAACCCGCTTGTTTTAGGCATCAAATTTTGAGATACAAAATACCCCAACCCAGACACCATAAACAATATACTTATAGACAGAATAAGACTAATCTCAATCGGATTAGATAATGTCCGCCTAGCACCAGGAGTCAATGAATAGTATTTCTATTTATTGCAGTCATCATGTCTTTCGATAATCCCTGTGCCTTCCAATATATCAAGATGTTTCTTTACAGATGAGACATAAATACCCATATACTTTGAAAGTTCAGACTGCGTCATCCTTCTTTTAGAAAGATATTTTATCAATGACAGACGTGTTTTAGACCCTAACGCCTTGAAAGTTTCAGCATCAAAATTCATAATAAACTCACACCCCAATACTATTAAATACGTTCAATAAACTCCGTTATTAACCTAATTATTTTAGCTATTATGTTTTCAGAACCGACTACAATGCCCAACTCATCAGAATATAAATTACCACCCCTGTCTTCCCACAAAAGAGCCACATCATATGCCCCAGGAACTACATCAAAAGAAAACGTATGCGCACCTAAAACGGATTCATGACCAGATGACACACCATCTATTGACACCACAAGATTTTCAGCATAATCAGATTCTACTAAGATAACAAATGAAAGTTTCATCAAAGAATAATCATAACTGTAATCATAAGCCAATAAAGGAATATCATACACAATAATATCTACATATTCAGCATCTATAATGCCTTGCCCTGTTATTTTCACAGCCTCTATCGTTGTTCCTACAACAGATGTGTCTACAACATACTCAACCACAATCAACGAATTAGAAGGGACATCCAACGTCTCAATCGACGTCCCATAAAACAATTTGACAGTCTCATCACTTGCCTTATCATTCACTATTGTAATATTGATTGATGACGCTTCATTTACACGTATAATTTCATCGTATTCCAAAGACTCTATATATACACTGCCTTTTTCAACAACATCAAAAGACACCATTCGTATATCACCTGTAGAAGAATACACAACAACATTATTTTCGCCCAGATGTTTAGGTTTAAACATAAATATGACATCCTTCTCAGATCCCAAAGACAAATCCACCATACCCTCATCAAAATAGTCTGATGACACAATTCCGATAGAGATCGGATCATTACCACTAAAACGTTTCAAACCCACAACAATCTCCTGTTGATCACCAAGATTTATCACAGGTTTTGAGACAAAAGGATTAAGGACTACAGAACTTTTATTTTGATAACTAATGACGACATCAACTACCCTATTCTCTAAAAACCTAGAATTAAAAGTCACAGGACACGTATATACCATATTTTTAGCGAGATTATCTGACACATGCCCGACCCAATAAACAATCTTATCGTTACTGCCAGCCTCGATTATGACTCTTTTTTCTTTTTCATCAATAATCAATATTGCCGAATCAGAAAGGCAAGGTTGCATACTCAAATCCAATACACGATAATCATCCTGAGGTATCTTCGCATAAAAAATAATATCATCACCAGGCTCAACCTCAAGAGTTGATGCACCAAAATAAAAATCAGATATATAGTCCACATAAGACACAGAAACAGTATTAATTGTCTTATCATCTTTTACCCATACAATCTCACCTAAATCCGAGCCATAGACCTTGACATCATTTTTAACCTGGTTATCAAGCTGTACAGTATACCTAATATGCGTTGCATCAAGATTGCCTACTTCTAGCCATAGCGCATCAACAGGCACCCATTTACCCAGATACACTTCAGAATATGCATGCTCTTCCCAACCATTATCACCATACGCAAAACCAGACACGTATCTTGCGGGGATGTCTGACGCACGAGAAAGAGCAACAAAAAGGGTTGTATATTCAGCGCACACACCCGCCTTAGTGTTAAGCACAGACACAGCATCCAAAATCACATTACTATACGCAAGATCATAAGTAAGATATTCATTAACCCATATTGCAAGCTTTGCAACTTTCTCAAAATCTGATTGGCTCCCTCGAGTTATAGACTCCGCAAGATCTTTGATATCATCATTATCAGATTGTATATTTTTAGTAGCAAGAAGATATCTTTTTGCATCCAAAGAAATAGTATAAGACGAAGGTATAGAGGTAGTCACTTGTGAATTGACAATAACATAAGTCTCAGACAAATAATTAACCGTATTAGATAAAGGATTTTCATTATAAATATATACAAAATTATTACCTATCTCATCCTGCACAAGCTCATCCGAATAAGACACCTGCTGATTTACTGCCTTTTGAGGAACAGTAATGTTTATTTTCACCCATTTAAGGTGCCCACTAGTGACTTGTATAGTACCTTCATCAGAGATCTTAAGTGTCAATGATTTGACCAGACGTGAATCATTAATTTCCATCCCGTTCATAAAAGTTTCAGCATGTACACTGGAAACTATAGCTATCAAAATAACTACATACACAAAAATGACAGCATAAAATCTCATACTATATATTACGCATTAAAATAATATATATCTATACAAATCAAATGCTATAAAACCAAAAATAAAAAAGATTCATACAAAAAATGCAAACACGCTCAACGCCCCTAGAATTATACAAAACCATGAGAAATCAATCTTACCAGCAACCTTAAAAAGCGCACCGATAGTCAAAAATCCGAACACGAACGAAAATAATAGTGCAACAATAGAATTCACATCAAAAACCAATAAGCCCATAACACCAAGACCCACTTCAGCAACAAACACAGCAGGAACACTCATAAGAAAACTCAGTCTCAATGCTTTTTCAGCTGTAAAACCCCTAAAAAGAAGAGCAGACACAGTAATTCCAGACCGACTGATACCAGGTATTGCTGAAAACCCTTGCGCGATACCCACAATAATAGAATCCACATTATTTATCCTTTTCAAAAGTCCAACCCCTCCTTTTGCCTTCCTCTGCAAGACCCCAGTAACTATAAGAAACAAACCGATAAATGCCGTTGCCACCTTTCCAGAAAATGCACCGCCCGAACCGATTGCAAAAACAATCATAGGCAGACCTACAACACCAGTAAGAAAAGTAGTTATTATAAGAAATGTTGTTGTCGCGTTTACATTACTCTCAAACGACTGCTTTTTCACATACCCTGGCAGATTCCGTACAATCGCCATTACATCTTTTCTCAAAAACACAATAGCTGCAAGCATAGTACCTATATGCAACCAGATAGACATAGGTAATGCATCTGATATACTCTTCCCAAAAAAGTTAATCATGATAAGTGAAGTCATACCCTCACTGCTAATTGGCAACCATTCGGCTATACCCTGAACAATACCCAATACAACAGCTTCGAGAAGTGTCAACATAATAACAAACCTTAATTGATTATATAACATTAAATAATAAATAATAAATAATAAATAATAAAAAATAAATAATTAATGATTACACAGACAATACATCTCTACATAATTTACCAATTCAAGTATTGATAGGATACAAAGTATTTCTGTTATCATTGTCAACCAAATCATAATACATCCCATTAATGTCTTTGAGCAATTTGTCCCGCATCCAACAAGTGTTTATATATTCAGCATGAGACCACATCAGATTTAGTTCGCCATGAGGTTTTCCTGTAACTCTTTGAACTTGTTCAGGCAGAGTTCCGTCTTTGGGCATATGTTGAACAACCCACCCAAAATATTTATCACCTTCATAAAGATAGCCAGACATATATTCTTTTTGAGCCATCCAAAGTGTTGTTATATTCCATGGGTTCCCTTGACTGCCTTTTTCAAAACCATCATAATCATCGCCAATATATCTCATGACCCCTATTGTGTCACTTCCACAATTTATGCTAAATTGCCCACAAGACTCTTGCACAAGAACTAAAGATGTTTTTGCAAGCAGAGGATTTTTGATAAACTTACCATCAAAAAGGACATGTGCACCGATTATAGATGAATCAATATTTACTTTTCCATAAGAAAGCGTCTGTAACTGTTTACCAACACTACAAGAAATAGTATCACCCTCAATAAAAATACCAAGACCCCTCTCTAACCGAGATGCTTCAGCCCGATAAGACTTAATCTTATCTATATTATCAGCCCAATTATTTATTTCAGCAAAATAAGACGCTTCCCTTAATGCCCTAATAATTGATTGAGTAGTAAAATAATGCCCATCACACAACACTTCCTCCCATAGATCAAAGCTTGGTCCGGCCCCCATCAAAAAATCAGCTGCATTCTGCACAGTCCCCCACATATCATTTAAGAACGCACTATCCTCAATATGTTTGTAATGCCCAGTAATAGCTATAATCGCTAATGCAGTTTCGTCTTTCTGTATATCTGCCCAATTAGGCCCGACAGTACCATCCGGCCAATATCTCTGGTGCCACCAACCCTCATGACCCTGCGTATCCCTAAGCCCATAACATATTTTCTCAGAAAGATTATGTAAACACTTATCATCATTAAGTTGACCGACATTATCCAAACACATTGAAATAATTGAAGTATCACGAGGCCAAGAAAAACGATAACCATCAGAATCACCAGCAAGAATACACCCATTTTCAGGAACTGAATTTTTGAGATAATCAATACTAGCTTTAAATTGTTTAGAAACAACAACATTATCAAATCCAAACTGATTCTTTAATCCAGCCACATGTGTCATTAATAATTAATTATTATTTCATCTATATATAGTCAATATAGTCAAATGTTTGTAAATGTATTACTCCTCAAACCACTCTCTTAAACTTCTTCTCAAGTTCAGCTACATTCATATTAATGATTGTCGGCCGGCCATGCGGACAAGTAAACGGATTCTCAGTCTTTGCAAGTTCATCAATCAAAATCTTTATAGAATGTAAAGTCAATTCCTCACCACCTTTAATTGCTGCCCGGCAAGACATAGTAATAATTATCTTCTCACTAATTTCAGATATTTTCTCAGACTTAGAAAGATTAATAAAATCCTCAACAATATCGCGAATCATATCTTTTGACTTAACCTTACCAAGTATGACAGGGACAGTGCGCACAATAAAAGTATCCTTGCCGAATGTCTCAATATCAAACCCATATCTCTTAAACTCAGAAATGTTTGATGACAATATCAACGATTCTTTTGCAGGAAGCTCAATTATCTGAACATTAATAAGATTCTGTGTCTTAACATCAGATGACCCATACATACCCATGAACTTTTCATAAAGGATTCTTTCATGCGCTGCATGCTGGTCAATTATAAACATACCGTCCGATGTCTCAGCAATTATGTAAGTCTTATTAACCTGTCCAAGAAACCGCATTTCAGGCAAACGACTGACAACACGAACATCCTCCTCCTCAACAACAGATTCAAAGACAGATACAGCTTTATCTTCAACAGTATCAACATCATCCGAATTAACATAAGATGAAACTTTCTCAAACACAATAGACTGAGACGGACGAAGTGTGGCCTGTGTCCCCGATGACATCTTATAAACATTTTTAGCTTTAGAAACAACCCCATCCTCAAAAGACATTACATTATCCATAGCAAATATGACAGCTTCAGGAATCAGCACATGTTCCTTCAAAGCCTTGTCAACCGCAGCAAATACAGCATCAGAAAGATTACCTTCAATATCATTTCTTACTTTTATCTCTTTCTTAGACGGATGAATATTGACGTCGATTGCCGCAGAATCAATAGTTATGAACAACACAAAAAATGGATGCCTGTGCTTTGGGAGAAGCGTCTTATACGCATTATATACAGAATCAGTCACAATCTTATTTTTTATATATCTGCCATTAACAAACACAGACTGATGATCTTTAGTTCCGCGCGTAAGTGCTGGCTTTGACACAAAACCAGAAACATCTATACCCTCAACCGAACTATCAACACCAAAAACATTTTTCTCAGTTTCTTTTCCATAAATATTTCTTATGTTTGATAACAAGTCATCAGTCCCTGGAGTTGATAGGATCTCACGACCCTCACTTAAAAACCTGAAATGCACTTTAGTATTAAAAAGAGCATAACGAGTAACAATATCAATAATATGTTCAAGTTCAACAGCATCAGATTTCATATACTTTTTCCGTGCAGGGGTATTGAAAAATATATCAGAAACAGAAATCGAGGTTCCTTTAGGCGCACCAGCCGACCCGACATCATAAATCTTGCCCCCTATTATCTCAATCTTTGTAGCAAGTGAACTATCCCCCGTATTTGTCACCATATCAATCTTTGAAACGGATGCAATACTTGCAAGCGCTTCACCACGAAACCCAAGCGTATGAATTGAAAAAAGATCATCAATATCCACAATCTTGCTTGTCGTATGCCTCTCAAAAGAAATGATTGCATCATCATAAGTCATACCGCAACCGTTATCAGAAACAGATATCATCTTCTTCCCAGCTTTGACAACATTAACAGTCACCTGAGTCGCACCCGAATCAATAGAATTCTCAACCAGTTCCTTGACAATTGACGCCGGCCTTTCTATAACTTCACCTGCCGCAATCTTACTTATAAGTGAATCCTCAAGTTTTTTTATTTTCATTTCCATCTCAATCACATTCACTTAATCAATCAAACAACGTCTTTTGACGGCGCCCATTTTTGTCCCTTGACGGCATATCAACCCTAGAACCCAAATCATCAATCAGTTTCTTAGTATTGTTATCAACTGGCGAAAACATCGCACCGTAATTATCTTCGGCTTCAAACAATGCCTGCATCTCACGCGCACGGTTTATAACTTCTAAAGGCAACCCTGCAAGACGCGCAACCTCAACACCATAACTCTTGTCAACACCACCTTCCTCAATCTTTCTCAAAAATATTATATCATCTTTATCCTCACGTACAGACACATGATAATTACGAACCCCCGAAACATTATCTTTTAATTTATTCATCACATGATAATGCGTAGCAAAAAGTGTTTTAGCACCAATATTAGTAAGTATATATTCAGCAACAGACCAGGCAATAGAAAGCCCGTCATAAGTGCTTGTACCTCGCCCGATTTCATCCAGTATAACAAGACTTCGTGAGGTTGCATTGTTCAATATATTTGCAGTCTCATTCATCTCAACCATAAAAGTGCTCTGTCCAGTAGCTATATCATCATGTGCACCAACACGAGTAAATATCCTGTCCACAATACCTATTGACGCCGAAGTAACCGGAACAAAACTACCCGCTTGAGCGAGAAGCACAATCAATGCCACCTGCCGCATATACGTAGATTTTCCCGCCATGTTAGGCCCAGTAATCACAGCCATCATATTATCCGAACAGTCAAGCACCGTATCATTTGGCACAAACCTTTCAGAAGTCAACATTTTTTCAATTGTTGGATGACGACCATCAATTATCTTTAACACATTACTATCAGTTATATCAGGCCTAACATAATTATTTTGTGATGCAACTTCAGAAAAACAGCACAGCGCATCAAGAACACCAATCTTTTCAGCCACATCTTTGAACTTATCCATATATTTCAAAAGTCTCACCAACACTTCAGAAAAAATCTCAGTTTCAATAGCCTTACTCTTTTCCTCAGCACCAAGTATCTGCGACTCTTTTTCCTTAAGTTCAGCAGTTATGAACCGCTCCCCATTGACAATAGTCTGCTTCCTTATGTAATCTTCCGGCACTTGACCAATATTAGAATTTGAAACCTCAATATAATACCCGAAAACTTTATTGAACTTAATCTTAAGAGATTTTATCCCGCTTCTTTTTCGTTCAACATCTTCAATCTTTGCAATCCAGCTCTTACCATCACGAGACAGAGACCTTAATTCATCAAGTTCAGCATTATAACCATCCTTTATGAACCCGCCATCCCTCAATGTTGCCGGGGGTTCATCTGTTATAGACAAATCAATAAGTCCGAAAGCTTCAGAGAGTGAATCCATACTCGATATCTCTTTCAAAATTGAAGACCCACAAGACAATAACAACTTTTTTATATGTGGAATCTCATAAAGTGACTTCTTCAAAGCCACAAGGTCACGCGCATTAGCACTCCCACACACTATCCTCGACAGAATCCTTTCAATATCATAAACATCATCAAAATGATCAACCAAATCCTTACGAAGTATAATATTCATTGTCAATTCAGATACCCCGTCATACCGTTTTTTAATCACAGAAACATTAATCAACGGATGAATCAGCCATCGTTTGACAACTCTTGCACCCATAGGTGTATTTGCCCTATCAAAAAGCTCAAAAAGCGTACCCTTAACAGACCCTTCAGAAATATTTGAACAAAGCTCAAGATTTCTCTGCGTCTGCCTATCAAGCACCATATAATCATCAATTGAATATACATTTATTTTGTTTAGATGAGACATTTCTCGAAGCTGTGTATCCAATAAATATTTTACAAGCGCACCAGACGATCTTATTGAAAGTGGCATATCCTTTATCCCAAACCCTTCAAGGTATCTTGTATTAAAATGTTTCTCAAGAACAGAGCGCGAATTATCAAGACTAAAATCATCATCATTTACAGGATTGACATAGATACCAAGGTTTTTAATGTCAGATATCAATGCCTTGTCAAGAAGTGCAGTACGAGGAATTATGCATTCTTTGGGAGAAAAACGCGATATCTCAGACAGAAGCTTGCCGACACCTTCAAAAGATGTTGTCATAAACGACCCAGTCGATATGTCAGCGAGACTTATACTAAAACTATCACCATATCTAAAAATAGATAATATATAATTATTAGATCCCGAATCAAGCATATTCGCATCAACAACAGCACCAGGAGTAATAGTCCTTACTACAGCCCTCTTAACAAGACCAACAGCTTTCTTTGGATCTTCCACCTGCTCACAGATTGTGACCTTGTACCCCTTTTTCACAAGTTTCGCAATATAAATGTCTGCCGCATGATACGGAATACCAGCAAGAGGTACCTTTCTTTGGTTCCCGCCACGCGAAGTAAGAGTTATATCAAGCTCACGCGCAGCCAATTTAGCATCATCAAAAAAGAGTTCATAAAAATCCCCCATGCGCGTCATAAGGATAGAATCCGGATACTTCTTCTTTATGTCCAATATCTGTTGCATCATAGGAGTCTGGGAATCATAATCAACCATACAACACATTAGATAGAAAGTATATTAAATATTTAGTGCAAAAAACAAAATCCACACAATCCATAAAAACTATATAACTTGAAACACCAAATCTATTACCTCACTCAGATCTCATAATATCAAGCATAATTATCATGGTCATCGTTATAAACATCATTATCCCACCCATATTTAAAAAAAGTACTTGTTTAGCAAAAAAATAATCGGCATGCTACGACCATTATGATGTAACTTACATACATTATACTTTTTATAAAATCAATAGCTACAACTTGAAAATGTGTAGTTAATTTTTGTTAAAAAATATTTACTCCTTTTTTGTAAAATCGATAGCCCGCAAGTAACGTAGAAAATTAGAACTTAAAAATATTTCAACAAATAATGACCCTATCAAAAAAATTGTAAGCAAGTAAGACAAAATTTAGCTAAACAAGTACAAAAAAAACTGTATAAGACACAATATACAGCACATGATAAATAATAAAAAAACAAAAACATCTTTTAATATTTAACTGACAAATTAGATTAAACAAATAATTTAGATTAAATACGGTGTAATTATTATGGCAATAGATATCTGGACAGAAAAATACAGACCACAGACACTTAATGATGTTGTCGGTCAGAAAAATATAATTGAAAAGCTAAAAGCTTTCGTAACCGAAAAATCACTCCCTCACTGTCTTTTTGCAGGATCAGCAGGTATCGGAAAGACAACATCAGCAATAGCCCTGGCAAAAGAACTTTACGGAAATCAATGGTCACACAACTTCATGGAAACAAACGCATCAGATGAGAGAGGTATTGATGTCGTACGAACAAAGATAAAAAACTTTGCGCGAGTCAAACCATTGGGATCAGATTTCAAGATAATCTTTTTAGATGAATGTGACTCATTGACACCACCTGCACAGCAGGCATTAAGAAGGACCATGGAAAAATATTCAAACACGACGCGGTTCATATTAAGCTGCAACTACCCAAGCAAGATAATCGCACCCATCCAATCCAGATGTGCAATATTCCGTTTCGGCCCGATATCAGACAAAGACATAAAAAAAAGACTAAACTACATAGCAGAACAAGAAGAACTGAGCATAAAAGACGACGGCATGAACGCACTGATAGAAATCGCATCAGGCGATATGCGTCAAGCAACCAATCTCTTACAATCAATATCAATAACAACTAAAAATATTGACAAAGATGCAGTCTATACTATTGCAGCATCCATGCGGCCCGAAGAAGTAAAAAAGATACTCACACTCGCACTTGACAAGAGATTCCTTGATGCACGAAAAATCCTAGCAGAACTAATGCTCGAGCGCGGACTGTCAGGCATTGATGTTATAAAAGCCTTCCATAAAGAAATTCTTGACGCGCCTATTGACGAAAAAAAGAAAGCGATGTTGATAGACAAGCTTGGCGAATATGAATTTAGGATAGTTGAAGGTGGCTCTGAAGATTTACAAATGGAAGCATTTTTGGCGCAAGTATCAGCATTATAAAAAGCCAAAAAGCGTCGAACAAAAGTGAGATGATTTTTGGCGCAAGTATCAGCATTATAAAAAGCCAAAAAGCTTCGAACAAAAGTGAGATGATTTTTGGCGCAAGTATCAGCATTATAAAAAGCCAAAAAGCGTCGAACAAAAGTGAGATGATTTTTGGCGCAAGTATCAGCATTATAAAAAGCCAAAAAGCGTCGAACAAAAGTGAGATGATTCCCATATTAAAATCCTTTATGAACAATTATATCCCAGACTATGAGATTGAAAACTTCAATGAACTGACAGAATCATTTCTTGATTACCTCAAAGACTCAGACATAAAAGCAATAATGCTAGATATCGATGGCACAATAACAACATATCACGGAATTGAGATTACAAAAGATGCAGAACACTTTCTTAAACTTGCAAGAGAAAAAGAATTCATCATAGGTTACATAACCAACTGCTCACACAAAAGGTATAATGATGTAATCGCGCATTTCGGTAAATATATAACTAATACAGATAATACGCACAACATTTTTTACCCGTATTATGACCCAATAGGTAATTATAATTTAAAACCATTCAAAACCGCATTTAAGACCCCTGCAAACAGACTTAACATCAACACAGACAAATGGGTATTCATAGGAGATCAGTATTCAACAGACATATTGGGCGCAAAAAATGCAGGTGTAAACAAAACCATAAAAATAACAAGCAACCTTTCCTCAAATGAACCAAGAATCAAAAGATACCAAAGATTTGTTGAAACTGCAATCTATAAACAGATACTCAAACACACAAAAAAACAACCAAAAAAGATAGGACTATAATACTAAAAAAATTAAAAAGTCTTAAATTTAAAAACCTACAAACTATATATAACTCATTTAAACTTCTCTAAAAACAAACACAAGTTTTCAATAGTATTATCCACAGTCTTTAAACCGACAACATCTTCACTTACTGGTTTTTGTGCAATGCCCCCGAAATGATCACCATCACCTACAACCGCCATCCCATGTATAAGCATCCAGTCATGTATTGCCTGTATCGTCTTCTCCTGTCCACCATTTCGAGAACCGCCGACAGCAATTGCAGCCCCAACTTTGCCCTTAAGCTTAAACCCAAAACGCCTGAGCATCACACTTCTATCAAAGAGAGCCTTCAACTGCGCACTAACATTACCGAAATAGACAGGTGACGACACAATGATTGCATCAGCCGAGACCAGTTTATCATACACACTTTGCATATCATCTTTGATTGCGCATTTACCAGCACCACTACCACTGCAAGCACCACACGCATTGCACGGCGCAATATCTAATAAATACATAAACACCACATCAACATCAAACCCGCGCACTTTTGCAGTATCTATAACACGACTAATCAACTTATCATTGTTTCCATCTAAAACAGGACTTCCAGAAATTCCTAAAATATTCATTATGACCACCTCTAATTTCACAAGAAGATTAATAAATCTAAATAATATTCAACTTTCAAATCTCAACCAAAAAACTAATACTTATAACATTTTCCAAACAAATTATTATTCTATGTGGGCAATTGAACTAAAACCAAAGACATTTGAACAATTTGCAGGCAACAAAAAAGCGATAACTCAATTAAAGGTCTGGGCGCACAACTTCAAAAATGAACGATACAAAGCAGTCTTAATCATTGGCCCCACAGGATGTGGAAAGACTACAGCCACAGAACTTCTCGCAAAAGAATTAGGTTTTAATATAATAGAAACAAACGCAAGCGACATGCGAAGCAAAAAAGAACTGCAACAATTTTTCGGTCACGCCCTGCAACAACAGTCATTATTTTTTAAAGGAAAACTAGTACTAATGGACGAAGTTGACGGTATCTCAGGCCAATACGACCGAGGTGCACCTGGAGAACTTGCAGTTATCATTAAGACATCAAAGCACCCCGTAATCTTTACTGCAACCGATGAAGAAACAAACGCAGTAAAAGCTATGAAAAAGTGCGCAAAAGTAATCAAGTTTGAAAAGGTCGATATGGATGAATTAAGCAGAGCATTAAAAGATGTCTGCACTATAAAAAATATAGACATAGATGAAAAGGCATTAAAAATTATAGCACGAAATGCGGATGGCGACATCCGTGCAGGAATTAATGACATTCAATCACTTAACGACAAAGATAAGACTATAAACTCAGACGACGCAAAGACTGTAGACTTCAGAAATTTCGAGAGGAACACAAAAGATACGTTATCAATCATATTTAAGACAAATGACTGCAAGATTTCAAAAGAGGCAATAGACACCTGCGAGAAAGACCTTGACGAAATATCAGAATGGGTGCGCGACAACTTACCACGACAATATGACCTACCAGAAGATGTAGCAGCAGGATACCATATGCTTTCAAGAGCAGACATATTCAGGGGACGGATAATAAGGCAACAATATTATAGGTATATGGTCTATCAATCATCAGACATATCCTACGGTGTATCAACCGCAAAAACACAAAAATACAACAAGCCACTTGAATTCCATTTTCCCGCAAAGATTGCCATTTTAGGCAGAACCAAATTCTCTCGTGCAAAAGACAACAAAAATCTGCAAGCAATCGGCGGCGCACTCCACTGTTCAAAAAAGATAGCAAGACAATACATACCGCTATTAAAAATAATGAAAACAAAATCACCCGAAACTTATGCAAAACTTTCTGAAGAATTAGGAATTGATGTTTAAAAAAATAAAAAACCTAAAACAGCAAATAGTTAATCTTATACTCTTCAAAGATATAGATAGTCTCATAATTTTTAATTATATCTGAGATCTTATTTCTAATATCCACCATAACTTTAAGAAGAACTAAAAAAGAACGAAGAAGAACAGCTTATTGAAGACCACTTCAAAAGCCTTTGGGTATAAAAACAAATACCCGAAAAGGTGGAAGTTGCCTTATGTAATATAACAGAGATGTCTGCCTTAATAACACAAAGGAAGAACTAAATGAACAAAAATAATTAGAGACAATTGAAAGTTTACAATAAATCTGCATTTTAGAAAAGGATGTAATTAAAAGTCATCTTTAATTTTTTTAAACTTTCAGCTTCACGTCTTATTTTTTTCAACCAATATGATAACATATTTCGTATTTGTTTAGCAAATTCTCCTACATTTTTATATATTTATAGTCTACATAACCGAAAAACAAAAATTCAAGTAGATTTTATTATAATATATGGATTGTTTACAAAATATAGATAATATGGAACG
>JAHYJO010000022.1 GCA_019429125.1 Nanobdellati archaeon | reverse complement strand
TGCCAAAATTAAAATAAGTTATATGGTTTGATTTATATTGAAATTCAGATTTAATTTAAACTAAAAATTAAAAAAATTCACCAAAATTAGCCAAATAAATTTGACAGTTGGGCTAAAATTTAGAAAATTTATAAAAAAAGAGATATTTAGTCTTATTTTTATTTCAAAATGAGTATATTTTAGTAAAAAATCAAGAAATTATATGATTTAATCAAGCAAAAATGCTCAATAATTGCCAACTGTCAAATAGGTTTTCAGAATGAAATAGACATTAAACTGTCAAACTTAGGATAATAGATAATTAGTGTTCAAAAGTTTTAATAATATCTAAGTCATCACATAACTTGCATCGCAGTGCTTATCAACCCACCGAAGATTACACTCACCATTGCAAGGACAATTACATACATGATTATGCCGATGATTATTACATGCCAGATGAGGTCATTCTGTTTTATTTTATCATCACCGTCTGTAATCTTTATCACAAACATTGAAAGAAGAATAAGTATCTCAATGACATAGATACCGACCAAAAGCTGCAATATCCATGGCTGTGTCGCCGATTCAAGATCAATCATCATCCCCATTGGATTTGAACCTGCAAGTGATGCAGCATCAAGATCCTTCATACTTGAATCAATCTTGAACATCATAGTCATGATAATCTGTGATGTCGATACTACAACACCTGATATCATAGGAACTAATACATATGCCTGAAATTTCATAGAGCTTGATGTCTCAGAAAGTATATCATCAATCTTTTCCTGTGTGGTTCTGATATTGCGCAAGTATTCAGAAATAACAAGCATAGTCATAGATGTTGCCTTTGTTCCTTTGTCAACCGCCTCACTTATGGCCTGCATTATGGTATGTATCAATTTGGATGGGTAATAAAAAAGTGAACCATATTTTTTATCAAAAAGTGCCTGATGGAATGTCATATTCAGCTGACTCATGTTTTTTACTGTCCCTCTCAAAAGTCCTGATATTTCAAGGTCTTTAGTGTCATCATTCGCCTTGGCGAGAGACAGTTCAAGTGGCATCCCGCCTGCAAGACGGTTACCTAATGCAAAAAGCGCAGACTCAAACTGTTCCTCAATCTTTTGTATCTCTTTAATAATCTTAATCTTCTGAAAGCTAGTCCCCCAATAATACACAATAAGCCCGACTGCAATACCTATTATAATAATCAGGCTATGGAATAGGTTTGATACGATTAAACGTTGTATTGGATTTTCTATGAGTGTGTTGTCAACATTATAGAATGTGATAAGCATCAGTATGCCTATAAATACTATTATCCCTCCTGAGATGAGTGCAAATGGCCAGACAGGTACGATTGTTTTACCTATTCGCATCTTATTGAGTGGCATGGCATCAGGATGATTAGATATGTCAACAACAGTCTTTGTAGAAGGTCTTCGGTCAAGTATATTTTTCATAAACACATAGACTACTAATGGTATAAGTATATCATACCCAAAAATAAGATACGTGACAAGATACGGTATCGAGTCACCCAGAAAGATAGATGCTAAAGGAAATATTATCATTCCCATAATAGGCAAAAGTATACCAAGTCCATGTATTACCGTAATTGGCATCTGCAGTTCACGGCTGTAATGTTTCATTTTTTCATTTGTGCCTTCAAGAATCATGTTGACCGACTTGTCCAACATATTTTCACGACGAGCCAGATTTGTCTCGCGCATGGAAGCCCTAATAAATTCAATAGAATCCATAAATTCACGGTTATAATTTTTCCATTGGACTACATATTCCATAAGGCCTTCGTCAATAGTCTGTATCTCACCATTCTCAAGTCTCCATAACATCCTAGTCAGGTCACGTCCGACTTTACCAGTAGCGCTCTGTGCTGCAAACCGTACTGCACCTTCAAGGTTAGGTGTAGTCTTCATGTAGACTATCATGTAAAGTACAACCATGACAAGCTCTCCCGAACTTTTAATTCTGACACTAGTTGCCATGTTATTTGGGTATTTGAATATGTACAGAGCAGTTATAGGACCCATTGCAAACATCATTATTTTGATAAGATTTGGTGCAATAAACGGTGGTATAAAAAGTGTTAATACACCAAGGACTAAGAAGAAAAGAAGTGCCATGACAGAGAATCCTGCAACGCCTTCAGGTGTAATTTTGAGAGCTGTAAAATCAATAGCAATGTTGATTGCATCCTTACTTTTCTTGTCGAGGTCTATCTTGAACATTTTTTCAGACAGTGCGCACATCTTCTCATAGAACGTGCCTGCAAGTTTCTGGTTTGACTCATCTTCTTTATATTCCTTGAATGCGCGCGATATTGTACTTGTTTCTGATGTAAAATCTATAGGGTTTACCATATCCTTGTTATATTGTTCTAGAGCTTTCTCTATTTCTGCAAAATGTTCTTTTTCTTTTTCAGAAATATTTGATTTCATAGTATGTGCCTTATTTGATTTGTCTGTGGCTTCTATATATAAATTATTTGACTTTGGCTTTGTAAAACCCATAATTTACTTAAACTACTCAACAACTCTGTTTTTTTAGAGAATGAATAAAGTTGTAATAATTCTTATCTTATTCTTTTCCAACAAAATTCTACTGGATTTTTATCAGGTGACGCTGTTAAAAAATATTCATATTCTAACTAATCCTTATTTACATCTAAGTATTCTTTAGCATCTTTAGATGTATGAAAACGTGCTTTGTCAATTATTAAAAATACTTTGTGGTTTATGTCTTTTTTGAATTTTTTTAAAGAGTCTATAAATGAAATCGTGTTTTGTTTTTCTCCTAAATCATAATGATAAAATGTATTATTTTCAGTATAAAACCCACCTATATTAATTTTAGTTTGAGTTCACGATATGTATTTTATTGGTTTTGAACCTATTTTTGCCCAAACTCATGCTTTATCTATTTCTAATTTTTTTAAACATTCATCATGACAAAATAGTTTGTATTCTTCACCCCCTAAATTTCTTTTTTTTAACTGTTATCAAAAATTCTTGAGTTAACGCCTCATTTCTACGCGTACTTCGTGGTCTGCATACGATTTTTTTAAATCCCATTATATTAAGAATTTCTTGTATTCGTCTTAACGAATATTTTAGTACATATTTTGTTAAGATGTGTTTGTACACATCTTTGGTTTGACAACCACGATTATAACCATCATCAGTTTTTATTGGAATTTCTATATCTGATTTTAATTCAATTAACTATTCTTTAGTTAATAATGATTTTAGACCTTTACCTTTCTTGATTTTTAAATTTTTAAGACCTTAAGAATTAATTTGACTAATCCAATTATAAACAGTAGCTAAACTTACAGAAAGTTTATTTGCAACAGTTATTGGTGCATTATTTTCTTTAATCAATACCCTTGATTGAAGCTTCTTTTTTGCAAATGTATCAGGTTCATTATTGATTGCATCAATAATATTTTCAGAGGTAAAAGGTATATTTTTCATACTATATATTTAGTTTTTAATGTGTATATAGTTTCTAAGTATTTATCGTATTTACTATCTATGGCAAAGTAACAGTTTATGAATTAGACTAAATCAACCTTTCATCAGCCTTTGTTTTTCTTTTATCTTTCTTTTAATCCATTCATCCCAACGCCCATATATCCTTTCAGGATCAAGCGAACCATACTGTTCTTTGACTTCCTCAGATATCAGGTGGAACCTGCTGTTTGCCATAGTCGTAAAATCAGCTTCAAGTATAGAAAAATCATTGGTATCGCGCGCATACCGAACCAGTGCCTCTTTCATTTTTGTCCTGAGCTGAATATTTTCCCAGACTGCATCCCAGTTGTTCTTCCAGTCCTTGACACGGTCAGCAATCTGATTCAGTATATAGCTCTCACCGTTCAGGAACCGGTCAGTGGGTTCAAGCCGATCGGTTTTAGAGTCATACATCATAAGTGGCTGGAAAGCATGCTCTTTCTGTGGGTTATCATCCCAGTCTTTTGTGACTTCCGTAATCTCCATAATACGACGATAGGTCTTGAGACCGTCAGCGCTTTTCAACCTATTGACAATAGTGATTATGTCAGTCGCCTTAAACGACGTGGGTGGCACACCAAGGTCATTTACCACCCTATCAAACACACCATACGGTGAATCACCATGGATTGTTCCTGCAACAAGGTTAGCAAGTGCACCGATACGCATAGATTCATAAAGCGCCTTCGCTTCAACAGACCTTACTTCACCCACTATCAACGATGAGTCTCCAAGACGCAGAGATGTCCTTATGGCCTCATCCGCCGACAGTTCAGATTCAACATGAGTAATGATTGACCGTGATTTCAATGACTGGATGTCATACCCTAGGTCTTTGAGTGCCTTGACTGGGAGTTCAAGAGTATCTTCAACTGTTATAATCCTTACCTTTTTCATAAGTTCAGTAAGTGTCCCACCTAAAAGACTGCTCTTTCCTGCCGATCTTGTGCCTGCAAACATCATGGTTCGCGCACCGTCTATCATAAATGATAGAAGTCCTGCAGAGAGCGGTGTCATCATGTTGTACTGTATGAAAAGCGGATATGTCCATGGTTTGTCTCTATGTCGTCTTAGCACAAATGATAGCCCGTCCGGGCTGAGTGACCTTGTAATTGCCGCAACTCTTGCTCGCCCGCTCGGCAAAACAATTTCAGTATCAAGGACAGGATTTGCCTGATCCAGTGGTCTACCCGATTCAATCCTGAACCTTGTAGCCCATGCATTTGCATCTTCTTTGGTAGGTATAATGTTTGTTATGCATTCCTCATAGTCTCCGTGATATAGGTAAATTGGTGAGTCACCCATAGGTGCATTAAGGTATATGTCCTGCACATTCTCATCGCCTAATATTACTTCAAGAACACCGTATCCTGCAGTGTATCTTGTAAGGATGTCTGCAAGCGTGTTAAGTGTCTTTGTGGTTAGCGTTATGTTTGCATGGTCTGCAAGTTCGGAGATAAGGTCACGACCTATATCAGAAAATATATCTCTCATCCTTTGTGGGTCAGCAAATTCTGTCTTTGTAGGTTTGTGTGCAGCCATGTACCTTCTTGCTGCATCAAGGATTGTGTACTCTTCCTCGCCCAGCCTAAATTCTGGTGGTATGATGTGGTATATTTTCTGCAACTTGTCTTCTACCTTAAATATCTGGACTTCACTGGCACCCACCATATATCTATCTATCTTTTTCCCATTCTTAGGTGGTATAAGCATATACCGTGTCAGCATGAAATTAGGTTTAATCATAGGGTGGAACATTTCTCTGTAAAGTGACCTGTCACCGTCAACATGACCTATGAGCCGTGTCTTGACTAAGTGTATAAGTTCTGTAGCTTCAAGTGCTGACTTTATTTTCCCGAGCACATTATCTATATAATTCTGGTAGCATGTCTTCCAAATCTCATTTGCGATTTTCATCCTCTCATATGTGTGCCTGATTTCTCTGTTAACTTTGACATATGTTCCTATTGGGTCCTCTCTTATGTCTGTGGTCAGAAGTTGATGCAAGAATTCAGTTCTCTGTGGTATGCAAGACTCACACCCTGGTGTTGAGATGTTTGCCATAGAAAGTATCCTTTGCTGTTTTACCAGGTATATTATAGTGCTTGCAATCTGTTTGAGGAGATGAGTCTGGTACATGTCATACTCGAATTCTCGTGTCTGCATCAATATTACTCGTGCTGCATTCTTTGACTCTACTAACTTATCGATAGTTCGCGCCATACATATTGGAAAATCCTCAATAGATGATCCATATATGCAGTTTAGGCAATTTACCTTGACAGTATTGTTCTCATTGTCATATTCATAGTTGCAGACTACCATAATTTATATATGGGTAGCTACCTATTAAATATATATATCGTATTTTTTGATATTTAGTGATACTATGGTTTTCAACAATCCTCCACCAAAGGTAGATACCACACCTCTGATAGGTGAACTTTCCCGTCGTCTTAATGATAATACTCGCCGTATCCGTCTTATTGAGGATGAGCTTGAAAACTTAGACTCTAGAGTTAACAGTATGGAACAGACCATAATGGATGCGACAAAAGAGATGAACCAGTCAGTTCAGCACATAACAGAAGACAATACCGAATTGTCAGACAAGGTGTCAAACATTTCAGTTGACGTCCAGAAGATAAATGCGCGTTTAAAAAACTTAGTGACACGACAGGAATTGCGCGAGATGCAGGAATATGTGGAGTTAATGAAATCAATAACGAACCGTATGAGTAAAAGTAAAAATACAAGTATGATTGAATGAGGTAATTGTTATGGGACTTAAATTTGAATTATTCGGCAATCTGAAAAAAAAGTCAGGCGTAAGTACCTCTGGTGGACAAGGATTTCACGCATCGTCTGATTCGGGATTAGACTCTATGCAAGATAACATATCTTCATTACCTCCTCAAATGTCATATTCAGACAATTCATTACCTTCTATTGCTCCTATACAACAGATGTCTTCATTTCAGCCAGCCTCGTCTCCCTCTTTAAACATAATGGCAGATATAAGCAAATTTGCTTCAAAAGGCATGCCTGAGTCCGAGATGGTCCAAGCGCTTAAAAACAAAGGTTACAATTTCAAAGAGATAGACAATGCGCTTGGTCAGGCAATAAAGTCGCGGGTTTCAGGAGATAACTTATCAAACATTATACCTGGTATGGTTGCTGAACAACCACAATCCCTTGATGCTACGTTTCAAGATGTATCATCTGATTTTTCCCAGCAGATGCAGAACCAGACAGATGTAACAAGAACTGATAATCTAGAAGCTATGATTGAATCAATTGTGGAAGAGCGGTTAGCATCATTTAAGATTCTGATAGATAATATTAATGCATCAATTGTTGATATTCGTGGTGAGATTGATAACTTAGATACCTCTCTAAAATCAGTTGAGACAAGGACTGAGAGCAGAGTATCTGATATAAAAAAGGAGATGGATATTTTGCGTGATGACTTTTCAGAAGTGAGCCCTAAAGTATCAAGCATTGAGCGCGCATTCAAAGATGTGGTCCCAAACCTTGTTGATGCTATTTCTCAGGTAAATGACAAGCTACACATACATTCTGAAAAGATAAATACAGATTCTATTGAATTGGGTATGTCTGGGGGTATTGACTCAGACGACGTATCTGATGTTGAAAAAAATATTGGCAGTGCTCCTGAACCAAAAATAGATAAAACTGTTAATGTTAACTCTATAGAGAAAGATTCATTCTAGACTTAATGCTGGCATTATTTTTTATAGTTATATTATTTAGGTGACTACCTTTTTTGCCATAAGTGTCATCATTGCGATAAGTACTGTGATAAGTATTATTACTTTTATAATAATTCCGTCTATATTTCCTAAAAAATTCCCGATATCTGATTCAAGAAGTACAAACACTGCGATTAATACGACTAATGCAATAGCAGTCCCCTGCTGTTCTGACATATATGTTGGCAAGTCAACACCAAGTGTTGCAGTAATCAACACAATTGCGACAAGAAGTGCAATAAACACTCCTGCAACTGAGAAAAGATGTGATAGATAGATCCCAAGTGTGCTGTAATTTATAATGAAAAACCCTATACTCATTGCAAACATAGCATCAAGTGCCACTCCTTCATCAAACAGCTTGATTTTTCGAAAGAGTGCATAAGTAAGAGTTGTAAACAGCACAAAAGGTAAGAAAAAGTCATAGAACCCTACTTCATTCAAGTTCCCTAAAAGCGTACTGAAATAAAATGTCATCTATATCACATAATCATTTGATATCTATATTGTTATTCAGTTGCCTGAGCCACCATTCTTTTTACCTGTTCCTGTAATCATCATAAAGACCACAATAAAGAATAATACTGCAACAATTGTGACAATCGTATCTTCTCCAATTGGTGGTATGAAATCACTAAGCTTTTCATAAAGTCCGCTGGCAAAAAGGAAAAGGATAATGACTACAACTCCTGTGGCAGCAACTATTGGCAATCTCATTTTCTTGTTGTTCTCTTCATCTAATAATCCTCCAATGTCAATACCTACCATACCTAAGATTATTACCCCTACAAGTATTGCACCGATTATAGTTGCACCTATTGCAAAAAGTGTAGAGAAATATAGTCCTATTGCTGTGTAATTTATAACAAAAAACGACACACTCATGGCGACAACACCATCAATTCCTTTCGTGTCTGTTTCTCCGAAAACCTTATTTTTCTGCAGAAGTCCGAATATGATTGCAACAAATAATATAAATGGTAGGAAAAAGTCATAGAACCCGATAGTGTTCATATTGCCTATGAGTACTTCCATCCCTACCATAATTATTCATCTCTTATTTTTTAGTGAGCCAAACGACTCCACCTATAATTACAGCAAGCATAAGTAATGTTGCAATTGTCTCTTCACTTATTCCTGGTATGTTAATCCAACTCAACAGATTACTTGTGCTTATATATATTACTGCAACAATTGCAATCAGTGCGAACGCAATTTTTGTTTTATGATCTTTAAATGTCTCATTTTCCATATTGATTCCAGCCATACCTAAAAATATTAGGATGACCAAAAGTCCGACAAGAATTGTACCGCTTTGTCCGAAAATAGTTGCAAGATATGAACCTAAATTGAGCCCGAACGGCGTGTATGTGATTATAAAAAATGCGATAACCATGGAAATCATTGCAGGTATTCCCGGTGGTGTATCTTCTTTACCATCCTCTTCAGCTTTAGTCTTGAAAGGTCCGACAGTTGTCAGAAGACCATATATCATGGCAAAAAACAGTGCCCAAGGCAGTAGTATGTCATAAAATCCGACATCTTTCAGGTTCCCAATAAGATCATATAGGTTCATTCATTATCACCGTTTTATCTTTTAAGTTATTGTGGTTGGGCAGGTTTTGTTGGGGTATTGTCTGTATTATCACTGGCAACATTTCCATTATTTTCCCCATTACCTTTCATCATCATGAATATTCCACCGGCAAGAGCAAGTATCACAAGCAATGTAACGATTGTATCTTCTGCAATGCTTGGTGAACTGAAATTGATGATGTTATCAAAACCTGTTGTGAAATATATTACACCTACAATTAATAATACAATTATCGCAAAATTAATTGTCTTTTTACTATCATCTTTTCCAAAACCGTCAGGCAATTTTAATCCCGCCATACCTAAGAATAATGATGCTACAAGAAGACCTGCAAGTATTGTTCCGCTCTTTCCAAACAGTTCGGCAAGATAGACACCAAATGTTGCACCAAACGGAGTATACCCAACTATAAAGAATGCGACAACCATCGATATTATAGATACTATACTTTTCTGTTCAGATCCACTAAACGGTCCAACCTTAGTTAAAAGTCCATACACTATTGCAAAAAACAATGCCCAGGGCAACAGTATATCATAAAATCCTACATCCTGTAGGTTCCCAATCAAGTCATAAAGATTCATATTAACACCTTATTAATATAATTATTAACATTAACGATATTTAAATGTTTCGGTTTTATGGGGTCTCAGTCCGAACATCAAATGCACAACTTTATATGTTTTTTGTGCAGTTAACTGCACGAAATGCACAGTTTTGATGAAAAATCATTCAAGCATCCATTTCCAGACTGGTTTAACAATAATTTTAAGACCATCTTGACTAAAGTCTCCATTGCCATTGGGGTAAATTGTCAAAACACTCCAATGGTGTTGGAGTGCTTATAGAATATTTAAATATAAAATGGTGTTTAGATTATTAAATTCAGACAAATTAAGTTATTATACCTAAATTTGAATAAAAATCATAATATAAAACAGTTAAGTTAACTGCTTGTTTTTATAGTTACTGCCAAAAATAGAGCAATCCCTCCAAAATAGGTAGTTGAAGATTAGGATTATTCTGTTATAATACTATTTTATATCATTTTTGTACTGCATGAACTTTTGTAAATAAATAATGCCCTCTCAATAAAAAATAAAACCGAAACGTATATATACTCAAATAGTTCTATTAATTTCAAGTAGCAAAAATCCCCATGATTCGTTAAATAATTGATAAAAACTGAATCAAAAATAAAAAAGAATATAAACACAGGGTGCCTAACTATTGGTGTTGAACATGAGAACAAGACAAATCCTTATTTTTGCATTTATAGCTGTACTCTTAATGTTATCTTCATCAGTCTATGCTTTTGACATATCAACACCTGGTTCCTCTCAGGTTGGGTTTTCTTCATCTTCTTCATCATTAAATTTTGATTTAAATGGCATACTTGCCTGGACTTATCAGTTGATTGCCGACTTCTTTGGGATACCTATGGAAGATATGCAGATTCGTGGTGGTTACCTATTCTCTTTTGTACTTATTCCTATTCTTTTAGCGTTTATGATGTTTTATGGTATCATTATGAAGCTTCGGCTGTTTGATGAGGACTGGATAAACAAAGGCATACCACTTTTGCTTGCATTGATGCTTGCACCACTTGGTCTATACAGGCGTTTCTTCTTTATGGTCACTGGGTTCATGACAGCAGGGACTGCAACATTATTGTACATATTTTTGTTTGTTGCGATATTAGGTTATGGTTATAAGAATATGTTTTCAATAGGTTTAGGTGATTTTACAGCAGGCAATATTTATATTAAGGATATGAAAGATGCAAAAAACGGTTCAAAAAAATTAATCAGGCAAATTGATGATATCTCAGATCAATTATCTCATTTAAGAAATAAGCAATCAGAAATATCACCTAAGGATGATCTAAAAAAATACGATAAGTTATCACTAAAAATACAAAATTTAGATAACCACAGAGAGATTCTGTGTGAACATTTAAAGAACCGAAATGCAGAAATTATAAAAGGATTAAAGAATACAATAGGTGCAAGTAGATGAACATGGTAACAAAAAAACAGATATTAATATTAATGCTAGGTATCTTATTCGCAGGATTTTTTGCAGGTAATAGTGTTACTGCAGCAGGTCCATCGGATTATCAAGTTAGTGGTATTGTTACTGGTGGCGAAGGTATATTTACTGATATCTATTTCTTAATATTAGATACATTCGGCGTGTGTAATATAAAAGCAGACGGCACAACTTATTCTGCAAGTGAAATCTCATCTACTGATGCAGATACACGGTGTAAAGGTTATGGTCTCCGTGGTGGGAATTTCTTATATTATGTAATAATGCCAATTGCTTTAGCATTCCTTATGTTTTTAGGAATACTTAAGGAGGTTAATCTTTTTGATGCAAAAATACAAAAATATATAGCACTTGTTTTATCTTTATTCATGGCACCTTTAGGTGTATATCGAATCATGTTTGTATCGTTAATGTCTATTTTGACAGGAACAACTGTATTTTTGCTTTATATCTTTTTGTTCATCCTAATGATTGGTTGGGGTTATAAAAATATGTATGTTGAAGGTCAAAAACATATAACTATAGGGAATATACATGTTGATAGTATGAAACGATCTCAAGATACTGCAAAAAAAATTGATACAAAAATATCTTCAGCTAAAGGTGAACTGACTAAAATTGATAATCAAATATATAAGTTGATTACTAATGATGATGGCAATTATAAGGATGATATAGATAATATTAAAACAGGAAAATACTATTTAAATTTAACTGAAAAGAGGAACGTCATAAAACAACATATAGAATTATTGATTAGTCACCGTGATAGATATCTGAAAGAAGCACATAAAGATTTACATGCGATTATAAGTCGATAAATGATGTTAAAAAATAATTAATAAAATAAGAGGTTTTAAATATGAAAAATAAAAATGTATTATTGGGGATGATAAGCTTTTCATTGATGTTAATCTTATCTGCAGGATTTGCTTTTGCAGCAACCTCGATTAGTAGTGTCTTGGCACCATTAAAAAGTCTTTCTGTTGGTGTGCTTACACCCTTTGGTTTAGATTCTCTTGAAGGTATCATCATCATGATTACATTTGCTTTGATGATTGGTGGATTTTTAGAAGTCCTTAAGATTTTCGATGGAAATACGAAAGTAGTGTGGGGCATTGGTTTAGGTGGTTCATTAATTTTAATGTATAACTTAGTTACATTTAATTTAATGGGAGCTTTATTGAGTTTAGGATTAATAACTATGTTGATATTCTTATTCTTGGGAATTCTTTTTTCATCATATGGTTGGGTAAAAAATAGACAAAAAGGAGCTGATACTGCGGGATTTGAACAAAAAGCAAATAAAATCGCAAATCAAATTAATAAAAATGAAATGACCTATGTAAATGATGAACTTAATAAAGTTTTAGCGGATGAAGGACATTTACATAATATCGTTTTCTATGGTTTAAACATCCTTGCAGCAGGAAGTCAAAATAAATCACAAATGAATAAAAAAAACCTTGATGAAATAGAAAAAAATATAAAGGGAATATCCAGGGATAATCCCATAAAAGAGAACTTAATTCAACTCCAAAACGCATTCAATACGGTTTCTGGTACTGGATCTGGTATGGTGGAATTAGCTAGTTTAGTTAATGAATGTAAAAATGACTATAATGCAATTGTGGAACAAAGAAAAAATCTTGAAAAAGTAAGAGCTAATGTAACTCAACTAGGCGTTAAAGAAACAGTTTCAAATGCTTTGGATGTCTAATCACGGGTGATCTAAATTCAAACCATATTTTTTCTTTTTTTAATTATTTTTTCTTTACTTACTCTTGGGTTTCTTAAAAAAAGAAATGATACTTATTCAAATCAACATATATTAGTTAAATTTGATGGTAAAACATCATCACTTGATTTAAAAAATCTTAATCAATTCATTAAAGATAATCCTTACAAAAATAATATTATTAATAAAATTTTAGATGTACACAGTTTGAATAGACCTGTCACTGAGATTTCTATTGGGTCTAAAGGTGCTGTGTCAGCAGATTATGGGTCTTGGGATCAAAATATCTCTGAAGATGGACGTAAAAAATATGTAAATGCAATAAATGATGAACTTAAAATCGGTGGGATTGTTAATTCGGTTGTTGGTTCTTATTCTCCTCTTGGAAAAGCAAAACAACAAATTAAAAAAACATACACTGCAAATACTGGCTCAAACAAACAAGCAAATAAGATAATGAATAAAACGGAATCTCTAGATGAATCCAATTATCAAACACTCAATAAGCTTTTAGACGAACGTGATACGCTTCTTGAAGATAAGGTAGACGGATTAAAAACTAAGTTGGGGGCTGAAATTAACAATTTAGATATAGATACTTTAACTGATGCAAAACAAAAATATAAGACTGATTTATTTAAGAATCTTCCCGATGATTTTGATGAGATCCAAACTAAATATGACATAAAAGAAAAACAACTTCTAAACGATGAAACTCAAAAACCTATAGATTCTGAAAAACTAACAGATAAAGAATACAAAGACCACCTTTCAGCAGTCTATGAACTTGTGTCAGACAATACTGTTTTCAAAAAACATCTTAATAAGAATTTAACTGATGCACTTACTGAAAAAATATTACAAAAAGATAAAGTTGGATATATAATCTCTGATGCAAAATCAAAAGGCCAAAATATTACAAAAGAGTTTAAATCATTTCAAATTAAAAACAAAGAAGATTATGATAAGATTATTGATGATATTACCTATAAACTTAATTCTGATTTGACTGATTTAGATAACAACATTGTTGAAGATTTCAAAGAAACTTTAAGGGTTGCTGATACTTATAATATTGATATTAAATTTATTCTTGAACGCCTTGAAAAAGAGGCTAAAAAGGCAGATATTTTTTCCAGAGACCGAATTTTCTCAGTATATAATACACTTAAGGATACATCTGAAGTAACTAATCGTCATAATATCCCTGCTATGTTCGGTACTATATTAAAAACAATAGAGGATACTGATCAAAAATATATTGAAAACAAGATTAATGATATATTTAAGGTTTTAGGTAATAATCTAAATACTCTTAGTTATAAAGAGGATTATGAAATTTCAATAACTGAGGCATTTTTAAGTCCATTAACTCTTGAGGTGACTGCAGATTTAATGGGTCATGTTGTAAATAAGTCATTATTAGGTACTTTATGTAGTGATATCCATAATACAAACACAGAGTTTGATGGGAAACTAAAAGTGGGTGTATTGAAAGAATGGTTAAATCAGTCTAATAATAAAGATCAGGTTGTTGATGCTGTACGATCCTATGTGCTAAAAATAGTTGATAAATCTGAAGCAGAACATAAAGCTCATGAAGAACAAAATACTACGGATCTTTTTGTTTCAGATGAGCATAAAAATCTAATAAAAAATAGCCTAAATAATTTTTTCGTGGAAACTCCTAAAAGTGCATTAGCTGGTTTAGACGAGGAATTAAAAGAATCAAATAAATCAAAAAATAAAAAATAAGTGATTGATATGGATGAAATTGAAAAAGCTATACTTGAAAATAAACTATTGGAAGCTGCTGCAAAAGATAAGAGCTATTCAAACCGAAAAGATACTTATGAATCTTGTCTAGTTAGACTAGATACTATGAAAGCAGGTGTAACTGGAAAGAATGCATTGGGTTCCTCTGAATATGATACGGTTATTCGTGAAGGTAAAAAACATCTTGAAAGTATTAATCTTACACAATATTCAAATGATAATTTAAAAAATCAATTAAGATCCTATCTTAAAAACGAAAAGATAATTGGTACTGGTACGCCAATACCAATTGGTCAATATGAAACGTTACTTGAAAAGACTGGCGTTGTCGATACTTTAATTGAGGCCGAACGAATTAAGAAAGGACAATTAGAAAGAGATCCTAAGAAAAACTCACTTAAAGGTATAATAGACATAATTGAATGATTTATTTTATTTTTTTAACTTCTCTTTTATATTTGAAAAAGACAAGAAACTGCAGTTGTAACTCAGTTATAACAACAAGGTGTATAAAGTTAAACTATACTCATTACTTATTGTGATTATTATGGCAGAATTAAGTTCTATTGATGTTGCAGATGTTGCAATAAAAAATATATTCGGATCAAATACTCCTATTGGTGATGTTCAAAAACCTAAGGTCTATACACCTCGAGTTATAGAATATGTTCAACCAGAAATTTTAACAGGTAGCCAAAAAGACAGGTCCAATGAAATCCGAAAAGAACAAATGTCTGATGCTAAAGTTGCAATAGATGCACTTGATGAGTATTCAGCAACTGGTCAATTTTCTGCAACACTAAGGGGTCTTGGTGCTACTGAAGAAGGATTATCAAAACCTATAATAAAACAAGTACCTACTTATGTAATTTATGGTTTTATGAATAGGATTGATAAATCTTCTGATTGGGATGAAATAGCTAGATCTGTAACTAAATTTACAGAATCTAATATTGAATATGGTGAGGTTGTTTCTGAAAAAGATCAGCATATAATTGATGTTATTCTCGCAACAAAATAAGATTATTCTCTTTTTTTTCTTTTTTTAATAATCATCAATCACTTACCCTCTAACAGTTTAACTCCTTTATTCTCAGTCAACAATCTCATTTGATGTATTGCAATCTGATTCAATCGATGCAATCTCACTGGTTGTAATAACTCATCATCAATAACCTGACCTCCCATTATTTAGGCACATAGTTTTAACGCATCCAAAATATCTCTTTGCTTTTTCGTCACTTCAGTTGTTACCATTTCTCCATTCTGCAATTTAACTTTCTTTATTTTTTCAAGTTCTAA
>JAHYJO010000021.1 GCA_019429125.1 Nanobdellati archaeon | reverse complement strand
AAACTGAAGATATTTTCAAAAAACTTAAGATTGAATCACCTTCTTTAAATTTAATTCGTAACTAGGAAATTGGCTGTAGTGCCCAAATTCGGCGGTCTTTTCCGGGAAGTCCCAAACTTGAGATATAAAAGCAGAACTTAAGCAGATGCTGATAAAGAATTTATGTTTTTGCTAAACAAGTACAATAAAAATAATAAAAAATGAAATGAAAAAAGATAAAAGACACAAACCTTATCTTGAACCTTGAGCTTCTTTTTCTCTTCTCTGTCTTTCACTAACAGCTTTACTCTTCATATCATTATTGAATGCGAAAAGTATTTCATCAGCAAGACACTGAGAAGCAATCTTCTTGTTCTTGACAGAACTTGCATAAGTTCCCTGAGTCATATGCCTCAAAGCAAGATCAACTCTTCTCTGAGGAGATGTCACAACACCCTCTCGAGAAGTCATACCACCACGTTTAAAAGTAGTTACTTCTTCAATAGGTGCGGAGTTCTCAATTGCACGAACAAAAACTTCAACAGGATTAGTACTTGTTTTCTTTTCAACAATATCAAATGCATCAACAACAAGCTTTGTAGCCATAAAAGTCTTACCAACATTCTGTCCAGATGTAAATTTATGTTTTCGTCCTTTGTGACCTGCAACAAAAAGCCTGTTTATAAGTCGCTCAACAATATGAAGCTTAGACTTATAGAACTGAGCCTTTGCGTGCCTTCCGCCAGAACGTGGTACAAGGATTGGTTTAAGATTAATATATCCAACAAGACCTAAATCATTAACTTTGACTCCTTCAGTTTCCCATCGGTCAAAAAGTTTTATATCATCACTCATAATTATTACCTTATTGTCTCTTTGATTTACCTGAAAGAAGTGCTAGAAGCGAAAGCCCATTAACTTTATTAACTCTCCATTTAACACATGGAATATCTCCATATGGTCCACCCTGTGCACCACCAATACCTTCCACAGTAACTTCATCATGCTCTTTAATATGATTTATTGCACCATTACCAGGAACAAAGGCAGTAATCTGTTTACCATTCTTGATAAGCTGAATCCTTACGCATTTCCGCATTGCAGAGTTTGGCTGTTTTGCTTCCATCTGTCTCTTTTCAAGAACAATAGCCTTAGCTTGCGGACTACCTTTAAGAGGATCTTTCTTGACTTTAAGCCCAAGCGTACGACGCTTGTACTTTATATCTTGCCATCTCTGTTTCTTCTTCTTTGACTTCAAATTTCGTGCACTGTATAATCCTGGCATTTCAACACCTTTATATAATTATTTATTAAATCCATCTATTTTAAATCAACAATATCAATTTTAGTAATATGAAATTGTCTTTTAAGGAATTCGCCCATAATCTTTATATTATTTCCTTTTTGACCGACAATAAAACGCTTATCTTTTAAAGGTACATAAAGACGAATCTTTTTAACTCCATCCTCTTCATACACTTCAAATCTTTTAACTTTTCTCTGAAAAACATTCGAAAGGAACTGATTCAAATCATTTGAGTAAAGAGATACTTTAAGTGTCTTTCCCACTTTAGCACTTAAACGCTTTATGTTTTCTCCATCTTTACCAATGATATCATATATATTTTTGGTCCGAACTAGAAGATATAATATATCTTCATCAAATATACTGTCCACAACATTACATTTTGAAAGTTGCTCAAATTGTAAAATATCACGTATTGTCTGTGTGTCAAGCGGTTTCATAAGATCCCTACAATATATTATAACCTATATGATACAACGTTATGCTTTCTTTTCAGATATGCCCAAAACAGCTATAGTAAATGGTTTCCTGCATATTTCTCCAAGGTTGTTACTATCCCCCTCAAAAAAAGTTACAGGAACTTCTGAAAGTTTTGCAGTATGAACTACTTCATCAATCATCACTTTAGGACAATTTGATGCGATTACTACATCAGTTAAATTACCTTGACGTACTGCAGACATAACACTTTTTATACCGATTATTAGATTACCCGTTGTTTCTGCTTTTTTTATTTTTAGACTTATATCCATAAGTTTCACCATTATTCTTTCTTTTCTTTAACAACCTTGACAGGTGTTTCCTGTGTTTTCATAACAACTTCTACAAGACCAGTACCTACTCTTGCAGTCTTACCTATCATGACATTTTCAACAATACCATTAAGTTCATCAGACAGACCATGTACCGCCGCATCAACAAGATGTTTTATAGTCTCTTCAAAATTTGCTCTTGCAAGTACAGAAGACTTAGAACCACTAAGACCATATCGTCCTATTGCTTGTATATCTCCAGACTGAGTCATGGTATCTGCAACTAAAAGAAGATGCCTTACATCTGTATCCACACCTTGTCCTCTAAGAGTATCAGTAATTTCTGAAACGATAGTAGTTCTTGCAGCTTCAATACCTAATGTCTCTACAATCTCAAATATATTATTTGACTTCATACGAGATATATCTATACCTTCAATCTTTGAAACTTTAATTAAATTAGACCCAAGCGTATAAAGTACAAACTCATTTGAAGTCTTTTCAACAATACAATGTGTAATGCCTTTTATACCTTTCACATGGACTTCTCTAAGCTTAAACCTTAATGTCTGAAGATCTTTGACTGTCACCTTATCTTTATTAATCTCAAAGATTATCTTATTGCCCTCAATACTACCATTTAAATTCTTTATCTTACGTTTTACTGCAGACACAATCTTATCAGGCTCAATAGACAACTTTTCAATCAATTTTTTATCAAGCTCAACTTCAACAGTCATATTTCCAAGATCCAATGAATCCAAAGTCATTATATGCTTAAGATTAGTCTCTTTTATGCTCGCTGCAATCTTAATTGCTTTCTCTTTAGTATTGAATTCTTTTTGAAGATATATTTTCATTGCAGGAGTAACAGGTTCTTTTCGTGCGTCAAATATTTCAAGAATCCTTGGTAAACCTTGAGTTATATTAAGCCCAATACCAGCAGCCCTATGATAAGACCTAAGAGTTGTCTGTGTTGCCGGCTCAGAAATTGACTGAGCAGCAATAACACCAATAGCCTCCCCACAATCATAATACATATTAGTGTATCTATCTTTAAGAGATTTTTTCAATGCACTTTTTTCTTTAGCACTCAAATCTGATTTATCTATCTTTTCTTCGTAAAGTCCCAAAACATCTTGAACAACTGATTCATCCATAATAATCACCACAGTTAACCTCAAATCTTTATCAGCTTGCCACCATCACTTTTTGATGGGTCAATACCATCTTCACCTGCAACAAACTGGACAATCCGCCCAATACTGTCTCTTGCAGAGTTATCTTTTGATACAAGTATATCTTGCAAGGCATTCACAAGACGCCTCTGCATATACCCCGATATTCTTGTCTTAAGAGAAGAATCCATTATACCTTCACGACCTTTCATAGCCTCAAAGAAAAATTCAGTAGGTGATAATCCGGTCTTATAACATGACTTAACAAAACCGTGAGCTTCAGCAGAAAGATCGCCCCTCTTATAATGAGGCAATGTACGATCTTTATACCCTCTGAATATCCTGTGACCTTGTACAGTTTCAGGACCGATTATACCTGCCATGAAAGTAAGATTTTGAATACTACCTCTAGCTCCAGTCTTTGCCATTATCTGTGCATCATTATCTTTTGCTTCTTTTGCAATTAGATTTTGACTCTTGTTAACAACTTCAAACAGCTCAGAAAGTATAAGACCTTCAAGTGTCTCCTCAGGAGTAAGTCCTGGCTGAACCTCAATCTTTCCTTTATTGAACTCATCAATCAAAGCATATACCTTGACAAAATGCACATCAACAAACTCACTAATAGCATCTTTAACAGATTGTGGCACATCTTCTTCACTAACAGATATTGTAAATCCACGATACATAAGATACTCAGTTGCCAATCGTGTTATCCTTTCAAGGAACAACACAGCCACACTATGTCCAAATTCCAAATCAATCTTATCTAAGATTTTTCCTTTAAATGGTGATATCGCTTTCTGATCAATCACTCCTGAAATGAATTCACCATCAACAATCTTAACGTAAGCATCGTGCATACACTTTTCTTTCTTACAGACATCACACTTTTTACATATATTTGCCTGATACTCGATATCAAGACCTTTAGGTAGTATGAAACTCATCAATTCTTTTCCTGTATATATCTCTTTCTTAAGAACAACAACAACACCAACTTTGAACAAAAGCTGAGATGCAAGCTCTTTTGAAATAGTAGTACCTTCTCGTGTTATAAGATACCCACCAGATATGAAATCTTGCACACCCCCAATTATAGGTCCACCGAAACGAGGAGAACGTATATTCTGCTCAACAAGCATCAACTGTTCTGCTTCAGCACGTGCTTCAGCAGTCTGAGGAACATGAAGATTCATTTCATCTCCATCAAAATCCGCATTGTACGGAGTACATACAGTAAGGTTAAGCCTAAATGTCTTGTAAGGTAAAACTTTTACCCTATGAGCCATCAATGACATCTTATGAAGTGACGGTTGCCTGTTAAATAATACAATATCACCATCACTTATGTGTTTCTCTAAAATATACCCTTCAGCAAACTCATTCATGATATATTCTTTATTCATATCAATGATTTTCTTCTTAAGGCCATCAGGTCTTATTACATAATTTGCGCCACCTTTTGCATTAGGCCCACGCAATATGCATGCTTTCAAATAATCAAGATTATCTTTAGTACCTCTTATAGGGATAGTAAGCTCGCTTGCTATCTTTTCTGGAATACCGACCTCATTGACACTAATCATTGGATCAGGTGAAACAACAGTCCTTGCAGAGAAATTAACCCTCTTACCTGTCAAATTATTTCGGAACCTTCCATCTTTTGATTTTAATCTCTGAGACAATGTCTTAAGCTGTCGTCCTGATCTGTGCCTTGCAGGTGGAACACCTGTCATCTCATTATTAAAATAAGTAGCGACATGGTACTGTAAAAGTTCCCAAAGATCATCAAGAATAAATTCGGGTGCACCTATCTCAAGATTATTCAAAAGTCTCTGATTAATCCTAACAATATCCACAAGCTTATGCGTAAGATCATCTTCACTTCTCTCACCGCTTGTAAGAGTAATAGATGGTCTTGTAGTTATTGAAGGCACAGGGAATATGGTGAGAATCATCCATTCAGGCCTACCACCCTTAAAACCAAGAGAATCACAATCTTCATCAGAGATCTTTTCAAAATGTTCTCTTGCTTCTTCAGCAGTTATAACATGATTGCCCCTCTTAAACGACATAGGTCTTTCAAACTTTATTTTTTCAACAGGTTCATTGCACACCGGACACGTCTTAGGGACCGTAAGCTTGTTTAATGTCTTGTCATCTTTAATCTTATCCTTATCGACCAAAAGCCCACCACAATCATTACATGTGTATGTAAGCATAGTCTTTATCTGTTTAAGATACAAGATATTATACACTGGTTTTGCAAGTTCTATGTGTCCAAAATGACCCTGACACTCACCTGATCTACCCCCGCAAGTCTTACATCTGATACCTGGGTCAATAACACCCATACGAGTATCCATGACACCACCCTCAACAGGATATGCATCTGCATCATATACTTCAGATGTAGTTATGAGGACTGCAGACATCTTCTGAACCATCTTTGGTGAAAGCAGCTTAAATTTAATTTTGTCAATCATTACCATATCAAATCACACACCTTAATTAAGAGTTCTCCGGTATAATCTGTGGATATATCAACAGACTCTTAAGCTCATCAAGCATCAACTTGAAAGCATAAGCCATCTCAACATTGACGATTGCTTCATTTTTACATAAAGGACAATATTTCTTGTTCTTTATATGATCTTCAACCGCAACTACACCACAGGTTTTACAAATTGGTATTGAAACCTTATCAGATCCAAACCGTTCTCTAAGAGTTATCGGAGCACCATGTGCGATGAAACAATCTTTTTCCATCTCCCCAAGTCTTAGTCCACCTTCTTTTGAACGACCTTCAGTTGGCTGTTTTGTCATCAGTGCAACAGGACCCTTTGACCTTGCATGAATCTTTTTTGATACCAGATGATAAAGTCTATAATAATATGTTATACCAGTAAGTATAGGTACTTCCATCTTTTCACTAGTGATACCATTATATAATGTCTCTTTACCATCATCTCTGAATCCTAATGACTTCAATTCAGTCCGTATATTATCTTCCTTACCGCAGAAAATACTACCGTTAATTCTTTCAGCAGCTAGAGCACCAACTTTACCCGCAACAATCTCAAGAAGCTGACCCACAGTCATACGTGATGGCATAGCATGAGGATTAACAATTATATCAGGTACAATACCATCAGCAGTAAATGGCATATCCTCTTCAGGGACAACAAGACCAATAACACCTTTTTGACCATGTCTTGTAGCCATCTTATCACCCACTTCAGGAATTTTTGTATCACGGACAACTACCGACAATATTTTATTTCCTTCTGAATCTGAAGTAAGAACTACTTTTTCAACAATACCATCATTACCATTTGATACAGTAAGTGAATTATCTCTGAAATTCTGAAGACCCATCTTAATCTCTTTAGCTACACCAAGGAAACGTAACGGAGAAATCTTACCAACAAGAACGCTACCTGCAGGAACTTTAGATTCTATTTCAATAATCCCTTGTTCATCAAGATTTGAATAATCCTCTTCACTACGATATCCTTTTACGCTTGCATCAGGGATACATACTTCATCTTCCTGACCACCCCAATACCGTCTAAATTCAGTCACAAAAGACCTAAATGCAACAGAACGTCCAATACCTCTCTCAAGAGAAGCTTTGTTTACTATAAGAGCATCTTCAACATTATAACCGTAATAAGTAGATACAGCAATTACAAGATTATGACCGGATGGATGTGATTCAAGACCTATAGCATCCATACTATCAGTCCTAACTATAGGAACTTGTGGATATACCAAAACATTATAAGTAGTATCATCACGCATAAGGAAATTCTGTAAAGGAATCCCTATAGACTGGACTGCCATACGAGACCCATAATTCAGACGGTCACCACGATTCTTCTCAGGGAATACTAAAACAGATGCCGCAACACCTAAAATCAATATACCATCAAGCTCCATATGAGTGTGTTCAGATGTAAGTTCCTCTCTTGAAACTGCAATATATGCATTTTCTTCTTCTTCAGCATCAAGATATTCAACAATATTTTTTTTAAGAATATCAGCCCAAGAGATTTCTCCTTTTTTTAGTTTCTCACCCATATCAACAGTAAGCAAAGCCACACCATTGTTTACTACAACAAGAGGTCTTCTTACACGGCCAGAATCAACATTTATCTGCACTTCGTCTTTATCAACATGATAAGCGACATTCATAGTCTCAGGTAACTTATTGACTCTTCTTTTTTCTATAAGTGCTTTAACAAGTTCTAAAGGCTTGTCATGCTCACCAGCAAAATAACCATTAACATACACTTCACTCATTTTTAACACCTAATCCCTCTAATACAGATTTAACTTGTTCTGTTTCTTCTTCATAAGAATCAGTAGTCACTTTAGCACCAAGTGCAAGGAATTTCCTAAGACCAATATTTTGTCCTTCAGGAGTTCGTACAGCACAAAGCCTGCCCCAATGAGTTGCATGAAGTTCTCTTGCCTCATAATGTTCTTGTGTTGACGACAACGGAGACACAACACCTCTCATATGACCTAAAGATCTTACAAAGTTACTTCGTTCAAGCCTCTGACTGACACCAGTCTGATTCGCAAAATCACCAACTGCCATAGCACGCATAATCTGTTTTGTAAGTACACCAGTTATGACAATACTTTGCAGACTTGGAAGTCTTCGTCCTCTTTTAATCATTTTTTGATAATTATACTGTAACCTTGCAACAAGACCCCATCTACCAAGTATTGTAGATCTTAACACAGATTCTAAAAGATCGCCCGCAAGTCTTAATCTCTTGTTTGCATAATGATCTATATCATCATCTATCTTACCCTCATATAATAGTTCCATCTTACCCATTATACTTGCAAGATATTTTGCCTTAAGCAGACGGCTTGAAGCATCCTGACCCAAATGAGGCAATAGATAATTGTCAAGCAAATGCTCAACACGATCATTAACTTGCTCTTTCTTTACTATCTTAAGAACTTTGCCTATATATGCGATTGCATCATCTCTTCCAGACAGTTCAGTCATGTATAGGTTAAGAAGTATATTTTCAGAAGGTTCTTTACCCTTAAAGATTGTATTGATTATATCCTTATCAATTTCAAGACCAAGAGCTTTCATGATAGCAACAAGCGGTAAAGGTGTAGTTGCAATATTTGCAAATCGTGCAACTATTGTGCCTTCTTCTTTTCGTTCAAATACATGCCTTTGAGTGTAACCTCGGTTCTTTGAATCTATTCGCGCATTGATTTCGTCTTTTTTCTTTTGAAAAATCAACCGATTAGGTGCAATATCTTCAAAAAGAATAAGCACACGCTCCACACCATTAATTATAAAATAACCACCCATATCATATTGGTCTTCGCCAGCCTGAATCAATTCCTCTTTTGACAATCCAGAAAGAGGACACAAATTTGATTTGACCATTATAGGAAAGTCACCAATGTTTACATATGTAGTTTCATGCTCCACATCTTCAAAGACAGGAGTCATCTCAATATATAATGTAGAAGAATAAGTAAGTTTTCGAAGTCTTGCTTCAGTAGGGTTCAAATATTTTGTTGACCCGTCACTCTCCTTTATTTCAGGAGGTCCAATCTGAACTTTACCGAAACGAATGACCAAATTCTCTTCAGTTGGCAAATCTATCTTTACTTCACCAATGTCATCAACAATCTGTTGCAATCTATGTTCTATAAAATCATTGAATGACTCAATCTGATGCGATAAGAGTCCGCCAGTATCCCGTGAATATCTTAAAAATGAATTAATCATAACATCTCACCTTAAATAACAGTCCTAAAATATGTTGAAATGCCAGCCGTAACAGATTTTCTTGTTATCTTAACAACATCGCCAGTTTTAACACCAAACGACTTTATTGCAGCATCCTCTTTCAATATTTTTGGTAGCTGTTCAACAGTTATATTATATTTTTTAAGAACAGCATCTTTATCCTTAGCATTAAGAATTTCATGCTTTGGAACAAGCACATGATTTTTTATTTCGTCATCATTCAAGTATATCGCCCCTATAGTCACATAACATTACAATTTTAATATAATCAGTAAATCCAAAAACCATACATATAATGAAAGGATATGTGCGAAAATAGGAATCCATAGGAAACCGTCTTTTCATTTTTTGATTCTTTATATGAGCCCGAAGGGAAATTCCCAACAACCATCCATAAACGGTTGACAACCAGCGACACCCTTCGCTTTTGCTCAGGTGGCATGACAGTCCAGTACTTCTTCGCGCAAAAATTATAATTCAACAATAAACATTGATTCCGATTTCAACAAAATCGAACGTCAACTGCGCGTCAACGGAGCACCGATTGTTTTGAACCCTCGACACCCGGATTAAGAGTCCGGTGCTCTAGCCAGACTGAGCTACGAGCCCACACAAATCAAACCAAAAAAAGCATAGTTCTGACTAACATATAAATACATCAGAAACAAAAACTTATCTTGGAAGTGCGCATATCCCATACCTTATATATATATATTAAATTTTGAATTATCTTAAAGACAACGCCCTGGCCGGGATTTTCAAACGCAAAAAAATATATGAATAACCGAATTTAATCCGATTATCCAAAAATTATGATTTGATTTAAAAATATTATTTTTTACGAATTTTGAACCCGGGTTCTAAGAGTGACAGTCTCAGATGATAGGCCAACTACACTACCAGAGCATTGTAAATATAAATAGTGGCAGCGTCCTAAGCTTCCCGTCGAAAGACAGTACCACTCAATTCGCTGAAGGGCTTAACTTCTGTGTTCGAGATGAGAACAGGTGTACCCCTTCGCTATGACCGCCAACTTAATACTATACATCAATAAGCTTTATAAAGGTAACTGTACCCCCTAAAGAAGTTTATAAAGATTTGCTTTTTTACGAGTACAAAAACGAAATAAAACCAAAAAATACACAAAAATCATGGATTTTTAATCATTTTACATAAGCAAAAAGAATTCTTCAGCATCTAAACTACAATTTATTTCTTTATCTGCCTGTGTAAAACGATTATGTTTAAGCCCATCACATAAAGATATCTGAACTGGTCCCATAGATACAAAACAATAGATTTCATCCCCTGTAACATCATACCCTGCTAACAGAATAATCAATACCGTTTTCGTCAAAAAAAGCAGACATAGACTTTTCATTCCATATAATCACACAAACTCGTGCGGAATAATCAAGTTTAATCCCACAATCCATATAACACACATCCTAAATAAATAAAATTATACTGATAACTACACTAATAACTATATTTCAAATATTATAAATATAACACACACACAAGACAAAAAAAATCATAAATATCAAATAAACAAAAAGAAAAAAGAATCCCGCCTCCCAGATTTGAACTGGGAACACCTCGGTCACTATACGAACACAGGCTAACTGACGAAAACACGCTTGTGTATTCGACTACAGCCGAGTGCTCTAATCCCCAGACAAAAACTATGCCTTCCAGGTTGAGCTAAGGCGGGATAAATAAAAAATAAAAATCAATACCTATATAATACACTAAAAAGTTTTTTAAAACCAATGGTTCAAAATACCAATATCAAGACAATACAATAGACTTTGACATGACTTTCTCATGCTTACCTCGCGCATTGACCGCTTTTATCTCAACAGCAGGTAAATCTATCCCCCCTTCAACCTCTACAATAGGTTTCACATTATACGTCAGAACACGTTCTTCCTTGCTTTTTAATTTGCCTATACCCCAGACCAATTCAACACTATTATGTTTTTTTATAATACTTGTAGGTTTTACAGTATACTCTCCGACAAGTTTAAGCACAGACGGTAAAACATCTGTCACCGTAACATCCTCAAGAGGTTTTGAACTATTATTCTTAATAGATATATGAACCGAATGAAGTTCACCCTTATTTATGTGCGTCTTTTTTATCTTAGGCTTCTCAATCTCAGCATAAATAAACCCTGCCAAAATAAACAACATAATTATTGCAAGGTAAATAACCCAATAATTAGCAGTTAGACTAAATTCACAAGAATCACCATCATTACCCGAAATTGCCAAATCACAAACCCAAACAAAGGATTTCACACCATCAATTTCAACAATTTCAGGTGCCTCTGAAAAAGAATATATGAACGGTACTAAAAAAACAGGATGGGTTACAGTAACACTATTAACTTTTGAATTCATATTTTGAATAAAATATGTTGTCTTTTCAAATAATATACCCGGAACTGTATTCTTATCAATTATTTCAGTCTTGACTTCAGGAGGAACAGTTATTGTAATCTTTGAAGTTTCAGTCTGCACAACACCACCAGTGCTGTCAATTATTTTTGCATATACATCATAAGTGCCAATAACATCAAAAACAAGAAGTACAGATGCATCACTATCACGAGGATATAATGACTTTGTAGGAATCTTATCAAGATCAACAGTCCTGTTTGATACCAAATTACCATTTAAATCAAAAGCATCAACTTGCAACTTGTAGGATATTATATTTGATTCTCCAAGATTTTCCAGACGAAATATAAATTTTGCTCCAGCATTCATAGGTGATTCTGACGATTCAGGTTCAAAGCTCAATATCTTCAGCTGGGATTTATCTATAACTTGCATATTTATGAAAGTATCAGAACACACATTGCTTCGCACCTTACAGACACTTACAGTGATTACAATATTACCACTTGATGTCCCAAGTGCAGGTACAATTCTAGCATTAAAATTAACAGTCCCATTTGGGCTTATATATTGCGTATAATTTTCTTGTGTAGCAAACCAACTACTGTATGATGAAGTCGGAAATATCTGGACATCTACACCTTCATTAAGATTATTAGTGACACCAATAACATAATCAACAGAATTACCTACATATACAGATTGTTTTTCAGTCAAGACCTTTACTGAAAACGGATCTTGCGCAAGAACAGGTTGCATCAAAAACATAACCAAAAATATAATAGAAACAACTAAACTGGACCTAGACTTTAACACCATAACCCTTATTTATAGAAGATGGTTTATATAGGTTATGTTAAAAAATCAACCATATACAATTTTCTTAGCAGTTGGCAACGCTTCATCATACTTTTTCTGATGTACAGAAAGGAAATCATTTATGAACTTAACGCAATTGCCCTTACACTCACCGCACAAGATTTTACCTGCCATACAATCTTTTGTAAGATCCAAAAGATACTTATCATCTGGATGATGGAACCTAAAAAATTCATAAACCTTACATATATCAGGATTACCACCTTTTTCTTTCTGTTCCTCTAAAGACTCACGACCACCAGTAAATGTCCTATTAATCTTCTTTTTTACTGCATCAGCACTATCTCCTAAAAAGATTGCAGTTGCAGGCTCAGATGAACTCATCTTACTGCCTTCCTTAAGCCCAGACTGATGAAGGAAATAAACAAATGACGGTGTTTCAAGATCATACGGTAACTTTTTGGTCACATCGCGCGTTATCTTAGCGTGCGGATCCTGATCAAGACCAATACCAGTAACAGATGGATTCTTACCAAAAAATTCAGGCAACTGGACATGTATAATGTCTGCCAATTGCAAAAGAACAGCAGATACCTTACCAAGATCTTTGTGACCATAGACAGCCTCAAACATATTGCTTGTTATCTTTTTAGAAATCTCAAATACAAACTCATAGTACCTGTTACTTTTACGCGACTGGACATATATATCAGAGGAATCAAACCCAAAAGCGAGAAGGTGAGCAACATTTTTTACCGCATGCACTTTTGCAACAGCAAGTGTAGGTATTTTATTGTCATCACGACTTGTATAAGCATCAAGGTCACACACACAGAAATATCCTTTAGCACCAAGACCTTTAAATACCCTAAAAAGATCAATATCCACCTTATGCCCAAAATGAAGGTCACCAGATGAAGCAATCCCTGTAAGTTGCAGGAAAATCTTCTTAGATTTTATCCTATCATAAACTTTAGCAAAATCCCTGTGCGCAATGATAAGATGTCTCCTGAAAAGGTAATGGTCAATTGGAAAGGTGTCTTTATCAAACCGTGAAAGACCGAATTTGGTAAATGCATGTTCATAGTCAGTTATCTTGTTAGCGCCCCAGGGATCAAATATCATACCTGTAATTAACAATATAATATTTAAATAGATATTGGATTAAGGGCACTGTCCAAAAAGTGAGTGATTTTGAATATTTTTTAAATATTGTTTGTTTATAAACTCCTGCAGAAATCCATTTAATATACACATTTCACGTCGAATTACAAAAGAAATAAAGGTATTTAATTAACTACATTTTGTTTGAAATCACTCAAAAAAATGAACAGTGCCGGATTAAGGCATCCAAGAAATCAAATAAAGCAAATATATAATATATACCAAAAATTAACATAAGATTTATTTCTTCTCTAAAATAGCATCCATATTCTCTTCATATTGCATTATATACGGATTCATTTCCTCATCTTCAACCCATTTTTCAGATAATGATTCAACTTGCTCCAATATAAGGTCTGTAGCCATAGCAGTTTTGTCTGGAGGATAACCGTATTTTTTAAGCAACCGTTTCACAATAACTCTAAGTTTAGCTCTGACAGTCTCTCTCATTTTCCAGCCAATATACGTATTTTTTTACAATTTCAGTCATTTCCTGAGCAATTTTCTTTAAGATTTCATCCCCGAGAAGTTTTTTTGCGCTTTCATTATTTATAACTCTAAAACTACAATTACACATATAAATCTAAACAAAAACACCAAAATAAAAAACTACCATTCCAAAAAAGCCCTGGACGCGAATCGAACGCGCGACCTCTGCCTATTTGTTAACTGCAAAAATAAAAAATCCACAGGATATCAATAACATACCCTTACAGTCATACCAAGGCAACGCTCTACCCCTGAGCCACCAGAGCATATAAAAAAATATAAGAAAAAATATATAATAGGATAATATTATCTATCCTTTGATATCTTTGTTCTTAAGACGCATGCCTGTTGAATGGCATTTTCTGCATTTAACCCCATCCTTTTTACCGGATCGAACCTTTGCATTGCATTTCATGCAGATATACACATTTGTAAAAAGCCTTTTAACGGCGATTTCATTTCTTGGTTTTGCCATAAGAATCACATTTAAATATATAATACTATATAACTTTACTCAAAATCTTTTTAAAAGTATTCATACCACCAACTTCTCAAGTCCAGCAATTCTCTCCTCAAGAGAAGGATGCACCAAAAAGAATCTTGATAGTACAGAACCATTAAAAGGATTTGATATAAAAAGTGCTGATGTCACATGACTGCCAACCTTAAGGGGTCTATATTTGACCTCGCGCGATATCTTTTCAAGAGCTGAAGATAGACATATTGGTTTCTTAGACAATTTTGCACCCATACAATCAAGTTCTATAGAAAAAGACCGTCTGTTGCCCATGCGCACAAAAAGAGCAGCAAAAGGTGCCACCAATAACGCAGGCATACGTAACACAATCCCTAAATATTTATTTTGAGACACACCATATCGCCAGAGTACTTCAAAAGGATAGATTACAGCTAACGAAAATATGGCAGAAAGCGTGCTTACCAAGACATGACCACCAGAAATCTGCGCAAACTCACGAGACAGAACCGCCTCCACTTCACGTTCATCACAGACTTGAACAAGACCAAAAGTGACCGCAATTGCAAAAGGTTTCCGCATCCCACATACAAATACAGAAGGAGTATCCACATCAACAATATACAATTTAGGAGCTGGAATTTTTGCATGTACAGACAAATCTTTAATCACTTTATAGATGCCATCATTATTATTTACAGGTAATTCCTTTGCTCCATACATGCGAAGAATTATCTTATCTGAATAAAAATATGATACGACACTGTACAACCCAAAAAGAATAAGACCTATAAATGCTCCCGTCATACCACCCAACAAACGCCCTATACAAAAAAATAAGATAAAAGGTACAGATAATATCAATATAATTCGTATAATTTTTGACATATTAGTCACATATAGAAAAAATAATTCACAGAATAACTATGACTCATACTTTTATAAATGTATCTAAAACTATCACACAGTTAATAAAATCATAATGGAAGCATATCAAAAAAGGCAACCCAAGACACATTTCCCGGCCTATAATCAGAATAATTCTTATTCTTAATCATATCAAAAATGACCTTAGACACCGCCTCAGAGTCAACCGAACTTGTATCTATTTCGACCACATAGCTATTGATTTCTACAGCTTCTTGCAAGATTATATCAAGTATTTCAGCCTCAACATTCTCAGTTATTTTTTGAGGAGCCCAATTACGCGACAATAACCGTTTTTCAAGCTCGAGAGGATTCGTCCTTAAGATTACAACAAGGTCAGCATAACAGAAATGTGCAAGATGTCCCTCTAAAACAATATCCCCTGAAAGCTTTTCAATCTCAACTTTAAGCTTTTCCTCATCAATAATTAACGACTCGCGCGCCTCATCAGTCCCCTCTACCAACCCATGAGATTCAGCAAAATCATTTACTGATATAAGCTCAAACCCAAGCTTTTTAGCCAAAATGCCCGACACTTGCGTCTTCCCCGTACCAGGCGTCCCAGATATCATAATCTTAATACATACCACCAATAAACATTAATTATTACATAAACCCTATCATTTTTAAATCTTTTCAATCCGGTTTTCTCGTATCTTAAGACCAATAAATAAACCCACACAAAAAAACCAATAATAACGAAGCCGGCCGACATAAATGAAATCTCAGGACAAGACAAATATGCAGAATTTAAGATACCTGGTACTCCAATATACTCCGAATCCATAACCGCTTCAGTAATCTATGACTTATAGTCAATGCGATAAATACTTAGAAACTATATATACATCAAAAACTAAATATCTAGTATGAAAGATATACCTTTTACCTCTGAAAACATTATTGATGCAATCAATAATGAAACTGATAAATTTGCAAAAAAGAAGCTTCAAGCAGGTTTATTGATTAAAGAAAATAATGCACCAATAACGGTTGCAAATAAACTTTCAGTAAGTTTAGCTACTG
>JAHYJO010000020.1 GCA_019429125.1 Nanobdellati archaeon | reverse complement strand
TAATAAATAATTATGTGATAAAATTGATTTTTTGATGAATTTGTTAATATTTTTGAAAATTTAATCCATTTAAAAAAATAGTATCCAGTTAAGGATTGAAAAATTGAGCTTAACTGGATGAGCTCAATAAAAGTAAATCTAAAACACAAAAACTTTATATTCTTTTATAAATAATATAATTTATGCAATCTAAATCTTGTGGACCCTATTTTGTAGAGGATGGAAAAATAAGTTATATAGGTAACAAGGTTTTTAATAAGATTGATAATGTAAAATTTGTTTCTCCTCCTGATTTAAGTATGAGGTATAAAGATTTAAAAAACGAACCAAAAAAATGGGCAGCTATTATAAGGATATTTGATGCGATATTTAAAGCATCTAATAAATTTATGGAACATGAGGGTGCCTACCTTTTTAATCTTCCAGTATTAACAAGAATGATTTCATCTCCTGGTGCACTTAATGGTACAATACCTTCTGATGTGGAGCCTTTTAGAATACAATTTTTCGAACATGAAACTTTTTTAACACAATCCTCACAATTATACCTTGAATTCGCTATAAATAACCCCGAAATAGATCAGTTATATTGTTGGGATAAAAGTTTTAGGATGGAAAATGCAGATTTCCGTCATCTTCCAGAATTTACACACATTGAATATGAAGGAAAAATAAATTTCAAACAAAATCTAGATTTTCAAGAAAAATACTTAAAATTCATTATAAATTATCTATTAAATAATAATAAGGATGATTTAGATATTTTTTTAGATATTGAAGATTTTAAGAATTTAGAAAGTATAATTAAAATAAAATTTGATAAAATAACATTTCATAAAGCTTTTGACTTGCTTTATAAACACACGAAAAATTTAAAATACAAAGAAATTTCAATAAAAAACTTCGGAGCTTATGAAGAAATATTATTAATAAAAATATTAGGTGGAAAACCTATTTTTGTAATTGATTATATTTCCGATGAAGTTGCATTTTATCATGCGAATCATAAAGATAAACCAGAACTTGTAATTAATGCAGATTTACTTTTTCCAGGTTTTGGTGAAATAATTGGTAGTGGTGAAAGAGTACATACTCGTGAGGATACAGAGTTGAAAGCAAAACATTTTAAGTTAGATATGGATGATTATGGTGCGTATATTGCATCAAGGGATTCAACGAATCCAAAGATTCATTCTGGATGGGGAATGGGTATTGAAAGATTTATTCAGTGTTTATTGAAACTGCCATTTATATGGGAGACAAAACCATTTCCTAGAGTTCATAATTCAAATAGACCTTAAAAGTGATTATTTTGGAGAAGAATATTGGAGAAGTAATAGATTATTTTGCAAAAAAAGCTAATCATTATGATGATGTCGATGGGCAATTATATTGGGAGCTTTCTGATGATATATTATGGTATATTTTGAAAAAAGAAATATTGAGTAAATTTTCAAAAACATTTAATCTTCTTGATGCTGGTGGCGGTACTGCAAGATGGAGTTTAAAAATATTAGAACATACAAATTGCATTGCAGAAGTATTTGATATAAGTGAAAATATGTTAGCTGTGGCTGATAAAAAGATAAGGGAAAAAAAATTAAATTCTCGGGTAAAACTCATAGAAGGAAACTTAGATAAGTTTGAAACATTTAGCAAAACGAAATTTGATCTTATAATATCGATGAACAATGTTTTTAGTTTTGTAGATTCTCCAAAAAATGCTCTTAGTAATATCGTGAAAGTAACAAATAAAGGTGGTTTAATTGTATTGATGGTTGCTAATAAGTATCATGCACTTTATTTTAATATTCAAAGAAATGCTCTTGAACAACTTGATATGAATCTGAATGAGTCTTATGTAAAATTTACCGAGGAGGTTCCTAAAATGCATACTTATACTCCAAAATCATTAAAAAAACTATGTACTTCTGTTGGAATAAAACCTTTGAAAATTTTGGGTTTTCCAGTAACAATTTATCCTGGAACTGAAGAAACAAAAATATTTGGTAATACAAAAAAATTAGAGACTATACTCTCTAATAAAAAGAATTATAATAAGATACTTGAAATAGAGAAAAAGGTTTGTCTTGAAGATGAGACAGCTTCTAGAGGTAATATGCTTTTATTAATCGCTATGAGGGATTAATATGGAAAAAAATAAACTTTTAATGATTTTAGAAAAAGATTTTCCAATATATAAAAAAGATATTTTTAGACAAATTCAACCAATCCTTGATAAACATTTTGAAACGTATTGCACAATAAATTATAAAAACTATTTTTCAGGTTTAATGTTAGATAATACTGATAAAATTGAAAAAATTTTTTGTGTAGTCTTTCCTTCAGAAGAAATAATATTAAAATTAGCAAAACAAACAAACAAAAATTCTTTAATTTTTTCTCATCACCCTATGGATTGGAACCAGTTCGGATCCGGTTTTGTTCCAATATCAAAAAGGTCTTATGAACTACTCAAAACAAACAAAATTTCACTTTTTGTTTTGCATGATGTTTTAGATTATCATCCGAAATATGCACCAAGCATTCAACTGTTAAAACATTTAAATATAAAAAATTCAAAAAGATTATATATTAATGGAGAACCTTTAGGGGTATATTTTGATTTAAATATTGAAAGATTAAACATTTTTGAAGAAGAATTAAAACGAAAACTTAATTTAAAAAAATTACAGAAAGTTATATTTAATAATAAAATAAAAAGAATTTGTGTTGTTGCTGGCGGAGGTGATAATATCGAATTTATATCTGCGGCAAATGATGTTGGCTGTGATACTTATATTACTGGCATTGTTTATTTTAGAGGAAACGAATATGCAAAAAAGAACAATCCTCCTTTTATAGCAAAAGCAAAGGAATTGAAAATAAATTTATTAGGATGTTCACATTACGTAACTGAAAAATTCAGTCTATTAGCAATGACTGATTATTTTAAGAGTTTAGATATTAAAGTTGATTTCATTGAAGATATAAAATCGATTGAGTTCTGGAATAAAAATATCGAAGAATTCATTTGAACTATCTTAATATTCAATAAAATTGATTAATTTATTATGATAATTACATTAGAAATCATAATTTTTTTCTATTCGTATTTTTATTTAGAAATAAACATATTTTACAACAAAATCAAGGAATTATATAATAAAATAGAATAATCATTCAATCAAATATTTTAAATAAAAACATTTTTTCAAAAACACATATATACAACAGACAACAACATATCTATTATGTCAAAGATTCCGCTGACTGATGATTCTGCAATAAGACTCTATGATGCACTTTACACAGGTTACGTCAGAAACAGGAACAAAGAGATTGACCGTATTGATAATTCTACAGGCTGGAGTGTGGGTATCTTAGTTCTTTCATTATCTTTGATGATTAATGCAGGTATAGAATATTATCTAATACCATTATCACTATTTTTTGTAATTACATTCTGGCTCAAAGAAGCAAGAAGATATATTTATTACATGTTCTGGTCCTTAAAAGAAAGCGAGATGGAAAATGAGATATCATCTATTTTAAATACAAGACAGTTAGAAACGGAAAAAGTAGAAGAAATAATAAACATAAAACAGCCACTATCCATCCTCTCAGAATATAAATCATTGTATGTCAGGTTTTATCGTTCATATTTCTGGATGGTATTGATAATCTATATCACAACACTCCTTACAGCTTTAAGGCAAGGTGCATTGTCCTCCAATTTGATCAGTGCAGTTTTCATTGCAGTATTTGCAATCCTTGCAATTTTAGCATATCATGGAAAAGATGAGTTCATACTTCCAAGAAAGACCATTATGCGGATGGGTATAAGCAGACATCACAGATAATTATATAATCTATATCAGTTGAATATCGTTACAAGACTGATCAACATCTTTTTCATAAATCTAGGTTCTTCACATACCTTTTCAAAATATTGTATTGTGTCATCATCACAGACAATGTATGTACTATTTCCGTCCTTAAAATAATATGCAAAAAGTCCATTTCTGCCACAATTCTCAATTTTATATTCTTCAAAATCATAATCTTTAGGATTCCATCTGATAAGTGCACGTTCAGCAGAATCTGTATCATCTACACTGGAGAACACATCAATAATGTCATTTGATATTATATCCTTACAGCTATCAAAAGCAGTTGGGTCAATTGTTTTGTAAGCGACAAAGGTGACATTAAGTATGATAACCATAAAAATAAATGTCATGATAATACTGAAATATTTATAAAATGTGTCCTCGTCAAACGTTTTATTATTTTGTTTTCTCTCATTATCAAGTATGTGTTTTTGTATAAGTAAATCATTATTGTTAAGTATACCAGTGAAACTATCATCATAATTTACAGATGGATTCAATTTTTTTATGTCATCATCCATATTATATTCCCTATTATTTTTTGTTTATCCGTGTTTAAATATATATTCTATGGGAGAAACATTTACAAAAACATTAAATAACTTGCCTGCATAATATTTGTTATCAATCAGGTAATCACAATGGATGATAAAGAGATCAAAAAACGATTAAGGAAAAATGCGCAAAAGACACCGGATAAATTTTATCCTACTTCTACATTTAAGCAGTTAGGTCTAGAAAGATATAGATGTTCAAATTGTGGCAACTATTTCTGGTCGGGAGTAGAACGAAATGTATGCGGCGAACCTGAATGTTGCGGTGGCTATTCATTTATCGGCGACACACCAGCAAAAGAAAAGATGGACTACATTCAAGTTTGGCAAAAATTCTCAAAAATGTTTGAAAAACAAGGTTATACACCAATCAAAAGATATCCGTCTGTTGCACGTTGGAATCCTACAATGGATTTCACAATTGCCTCAATTGCAGGATTTCAGCCATATGTAGTTTCAGGTGAGATTAAGCCCCCTGCAAACCCACTGGTCATCCCACAATTTTGTATGCGTTTCTCAGACATTGAAAATGTAGGTATAACTGGCCGCCATTACACAGGTTTTACAATGATAGGTCAGCACGCATTTGTTCCTGCAAAAGATTATAATCAAGACAAATATTTTAATGACATCTTCACCTGGCTCACAAAAGGAATGAAACTGCCGAAAGAAGAACTGGTATTTCATGAAGATGCCTGGGGTGGTGGCGGAAACTTCGGTCCGTCAATTGAATTTTTCTCTCGCGGTCTTGAACTTGGAAACCAGGTTTATATGCAATATGAAAGAGACGTTCAAGGCAACCTAAAAGACCTAAACCTTAAAGTATTGGATATGGGTATGGGTCAGGAGCGCCCTGCATGGTTCACCCATGGTACTGAGACAAGTTATGAGGCAAACTTCGGTCCTGTAGTATCTCATTTATATAAACAGTCTGGAATACATCCTGTTCGAGACATGCTAAAGAAATTCTTACCATATTCAGGACATCTTAACCTTGATGAGGTTGACGACATCAACAAGACCTGGAAACACATTGCAGAGAAGACAGGTTATGATGTCAAACAATTAAAAGACAATATAGTACCATTATCGGGCATCTATTCAATCTGCGACCACACAAGATCCTTGCTAGTTGCTTTAACTGATGGCGCACTTCCTTCAAACGTTGGCGGTGGCTACAACTTGCGCGCACTATACCGTCGTTCATTAGACTTCATAAACCGTTACGGTTGGGACATTGACCTAAATGATGTCTGCAAAAGACACGCAAAATACTTGAAACCACAGTATCCAGAATTGTCAGATAACTTAGGCGAAGTTTCAGAAATTTTAGATGTAGAAAAAAAGAAATATTATGCAACAAAAGAAAAATCAAAAAGGATAGTTGAAAGTCTGGCTGGAAAAAAAATTACAGTATCAAAACTGATAGAGCTTTACGATTCAAACGGCATAAGTCCTGAGATGCTCAAATCCTCCGGATTAAAAGTTGACGTTCCTGATGACTTCTATATGCAAGTGACCGATAGACACGAAAAGAGCGCGCACAAGACAAAAATACAAAAAGAAGACAAACTAGTATTAGGCGACATAAAAAACACTGAACAATTGTACTTTGACAATTACTTAACGACCGAGTTTAACGCAAAAGTTATAAAGGTAATAGATGTACACATCATCCTTGACAAGACCTGCTTTTATCCGACAAGCGGTGGCCAGGCGCATGACACAGGAACCCTCAATGGTATCAAAGTTGTAGACATATTCAAGCAAGGCGGTGTAGTCATTCATCAGCTTGATAAGAACCCAGAGTTCAAAGTTGGTGACACTGTCAAAGGTCTAATTAACAAAGAAAGAAGAATACAACTGTCTCAGCATCATACAGCAACCCACATTATAAACGGCGCATCACGAAAGATTTTAGGAGAACACATTTGGCAGGCTGGCGCAGAAAAGACAGAAAAGAAAGCGCGCCTTGACATAACCCATTACGACCTTTTGACACCGGAACAGATTAAGGCAATTGAAAAGCTCTCAAATGACATGATAAAAGCAAACGTCCCAGTGTCCTCAATACAACTTTCAAAAGATATTGCAGAAAAAAGATATGGCACAAGGCTGTATCAAGGTGGCGCAGTCCCAGGCGCAGTCCTTCGTGTGATAGAAATCAAAGATTTCGATGTTGAGGCATGTGGTGGTACTCACGTTAAAAACACGGGCGAAATTGGTTGCATAAAGATTATAGGCACAAGAAAGATCCAGGATGGAGTCATCCGTTTAGAGTTTGTAGCTGGCAAAAAGACAGATGAGAAGGCCGACGATTTCAAAAATATGGTTGTTGACATCTCAAAAATATTAGGTGTCACAAAAAAAGAAGACATAGTGCCTAACTGCATCGAACTATTCAGCGCCTGGAAAGAATTAAGAAAAATTGCAGGCATTGCAGGTTATGCCAAGCGCGTAGAAAAGACAGACCCAGCCAAATACAAGGCAATGTCCGAAAATGTTAAATCTATGTATGAAAAATACAAATCAAAAGGCGCAGTTGCAAAGTCTGAAAAAGTCACAGGTGATGAAGAATTGATTGCGCAACTGATGAGTTTGTTCACAGTCCAGCGCGAGCATCTGATCAAGACTGTGGAACGATTCAAAAAAGAAGTTGAAGACTTCAAGAAATTGATTGATGATGTTGTAAAATAATTACCAACTCACATATCATTAATCGCGCAAATCATATACTGTGACGATATATAAGGATGCGAATTGTCACAGATAAAAGATACGATATCTTCTTCAACATAAGAATCAAAATCAATCTCATTACCGACAGCTTTTATAGTTATACTCTCACTTAAACCCGTTTCCTTAACAAGATACACGAAATGTCCCACACCACCATCTACTGCAACTTGAGGGAATGAATTCATAAGCATCTCAAGGTCATCTATAAGAAAACTAGATTCAGGAGCATATGCATAAACAATAACCCTAAAATTCTGAAGAAGTATAGCTTCCTGCTCAGCAGTCAACGGTTCTTTAAGAATCTGGTCCTCAGGTATGTCGGCATTATTTTGTCCCGGTGCCTGAAGGAATACAGCACCCAATGTCGAACTAAAAAAAAGCAAAGCTATGATTATAACAAATGTCTTTGAATTAGCCATTATACTTTCTTTTTTCTTTGCCATATACCCTCATCTTATCTAAAAATCTTTTTATTCTTAAGCTATTATCTTTTCAACAAGATTACACAAATATTTAATCTTATCGCGCGTGAGACCAGAATTCACAAGAATGTCAGGAGAAACATAAACAAAATCTCTTATGTCATGCACACTAAGGTCAAAAAGTTTATCAATAGTTGTATTATCAAGATTAAGTATTGTAAGTGGGTACGCTTTTTTCTTTTCAATAAGATTTGTCAAACTTCCAGCAGACTCAGGATAGTTCCACCCGACCAAAGACAATTTCTTATTTTTACATAATGTATATTTTTTTGCATGATCTGAGAATTTAGTATTTGTAACAATGATTGCTTCCTTAAAATCATAAGACCCTCTTTTATCACCTTCAAATCCATCTTGTAAATCTTGTAATCGTGCCCACACGCGCATAGGTACATCAAGACCTGTAAATCTATGATACTTGACATGATGTTTGCATTCAATAAATGACATTTCATTATTTTTTTTCAACATGACATCAATCTCGTGGTCAGTACAGAACCCTTGAGGTTTAGGTATCGGACTCCATTCAGTTTCGTAACCATAATACTGGTAAAGATGGCAAATATACTTTTCAAACTGATGCATTACAGGATCAAGACATGCAATGGCTTTTTTTATATTATATTTTGCAGCTGTGTGTTCCTCTCTTTTGTCAAGTTCAGAATAGATTATATGTTTCATGTCTGAAGTTGTCATACCGTCTGTAAGCTTTTGCATAAGTATTTCAATTATCTCTTTTGCAAGTGCGGACGATGCTCCTGCGCGAATACAACTGGTTTTTGCTTTTTTCTTATCAAACATAACTTTTGTACCGTCAGCCTTGAATATCATTACCATACAAATTATTTTGCCGAGATTGTTTAAATATGTTTTAGATTTAAAAAGATATCTTAAGAAATAATAATTGTTATAAATAGTCCCGTAGTGTAGAGGCCAATCATTCCAGACTCTGGATTTGGATACCCAGGTTCGAATTTTAAAAATCAGAAGATTTTCATATTTTCTGATTTTGTCCGAAAATCCTGGCGGGACTATATTTTTTCTACCAAAACCTTTATGTATTTAAAAGTCAATAATGAATTATATGAACTAAAAAAGAATCAACATTGAATCTGAAATACTGCTAATATTATTAAAAAAAGAAACCTATGGTAGAGATATTTCAGAATCCCTAAGCCTACCTTTAACAACAATTCAGAGAAATTTATTGTCTTTAGAACAAGATAATGTAATTGATTATAAAATGGTTGGCAAGAGTAAAGTTTATTTCTTAAAAAAAAGTTTATCTGCACGAAAATCAGCATATGATGCCGAAAATTATAAAATGATAAAATTGATCCGCAATTATCCATACCTTGAACCGTTAATTAAAGACATTTTAACAATCAAAACAAGCCATCTAATCGTCCTTTTTGGAAGCTATGCAAAGTTTACTGCAAAAAGAGATAGCGATATAGATTTATATGTTGAAACAGATAAAATAAGTTTAAGGGATGAGATCGAAAACAAAAACTCAAAATTAAGCGTTAAGATTGGTTTATTTAATCCTAATGATTTGTTGATTAAAGAGATTATAAAAAATCATGTCATAATCAAAGGAGTTGATGAATTTTATGAAAGAACGAAATTTTTTGATTAAATTAAAAAATGCAAAAAAACTTAAATTAATTGAACCTTCAACAGAAATCTATACCTCTTATTCTATTAAATCAAATAATTGCCTTAAATCTGCAAAAATACTATTTGACTCACCTCTTTATGAAAATTCAGTATCTTCTGCATACTATGCTATGTACAATGCTTCTTTATCTTTATTTTTTTATTGTGGTATAAAATGTGAGAATCACACTGCCTCTATAATCTTGCTTGAAAAAGTATTTAATCTTTCAAATTTGAAGGGAAATCTAGAATCTGTAAAAAAAGAACGGATTGATAAACAGTATTATGTATCTGAAGAAGAAAATGTTGAGATGACTAAAGATATTGCAGAAAATATGTTTTTTGATGCGGAGAATTTCATACTAGATATACGTGCTTATATAGAACAATTAAGCAACAGTGATGTGGAAATGATTAGATTAACTTTTGAAGAATTATAAAACTCTTACTCTCTCCTATTTTCAGAGATTATATTATTCTTTTTATGAACATACATAATGCTTAAAAATAATAAGAACTAATTAAATTGATGAAACCGACAAAATTCGCAGCAACAGCATACATAATTTTTAAAGACAAAGTACTTCTAATCAACCATCCCAAAATAAAAAGATGGCTCCCTGTAGGTGGGAAAGTAGACCCCGACGAGACCCCCGACCAAGCAGTTCTAAGAGAAATTAAAGAAGAAGTAGGTCTTGATGTAAAAATAATGGCTCGAAAAGAAGTCCTATCAAATAAAGTAGTGTCTTACAGGTATGCCCAGCTTGAAGATTTAGGCAAAAAATTTCATTTTGATTTCATATATTATGCAAAATCGGATACATATACCCTAAAGATGGATGCAGAGATTAGTGAAGCTAAATGGTTTACCTACAACGATTATTTGGAGATAAAAGATGAACTGTTTGAAGATGTTAAAAAAGAGTTAGAAATCATATTTTTACAAGAGATACCATACAATCCATATATGTTAATCAACAAAGAAAACATAGATAAAATAAAAGAGATTGATTTTGAAATTGTAGTTATAAACCATTGTGACACAAAAACTGAGAGATTTATACAACATTTAAAACAATTATTTGATACTAAAATCTACTTTATCTGTAAAAAATATTCATATTGTGAAACAGCCGCAAAAACAATTTCAAAAATTACAGAAAACAATGATTTTTTTGACACAAAAAATATAATCGCTTCCTTAAACAAACACAATAAAAAAATACTTGTTTTTGATTTATCTGGAATATTTTATAATATAACAAAAGATATAACAAACAATAAACGCATATTCCTTATTGAAGACACAAAAAACGGACACAACATACATAATGACAATCTTCCACGAATTTCAATAGCAACATCTAATTTAAAAAAATTAATAGAAAACCCATTAGTTGCAAAAGGCATATTTGATGCTTTTATCACCTATTCAAGAGATTACAACTATGAATTTGGACTAAATAAACGAGTTTTAATCTTAGGTACAGGTAGCATAGGATCCTATTTAATCAATATTCTTGAAAAAAGATTTACTCACGTCTGTGGGTATGATGTGGATATAGTCGCAAGTGCAAAAATGTTATTAAACAATCATGACATGATAAAAGACCTTGATAAGGTTTCTACTTATGATATAATATTTAGCACAACAGGCATTGATTCTGCTCTTGATTTAAATCATCTGAAAGTCCTTAAAGATAATGTATATCTTATTAATTGTTCAACTAATAATGCTGAATTTTCTCAAGAGCAAATTAAAAAATATAAAGTTGCAAATGATGGTCTTACTGAAATCATAAACCTAAACAATAAACGAATAAATCTTCTTAACTCTGGAAATCCAATAAATTTCTACAAACAGACAGGAACAGATAGTAAAGCTATAGATACAGTTTTTGCATATATGATTGATAGTCTTGTAGAATGGATAATATTTACAGAACAAAAAGACAAAGTAGATATTTCAACCGATGACATAATGCAAAAAGAAACATCCGAGAAATACATAAGACACTTTTTCAACAGCTATGTAAGATAATAGACAATACTTATCTTTTAATTTTATAACTAAAAAAAGAGTAGTGACTATCCTTTAATCTTCTGATATATCTTTTCACCGACTTCTTTGACCACTCTTTCAATGTTTTCTTTTTCAGATAATCTATCATCTAATAATCCCGTATCTGCCTCAATCACAAAAACATCTTTTTGTTTGGTAAGTTCTGTAAGTCTTTGATAAACTGCTCGTATCTTGCCCAAGTTCTCTTCTGTCTCATGGCTGTCTTGTCTCTTATTGAGCCGACCCATAGCATTTATACGTTTGTAAGCAATGTTTGAAGCTACATCAAGCGCAACATAAATATCTGGCAATCGCGCACCTGAAACAAGTTCAATTATGCCCATCTTGATGTCTTCACTCAAAACTTTATTTATTACCTTTGAGAATGCGCCAGCATAATGATCAAGATATACAAATGATGTGTATAGTGGATACCTGTCCATTATAAGTATGTCAAAATCATCTTTTTGGTACATATAATTAATGATTGGTCTATGCATAAGATTTGCGCATACATAAAAAAATCCGGCAAGAACATCCAGATTATTCTTATGACTTATGTCTTGTGCCTTGTTCAAGAAATAATTAGGTATCGTGTGTGACGGTGCCTTAAACATATCTTTTATTTTATTGTATATCCCTTGCTCTGATTTTCGTTTTAATATTTTATCTCTTAAATTGTTTTCAGGTGCATCTATATAATCAATAAAATCTTTTGCTTCTCCATTTGTTGGATCTATAATTTCGTATCTTGGGAAATTGCTTACTAGTATTTTTCCAACATCTACATCATCAATATTTGCTCTCTCTTCGAAGTAAAGTGCAATCATTCTTGCATACAAGCTTTTACCTGCGCCGTCAATACCTTCCACAACAATGATGCAGTAATCATCTTTTTTGGGCATAGTAGAAATATTATCTATCTAACACTTAAAAACCTTATTGCTCGCGCTATTACAAAAATAAAAAAGAAAGAAAAAAGGGAACTTATCCCTTGACATACCGTCTATAAAAGTCTGCAATAAAGATATTTTTAGTAAACATCTGTGCAGGTATACCAACTAAAAATATTGCCATTATCGTGAATATGATAGTCAAAGCAATTCCTTTAAGCATCATGATAATATAGTCTCCGAGATTTTCAGTCACAGCCTTTAGTATACCTAACTCAAAATAAGATCCGACCGTCTGCTTTCTCATGAAGTTCATGTTTAGCATAGGTATAGCAAATATCGCTGTAAATAATGCTATGATACCAGAAAGTGTCTCACTAATCATACCAATTCCGCTTATCAGAACTACATAGACTAATATAAACGGTATCATTTTCAAGAACATCATAAACCCGAGTTTCATATCATCTATGAACTTTATTGTAGGCAACTCTTCAAACTTACCATCGATAAATTCATTTACAATCCGCACCACATATCCTACTAGCGCAAGCCATCCGAAAATAGGCACAAATAACCATAGCACATTAAGCATACCTTTCAATCTGTTGAAAGGATACCTGATTGCTTTCTCAAATTCTAAGGATTCCATAATATCACTATTGTATATACATTGTCTTTTGAAGTATTTATATTTGAGACTTAATTATTTCCGAACCCATTCAATAAGTTTTTGGTATGCAAGTATCTTGCTGTGCTGTTTACCGAACCATTTGCAGTAAAACGAATTGATTGTTGCATTTACACCAAATTCATCTCGTGATATCGCAAGTGCGCCCAGTCTGCTCATATCAATCAACATCCCAGCCGCAGCCGGACTGTCATTAATCCTTCCGCATATGAATATTTCATCTTCAGCGCCATTGAAAAGTCTCATAGGGAAATGCATAAATATTGATTTCTTATCTCCCAGGTTTGAAAGGTATGCATGGGGTTTGATGTCTGATGGTATGTCGTATCCTAAGATATCTTTTGCGCACCCAGTCTTGGTAATCTTCTTGCTCTCGTTCCGTTTCTCGTCCTGCAACCTGTAGAAGTCCATGTTGCCACCCCAGTTGGCTCCGATAGCACTCAGTATTGTCCTATTGATTTCCTTATAATGTTCCATAAGATCTGACAATAACCGTGACTGCCCCGAACTGATATCATCTCCTATCAGCACCGAACCACTTTTTTGGGCAAGCTCAGAAAACACAACACTGTTAGCAATTTTGCTAGGTATCCCATTTATGTGGACAATACCACGTCCTCTTTTTTTTGCAGCAACAAATGCGCAGTATGCATAAAACATAGATGCCGTAATATTGTCTTTCTTATCTTCTTTGATAATTGCCTCAAGCGCAGAGATTGAGTCAACATCATATATCTCTTCAGTTGCAGTGACAACAATTGTGCAGTCAAGATCGTCATTAATTATGCACTCCACAATAATCTTTGCACAATCTTCAAGTGTATTATTGTCATCAATACCTTCAGCCTCAAATGGCATACCTTCTGTAGAATTGAGATTTACGCCCTGATGTATTTTGATATTGTCAAATGTTCCCCTCTGCTTAAGTTCAGGGTACATATTAACAAACGCAGACACATTCTTGCCAATCTTTCTTTTGTCTACATCAAATCCGCACACGACCTCAATTTCCTCAACATTGCATCCTGGAATCTTATTTTCAAGAGGTATTCCTGTAAGGTCAATTTCGCCCGCCTTAACCCGTTCAATACCACAGGTCAATGTTGATGCTACATAACCGAAACCGAAAAACCCAATCTTTAATCTTACCATTTAAATCACATGACACTTATAATTTACATTTGATAGCAACAGATATATAGGTTATATTTTTTTATCTGACTAAACCTATTTTCCAAGTTCCGACAATAACATATATAAAACTTATCATATTAACATATTGTATGGAAGTATTATCTCTTGAAATAATAATTGATGACAAGAAAAAGGTCTTGGAAGAAAAGTTAAGTGGTGCAGATAATATAGACTCTTTTGAGATTGAAGATCTTGACAAGATAGATGTACGCAAATCAATAGTGATTTTCTTAAAGGAACCAGTAAACATAAACTACATAAACCAGTTATTAGTTTCTGTTTTAGGCGAGCACAAGGCAAAAGTTATTGATTAAGTCTCAATAACAATTAGGTTTTGGGTTTAGTAGTTCATCTTTAAGAGAACTAAATAAATCTTTTTGTCCATACATCTTTATGATACTTAGTAAAGTATCACCATCATGATTTAAAGGTATTAATGTAAGTTGTTCTTCTGAAAACATATCATTTTCTAATGCATATGCAATCAATTCTGGTTTGTATAGATTCTCAAGAGGTACAAGTCCCGTACTTAACATTTTATAATTAACCCATAGTTGGATTAACATTGGTTTTTCTAATGCGTTTTCTATATTTGCATCATCAAGGATACCGTTGCCATATATAGTTTTCAATGTATCCTGATTATCTAATGCATACTCTCTAAGGTGAGTTAGTCGTATATTACTAATTTCATCTAACATCATTTTACGAATATTATCTTCAAATTCAGTATTGCCTTCATCTTCCATATAATAACACCAATCCTATATATTAAAACTAAAAAAGCGTTATACTTTTCAAACTAAAATTAGGTATGAAGATTTATATTCATTACGGCTTATATCTGAAAAATCTGGAAAAACAACAAAACACTGTTATGGCTGTTAATTATTTATAATCCTATTTGTATATCTGATAATTAACAGACCTAAAAACCGTTATAATTATAGAAAACTTTAAATACTCTAAAATATATTATTTTTATAATTTTCGTATTTGTTTAGCTAATTTTTGTCTTGCTTAATTTTGATTTTTTAAGAGATAACTACTATTTTTTGAAATAATTGTATTTATACTTTTTTAAGTTGGGTGCAAGCTATCGATTTTATAAAAATAAGATTAAATAATTTTTACGATTTTTTAACAACACATTTTTAAGCGTTAGCTATTGATTTTGTAAAAATTATAATTTATTGGGAATCACACCATAACGGCTGAAGCATATTGATTATTTTTTTGCTAAACAAGTACCACAAAAGTATTAATGAATTTTATGAGAATGGTTATTCTAAAGATTATATATTAAAAGACATTAAACTTATTTCTAAGAGTTTAATACCTACAAAAAATATGGTACTGCTCTTGTCGTATTGTGTTTTACCATTTATCAAGTCCTCATAGTTAATAGGGATATTAGATGATAGCTGTTTTTTATTTTTATATGTCTGAGAAAGTTTTGATTTTAGGTATATGACTAATTCTATTTAATAAAATATGAAAAAATAAAGAATAAGAGAAGTTTAAAATGTCTTATTCTTAATAATCTTAATCATGTATCCAGCCATCTTATTTCTGATGCTTTTGCTTTCAACAACAGTTTTTGCAGCTATTGCTTTTTTATTAGTATTAAAATCTGTGGAGAATTCTTTAGGATTCTGTTCATAGATACGTCTAGCACTTCTTTTAATAAATGTGTGTTTTATTTTTCCCATATTGTCACCAATTGCAAAGACTTTTAAAGATAAAGTTTTATAAACCTTTGTGTAATCGTGGTGTAACTCAATATGTATGCATATATTTCTCTTTCTCCAATCGGTCTGTTCGCGCATGACGCAAATGGAAAACAGTTAGCTTCAATCATATTTAAGCTTGATGATGCAAAAGACAGGTTCATCAATGCAAGCAGTTCAAACCTTACAGACGATGATAAAGAACTGATAAAAAAGCTTGATAAAAAAGATAACAAGGTAATCTTTGAAATTCAGAAAGATGGTTATACAAGCGAGTTTCCAAACATATCCGGAGACACGATAAGAAACAACCTATCAAAACTTGCAATATCGACCGGTTTCGTAAAAGACGCAGGTGAATATTATACATTTATCAACGAGCTCAATTCAGAAATTACAAAAACATCAATCAAGGCATCATCAACCGAAGACCGTCTATTAGTCCATGCAGTAAGCACAATTGACGAGCTTGAATCCACAGCAAACACATTATCTATCCGTCTTAAGGAATGGTACGGTCTTTATTACCCTGAACTTCTTGAAACTGTAAGGTCTAATGAGAAACTGGTATTTATACTGGCCAACAATCCTAAACGTGAAGACTTGTCCGGCAATTCAGGACTAAGTATGGGTGGGGATTATTCTGTTGCAGATATAATTCAGTTTCAAAACTATGCGATTCTTATAGATAGTATTTATAATCAGATGAAAGCTCTTGAGACTTATGTTGAGACTAAAGCGACCCAGATTATGCCGAATGCTACAAGGATAATAAGTCCAACTTTGGCATCTCGTCTTTTAGCTGATGCAGGTTCTCTTGAAAAACTAGCAAAAATGCCATCCTCAACTATTCAGGTTATGGGTGCTGAAAAAGCGCTTTTCAGACACATAATGGGTCAGGGTCCATCTCCTAAACACGGTCTAATTTTTCAAGCTCCAGTAATAAATCAATCAAAAAAGAATGAACGCGGTAAACGTTCAAGAATGCTTGCAAGCACACTGTCAATCGCATTCCGGATGGATTATTTTAACAAGAAACTATCAGGTGGCGACTTGCTTAAAGAAAAGTTTGACAAAAAGATAGAAAATCTTAAGGGTTAATTATTATGAAAGATACAATTGATGGTATTTACAGGTTCGGAAAAGATTTTGCAACCTTAAGCATGGTACCAAGATACAAGGTCTATGATGAGAAGACTCTCAATAAAGGTAAAGACGAGTATCGTATCTGGGATCCTAAAAAAAGTAAATTGGGTGCAGCATTGAGGATGGGTCTTAAGGAGACAGGTCTTTTTGAGGGCGCAAAAGTATTATATTTAGGAATTGCAAGTGGCACAACTGCAAGTCACATCTCAGACATTGTAGGTCCACGAGGAGTTATATATGGTGTTGAATTCTCACCAAGATCAATAAGGGACCTTTTGTATGTTGCAAAAAGAAGACAGAACATAATCCCTATCTTGTCAGATGCAAGGATGCCTCAGAAGTTTGCATCACGTATCGAAAAAGTAAATGTTCTGTATCAGGACATTGCCCAAAAAGATCAGAGCGCAATATTCATAAGGAATGCAGAAATCTTTTTGAAAAAAGGCGGTCTTGCAATGATTGCTATAAAGGCAAGAAGCATTGATGTCAGTGCAAACCCAAAAGTTATATTTGCGCAAGAGAAAAAGAAACTACAAGAAAAGTTTGACATAATATCAGACTTGAACCTAGGTCATTTTGAAGTTGACCACGCATTCTTTGTCTGCCGTTTGAAGTGATTTACTTGTAAATCAAGTATTCCTTCAAGAATCTCATATTTAAGGTGTAGATATCCGTCATCTAATACATTTTCAGCCTTTACCTTTACATTGTCATCTGTACTGGTTAAGAGTTCGCTCATTTTTTGTAATCCTCCCGAACTTAAAAGTATATTTCATACCCAACTGTCTTCATTACCTATGTGGTTCATTAGCAAGGAATACATTTCATCCGTTATTATCTCAATCTCATAAAGATAGTCCCATGTGACTGCATCAAATTTAACCACTGAATGTGATTTTATGCCAAGGTCTTTGAGTGCTTGCACATCTTTATCTACTCTGTCTATATAGAAAAAAACATCCTTTATTTTTTCCTTCAGAGCCAGTAATTTCTGGCATCCAGCAATCTCTGACAGATAAACCCATATTATTGTGATCAGAAACAAGAATCACATTTTTTCCAGACATATCAGCTCCAAGATTTTTTATATTTTTGTATAGCTTAGCATGCGCTTTATTAAGTGCAAATACAGTTGGATTTGAAAAGTCCCAATCGTGAGAGTCACCACCTGCAATGACGTCATATTCATAATCTATATGTCGTTCAATTAAACCCTTAATTGAATCAATTGCATAGCTTTAATCATTACCATTAATTGTAACTGCTACACTTTGTATATAATAAGGTCCTATTTATCCTGAAGTATATATTTGGAACGGTTTAGGAAATAAAAGTCCACCATTTCTGATAATTGCATCAACATTTCGTCTTTGGCAGTTGGTCAAGTCATAATATATAACAATCATCTATAGTCAAAGCGACAAATAATTAGAAAGTTTATGTGTAAAAAACCCATTTACCCATAATTTACTTAAACTACTCAACAACTCTGTTTTTTTAGAGAATGAATACAGTTGTAATAATTCTTGTCTT
>JAHYJO010000019.1 GCA_019429125.1 Nanobdellati archaeon | reverse complement strand
AATAATAATAATAATAATAATAATAATAATAATAATAATAATAATAATAATAATAATAATAATAATAATAATAATAATAATAATAATAATAATAATAATAATAATAATAATAATAATAATAATAATAATTAAAAACGGAGATTTAGATTAAAATGCTTAAACTGAAGGCCAAATACCTTGATATAGAACCAAGATACCCTCTTGTAATTATGAATATTGATGATGCTAAAGAGATAGGTACCAATAATACAGACCGGGTTCTTGTGACGTTCAATAAAAAAAGCAAGATAGTTGTTGTTGAGACTACTGCAAGTCTTGTTCTCGCCGGTGAACTTGGTCTGAACAAGAGTGCGATGAGATATGGTATCAAGGCAGGTGATTCTCTTTATGTTGATCCGGCCGAGAAACCTGCATCTGTTGAATACATTAAAAAGAAGCTTAAAGGTATTGAACTTACAAAAAAAGAATGCGAAGTTATAATTGAAGATATCAACGATAACAAGATAAATGATATTGAGTTGGGGGCGTATGTATCTGCAATCTACATGCATGATTTTTCAGACCGTGAACTCATAGCTGTCACAAAAAAGATGGTATCTACTGGTGCAACGTTTAAATGGAAAAATGATAATGTGGTTGATAAGCATTCAATAGGTGGCGTGCCAGGAAATAGGGTAACACCTATCATTGTTGCAATCGCAACGGCTACTGGGCTTGTCATGCCAAAGACCAGTTCAAGGGCGATAACGTCACCATCTGGTACTGCAGACACTCTTGAGGTGTGGTGCAATGTGGACCAGCCAACCGATAAGATACAAGAGGTGATTAACAAGACCGGTGGATGTTTTGTCTGGGGGGGTAACATGGATATTGCACCCACAGATGACAAGATTATACGCGGTGAATATCCGTTATCTGTTGATCCTGAAGGACAGCTTCTGGCATCTGTCATGGCCAAAAAAGCTGCCATGGGCGCAAAAGCTGTAGTCATTGACATACCTTTTGGGTTTGAAAGCAAGGTTGAAAGCCTTTCAAAGGCAAGAAGTCTCGCTAAAAGGTTCAAGATGCTGGGAAAAAGTATGGGCGTGAAAATCGAGTGCGCAGTGACGCGTGGTGAACAACCTATCGGTCATGGAGTAGGACCCGTACTTGAATGTATGGATATATTATCAGTTCTTGAAGGTAAAGGACCAAAAGATCTGAGAGAGAAAAGTCTGGAACTTTCTGGAATGCTTCTTAAGCTAACTAAAAAAGGTGACAGGAAAACTGCTGAAGATATACTTAATTCTGGGATGGCACTTAAAAAGTTTAGACAAATAGTTATTGCTCAGGAAGGTAATCCTGATTTAAATTTACGTTCACTTGTAGGCAAACATGCAGTGAGTGTCACGGCTAACAGGGCAGGCACTGTGACCAGAATTTATAATCGTAGGATAAGCCGGATTGCAAGGATTGCGGGTGCACCAAAAGACAAAGGTGCAGGGATTTATATGCATGTCAAAATTGATGATTATGTCAAGAAAGGTGACAGGCTGTTTGACATATATTCAGAGAAAAAATTCAAGTTGGGTCATGCACAAAAAATTTGCCTTGAAAGTTTCCCGGTTGATATTGAAGATAAAGAAAATATACTTGTTGAGGAGATATAATGGGTTCCAAAAATAAGACTGTCGCGTTGATAATACTTGATGGTGTCGGCATAAATGCGAAAAGGAAAGGCAATGCTTTTGCACTTGCAAAAACACCAGTCTTAGATGAAATACATAAGAAATATCCTACTTGCAAACTTGATACCTGTGGCGAGGCTGTGGGTCTGCCATCAGGCACTCTTGGTGGGTCTGAAGTCGGGCATGAACATCTGGGTGCGGGACGGATAATTAAGCAGGAACTGTCTATCATTGATTCTGCTATTTGTGATGGTTCATTTTTTAAGAACAAAGTTCTTCTTTCTGCAATGACAAAATGTGTGAAGGATGATTCTGCACTCCACCTTATGGGACTGTTATCTGACGCAGGAATACATTCACACATAAAACATATATTTACACTTCTTGACATGGCAAAAAAGAACAAGGTTAAAGAGGTATACATACATGCTTTTTTGGATGGTCGGGATGTCAGTCCTAAGAGTGCAAAAAAATATATTCTATTGCTTGAAGCAAAAATTAAAGAGATAGGTCTTGGTCAGATTTCAACAGTCATAGGACGATATTATGCTATGGATCGTGACAATCGTTGGGGCAGGGAACACAAGGCGTATGATGCCATGGTTAACGGTGTCGCTTTTGAGACTGATGATGTACTAACTGCTGTTGATAATGCTTATGGACACGGTGAGACTGATGAGTTTGTGAAACCGACAATAGTTGTCTCAGATGGAGTTAAGCACACTATTGCGCAGGGTGATTCTATCATATTCTTTAATTTTAGGTCGGACAGGGCACGTCAGATTGTGCGCGCATTTGTTGATGATGAATTTTCAGGTTTTAAAAGAAAAAAGATAACAGACCTTAACTTTGTAACTCTTACGCAATATGCCAAGGGACTAAAATGTTCTGTCGCTTTCCAGCTAGATGATGTACATGACACGCTTGGTGAAGTTATTAGTAAATCTGGACTTTATCAGTTGCGAGCAGCTGAGACTGAAAAGTATGCGCATGTGACATTTTTCTTAAACTGTGGGGCTGAAAAGCCTTTTGTCGGTGAGGACAGAATTCTTGTACCGTCGCCGGACGTTGTAACTTATGACCTTAAACCGTCAATGTCGGCAGTTGAAGTTACTAAAAAGGTCATTAAAGCTATTGAAGGCGGAAAATACAGCCTGGTTGTCATCAATTTTGCAAACTGTGATATGGTGGGGCATACAGGGGATCTTTCTGCTACTATTTCTGCGGTTGAGGTTGTGGATAAGTGTGTAGGTGAACTATTAGGCACTATGTCTTCTATTGAGGGGGTGTCAATTGTTACGGCGGATCATGGTAACTGCGACCAGATGATTGATTATAAGACTGGGGAAGCTATGAAGTCACATACAATGAATAAAGTATATTGCACAATTGTATCTAAAAATAGATATAAGATTAAAGATGGCAGACTGTATAATATCACACCCACAATACTTGAGATATTGGGATTGAAAAAACCTAAAATCATGGTAGAGTCATTGATTATTTAATACCTATTACAGCTTCTGAAGCCCAGAATACTTTCTTTTGTTTTATTTCTCTTAATCCTGCTTTTCTGAAAAGGTCTTCTGCTATTATTGGTCGAGTCTTCATCCTTGTAAATATGTTGTCTTTTACGAATAAATAGTAGGTTATGAGGATTCTTGAGAGGAGTCCTTTATCAAATGTGTTATTTACTGAAATTATTTTTCCTTTAGGTTTCAATGCACGTCTCATCTCTTTTAAGATTTCTATTATTTGTGCGTTTTCGAAAATGTCTATCATGTATGCGCTGTATATGATGTCAAAAGACTTGTCTTTGTAGGGCAGAGAGAATGTGTTGCCTTTTGCGAGGTTTTTTAGAGTGTTTCTTTTTTTTGCAGACTTTATCATACTGCCTGAAAATTCAAGGCCGTAAGTCGTGCAACCGAAACTATTGTATTTTTTTATCTCTTCGCCCAGACCGAAACCGATACATAGGACTTTATTGCCTTGTTTTGGTTCTGAGAATGAGATTCCTCGGTTTTTGGCTTTATTGTCTACGAATGAGATCAAGGGATATAAATGTGAGATTGAGTTGTAGAATGATTGGACTTTTAAGGGATAAGTGGTTTTAGGTTTAGACATAAGAGTTATTTGAGATTAAAGATATAAAAAAGGAAGGAAAAAAGGGGAAATTGGTTAAATCATGGAGTTGGGCAAGTAATTCCACAAGTTATAATATCAGTACAATCCTTACCAGCATATTTAGATTTACAGCATGCATCTCCACTTACATCGTTTTGTGCATTACAATATGCTACTGCAATAGCATCACTTGTTGCGGCACTTGAATCATTCATCTGTTGATTGTTTGATGCACCAAACTTTGAAAGACCACCAGTCACCATTGTAATTATTACAAGGCTTATGACTATAAGGACAACAGCTGTGACTACAAGAGTCAGTGCCATACCCATACCTTTTCGGGATTTTTTTGATATCATAATTATCACTATTTTATATTTTAGGTTTGGTGGTATATATAGGTTTCGGTTGGGGTGGGGTCTCGTCGTATCCCTAAAACATTTCGCCAAAGTTTTAATAATGGAAAAGTTCAATAAAAATTAAAAAGTTAGTACTTGTTTAGCTAAATTTTGTCTTACTTGCTTACGATTTTTTTGATAGGGTCATTATTTGTTGAAATATTTTTAAGTTATAATTTTCTACGTTACTTGCATGCTATCGATTTTACAAAAAAGGAGTAAATATTTTTTAACAAAAATTAACTACACATTTTCAAGCTGTAGCTATTGATTTTATAAAAAGTATAATGTATTTAAGTTACATCATAATGGTCATAGCATGCCTATTATTTTTTTGCTAGACAAGTACAAAAGTTAATAATATTACGATTGAAAGGGATTTAATCCCCACTACATTTTGTTGTTCTTATAGTGCTAGAGGGAGTATACAAACCACCACATGAATCGGAATAATAATTACAATTATAATTATATCCACAAGCAGAACAAGTATAAGTTTTACAATGCTCATGACAAGTATCACAGGAGTAAGATGGAGGGTCACCAGAAGTACCACAATTACAACTATAATAATTACAATCATGATACCCCCCAGTCCAACAAGTGCCATGAGTATCTGTTATACAAGTTTTTCCAACATAGGTTACGTCAGCACCAATGTTTGCATCACAATCATCAGGGTCATCTTCTGCATCATCATAATTTACAAAAGTATCTTGTTTATGACACCCTTCAGGTGTGATACCACAATACCTTTGACCACCTCGTTCATCGGCAATATAAATATGACTTATAATATTATCAAGAACAGACCATTCAAAACCATATTTAAATTTCAATGATGTCATATCATGTAAGATAGGATCCCAAATGTTTGTGTTTTTATCTTCAATTGTGACATTCATAGAATAGATAGCACCATAAGAATATTCACAATAAGACTCTGTTTTTTCATAAAAATCACTTGCACGCCCCGTATAAGACCCACATGATGCTGAAGAAGTAGTTTCACAAGTACAGATTGTACTAGTTACTCGAGTATCTACATATTTATCTTTTTCTTTCCAGAATCCATCATCATCCCAACCGGTACCAAAATCTGAATTAATAGTATAATCAACATCAATATATATACCTTCTGAATTGTAGACATCATTTAATCTTCTGACTTCATTGATTATTCTTGGACCTATTATCTTGTCTTTTATCTTTAATTCCATATAATCTCCTATGAATAAAATCGGTATATTTGCAGAATCAATCGTTTTTGTACATAGAATAGTATCATCTTGTGGGATGTTAAGTATTGTTTTTATCTTACTTATAGTTTCATTATCAACAGGACCAAGACCTTGATTAAGTTCAGTACAATCTACATCAGTACTTTTATTAAAATAAGATATTTCTTTGAAATATTCATTTAAAGCATATGTACCCCATAAAGTCTCACAATTATCTTTTTTGGTAACAGAACCGCAACCATCATCATAATATTCTATTCTGTCTGTTAGGCCTTTTATGTTTTCCATCGATTCAACTTCAATCTTAAAAGTGTCGCCGAAATCTATGTTGAACCTGAAATCGTCAAGAAGCGCATACGTATCTTTTTTTGATTTTGTCATGTAAGTGAAATATGCCTGAGTATCACCGCCTTTTTGAGGGGTGTATATATCAAAGTATGTCAGACTGAAATTTATAGGTATTGTCTCGTCAATTATACGAGTTATGCTTGTCGGATTTAGAGTGTTTACAAAAACACTAAGGTCATAGACATAGTAATAACGATAATATGTTGGATTGCCATTTACATCTACAAATCCTGTAGGTTTATTTACTTTGGCATAAAGACGGTCTTCTGCTTGATCTACAGAAATGGCCATAATTTTATCAGTTCCTGCAACATCTGGCAATGTATTTATAATAAGCCAACTGTCACTTGAGGTTTTACAGTAATCCAATTTATTATCTTCAAAAATTGTGAAGACTGTACCTTTATAGAATGCCACATCTGTAGGATATGCACTTGCAAAACGACTACACTTCTGGAAGGGTTTAGGGGGGATTCCTGGATTTTGGGCAAGATTGCGCGAGTCAAAGAAATTGTCGTACCGTGTTATGTTTTTTCCAATATAATAACTTATGTAGATGTTTCCATTTCTTGTGTCAATATCCACACCTCGAGGATCAAGGTCTGGAAGGTCCATCCAGCCATTGAAGGTTCCGAAACGGTTGTATCTATACAACCTGTGGTCATCTGAATTTATGACATATATGTTCCCATAGCTGTCTGTCGCTATACCTTTTGCATTTTTGAAACCATAATTCATAGAAGGTTCAAGACTATTTGTTATATAAGTTGGATTTATGTCAATTGTTCTTGATGGGTATGCACCTTTCGTAAGAACATCATATGCATAGATTCTCGAATTTATTTCAGGATACATCTGTGCCGGTATGTTTTCACCATTTGCTACGGTATCTACCCGAATTGTAAACTCAGCAGTGCCAGTCTTATTTATCACTTCTGCAATCAAAGCTTTATTCAAAGGTATTTTCTGTTTTTTGTAAAAGTCAGAACTGTCTGTAGCACCTAATTCGGGGTTTATTGAACCTATCTCAATTCTAGAGGTGTCTTCAGTGAGTTTTTGTGGAGTCATTACGAAAGTCTCAACAGTTATACTAGGTAATAAAGTAGGATTATAAAGCATAAATACAGTTACTTTTTCTATGATATCTTCCCTTTCACTGCAAGCAATTGTTGTATCTGAACCATAATTGAAAGTAAGAGAGACTTCATCAGCAACAGAAATGTTTTTTGCAAGCTCTTCTTTTGTCATATTTTCATAGATGAATGGAACAAGACCCATATTCACAAATTTTTGATGATAATTATTGTTGAAATTATCTTCTACATCAAAAATAATTGGTACACTTTCATAGCTACCATCTTTTGCAGTCAAGGTCGTGAATTTGTCTGACGGATTTTTAGGTCTCAGTTGAGGAGGAGTTCCTTGATATTTATCATTACATGTTTTTTGGAAAATACAATTTTTATCGCCATCAAAACAGGTATCGTTTACATAATCATCTGCATACATATAACTTCCAGCGACACCTAAATATGTAAAAGTAACATCATCATTGTCTGCAGACATGCAAGTACTTCCTAAGATATCTGTAGAGTCATTTCCTACACTTGCCCTTATTAAATGAATACCACTATATGTAGATTCCATAGCCAATTGTTCAGAGATAGTTATACTACCTCCTGCAAAAGATGGACATTTTGTTGTACCCGTTTTATTATAACCCCAATCAATACCTCCATCATAATAAGCTATTGTCCAATTGAAGTATTCATTATAAATACAATCAACAAAAAGTTTCACATTTATTATTTCACTTAATTCATATTCATGCGAATCAATTGTCAATTCTTTGATATATAATTCAGTTGTGCTTGACGGTGAAGGAGTACATGATGGAGTTGCTACCGTATTCTCTGTGATCCCATCACAAGAAATACCCCATTCATCACTGCAAGTCTTTGAACTTTTATCTCTAAATATTTCATGACCTACATAACTCTCAGAATAATGTGCGTTCATTGTCAATGTATCATCTAAGAAATCATTATCTGTGATAGTACCCATAAATAAATTTGCAAGATCAAATAATTTCCAATATCTATTGTCTAATTCGGATTTTACGGGATCAGTATTTTGCATCTCAATTGAAGATGTTGTTTCAACAATACGATTACCACCATAAAACGCAACAGTCTTATCTAATTCCATAAGGACAGGCACAAAAAATGCATTCCAAGTACCAAGAGATAATGTAGACCCTATATCAGTCTTTGAATCACCATAATCGGACCTGTAACTGTTTAATCTGTCGCTTAACATAATATCTGTAAATCGTGGGAATATTGTCCTTTGTGCAAGTGCGTCATCAGGATATGATATTCTCGGAAACAATGGTTCAAAATAAGAACTAATATTATATACGCCTTCAACGTTTGCTGAACCAGTGCCCCCAGACATATTAAGCTTTATCAGAGTATCTCCGGAAATGACTGCAGGACCTGTGTACTGTCCAGAAAGGATATAATTTGTACCCACTACATCATATTTGTTTACAGTTCCATCAACATCTGTTATTAAATAGGTAAAAGGAGGAGACCATTGGAGACTACGAGTACCATATAACTTATAGGGTGTTGTTGAACTTATAAGGTCAAAAGTATAAGGTATTGTTTTTTTATTGTTGTTTTCACCAAGCACGTAAGACCAGTAAAGAATGTCTCCTTCAATTTTCATAGGAGGATTGGTTATTGATGGAAAATCAAGATTGCCGTGGTTGAAATCATTTTCTATTTGTGTTTCAAATGGTGATGTAGAGGTACCAGCTTCAATAAATAATTTATAATTTTTTAATATTTCAGATGACAGACCCCCGTGGAGTGCAAGGTCTCTTGTAACTTCCTGCATTGCGTATTTTAATGAAGGTGTGATGTACAAATCTGTGACGCTTAAAAGCTCAGTATCCATCTGGGTGACTTTCTTTTCATTATCCATTAATACCAAAGTATTAACACCCCATTCAACACCTGCAAAGATTACAATCAATGAGAACATCATTAAAAAAATAGGGATAAGTAGTTCTATTCCAGAAACTCCTTTTATTTTTTTATTGTACGCCATAATCATAACCCCTCCTGCTGTGCTTGTGTTAAAGTTGTCCAGGACTCGTCACTCCATTCTTCTAAAACTGCGGTTGCTGAACTGTACTGCATGTTACCGGAATCAAATAATGGAATTTGTATTGAATATCTGTCATTCATCGTGCTTGAAAAATAACTTGGATTGACAGGTAAGGATGTTGGAACGGTTCTAAGAGTATCAATTTTATAATCCATACCAGTTGTGGTTAAAACAAAATTTACATTAAAAGGTATTAATATATTTACCTTCTTATCATAGGTTATGCCTGGGCGTCGCTCTTCTAAATAGTTCTGACCCCCATAAGTCACATAAAAGTACATATAATGAGGTATTATGCCTGTTTTATCTTTTCCTTCATTGACTTCTGCAATTTTTGTAAGAGATGAAGCTATGCAACTTCTAAGATCTGTATCTATTGATTCTTTAACAGTAAGGTCTCCGCTGACATACACACTTATGAGATCTGCAACATTGTAATCATTATAAGGTTCATTTACAGCAGGACATCCTGCCGAAAGGAGTGCATAGATTTCCCTTCCGGAATCGGTTGAATATTGCATGTTAAGATTGCCCGTCACAACGCTTGAAGTTATATTTATATTAAAAATACTGACTAATAGTATTATTGCTATAACTAACATGAAAGACATTATCAGTACGAACCAATGCTGTACAAAACCTTTCCTTTTGGAAATCCTGTTATGTATATGTTTGTTATATTTAAAACCCATAATAATCATTCGTATAATTCTGTCTTAAAGTATATTGTGCCCATAACAGGATTCGGATTAGGGGAGGTTATTACACCTATTACTTCTTTGTACTTATAGTTATCAAATGTAGATGATAAAGTTGCATTATTTGTGAAAAGCCAAGTAGTGGTTCCATCATTTATCTTTAGATAATATTTGTTTGGATAAAAATTAATACAGTTAGATAAATTTAATGGAATATTACAAGATATATCCCCCGGTAACCCTGACGAACTACCACCAGTACTGCTGCGTGCAGATGTTAATTTAGTAGAATCAAAATACATTTGGTAATCTGTTTTTGTGTTGATTGCAGTACTCTCAGATTCAGCCCTAAATATATCAGATCTTAATACCTGATGCCATAGTTCTACATCGTTTCGTTCCTGGCGCATTATGACTGATACTTCTTCGGAATTAATGCTGGAATAAATCATCCACATTATGACACCTACAACAAGACCTATCATCATTATCTTTTGGAAGAATACAGGCAATAAAAGAGAACCTTTCTTTTTCTTTTTTGAAATTGATGATATTTTGAACATAATAGTTTATCACCTCGTTAATATTTTGGATCCTCAATTATAAATGCGTAATCTTCTGGTTCAAGATTAAGGATTACACTTGACCCTATCCTTATAAAACACGGTTTTTCGCCACTGTAACATTCAGGTATTGTTTTTGCACCATTTTTTATGTTTACATTTTGTGAATAGAACGGGTCAATATCTAATATTATGGAGACATTGTTATGTGTTACGGCATTGTCATCATCTGGAACTCGTACATTGAAACTGAAATAATTACGACCCATATCAACAGGAGTTATGTTTACATATTCGTTTTCAGGTGTTATGAAGTTATGAAACTGTACCATCTGTACTGTTGCATTGGGGTAGACTGTCAATGTTTCATTATAAAATGATTTTGTATCTATAAAACCCCAGTCATAAAAATCCTTGGTTGCTTGTGTGTTTATTATAGTTATGTTGGGTCTCCAGCCATTCCGATAGATTAGAGTTATATCATGCTCACCACGGATAATGCAACTGTAATCTCTTGATACAGCATCACAATCAGGATACTTTGCCATATTTCTATAAGCAATATCGATATATAATGGATTCAATGGAGATACATCAATAGTTATGTTTACAGAATTGTTCTGTGTTGAAGAGATAGGGGCATGTGGTATGTACAGATCAAACTTTACAAAATATTTGGATTTTTCGCCCGGTCGTATCCAAAAATATTTGTCAGTATCGCCAGAACTTAAATTGAAATTATGAAATGATGCAGATTTTATCTTTCCAATAGGTAATTCAGTCACTAAATCAACTCTGTCAGGAACACTGTTCAGTTTACCCTGGATTGTCTTCGTATTATCAAAACCCCAATCAAAATTGTATCTTAAATCTAGTTCCTTGTAGGCAGTGTTGCACGGAGAATCGTCAAAATTAGTAACCTTTATCATTTTCTTGTTATTTTTATCAAATGATTTTTCAAGACATAATATTTTTGCATTATATATGTTCCCTTTAACAGTTATGTCTTTTGCAATATGGAATGATTGCGAATATTCAAAATCCTTGTGCTTTACAGTGACATAATGATCACCAGCAATATCATCGTCCACAATATTTATTGATGTGCCCCAGATACCGACATCATATACTTCTGTTGCATAGTCTATTGTTGAGGAGGACATATGCTGAATTGCGTTTGCAAGGTCATCTGCCATGTGTTCAACACGGGTGCTCATCTTGACCTCAACACCTACATTTATCGTTTGTGCCATTGTAAATATGAGAAAACCAGCGATCAATACTCCGAAAGCCATCATCATTACTGTTTCAGGCATATTCATAATTAACAGACTCCTAATAGTTTTGCTATTGTTTCACCACCTTTACCTACAGCGTCAGCTTTATATTTACAGATCATTTCGACTGTACCGTCAAGGGATGTCCCTACAACCATGACAAAAACTAGGGCTAAAATTGCTAAAATCAACACACTTGCAAGAGCAATCATCAAGGCGTCAACTTCACCCTTGCGTCTTTTTGTGTACATTAATAGTTTCATGCTTGAAAATATTGAAAATATCAGATTAGTTATCAAGAAGCACACCCGTCAGTTATATCTTGTACGCTATCACAATCACAACAGTCACTTACATATCCCTGACAATCACTATCTATCACATATGCTTTGTCAATGCAGAATGCAGTACATACCATTGCACATTTCTTGTCATGCATAGCATCTTCAGCTTTTGCTTTTGCGTTATCGAAAGGTGCTGTATCTTTTGTTTTTTCACCCAAATCGGTTGTTATCGCCACAATTACTAAGATTACTATTAATGCGATCACTAAGGCAACTACTGTACCCATAGACATTTGACCTTTTTTGATATTGTTTTTTACCATTTTAAAAACCTTATATATTGTCACAGATTGTGGCCTTGTTTGCATTAGTTATACATTTTCCGTCAACTTCATTTATATCAGTAGTTTCTGAAATCTTTCCATCCATACAGGCCTGAGCAATCTTTGGCTGACATTTGAGAGCATCAAACATGCCGTCAGCCTCATTCTCGCCACTGTCAAAAACATCAAATACAGCCATACCAATAATTGCAATCAGCACTATGGCAAGGATTACAGTCACTGCTATTGCCATGTCAAGTCTGCCTATCCGTCGCATAATAATTTACCTTATCATAATTTTATGTGTGTTTTTATTTATGTCTTGTTTTAACATCTAAATTTTATATTCACAGGTGTTATCTCACCTTTTTTCACAAGAATATCATCTTCTACCATAATGCAATTTGGATTTGTTGATTTCCAGCCATAAACTCTAAAGAGATCATAGGTACCGGCAACTATCTGGACGGGAAAAACCCTAGAACTGCCTTTGTTTATTGAGACATTACAATAGATTGGATATTCTCGTTTATGTGATTTTTCCATGTGGACAATTGTAAAATTATATGGACCTGTAGGACTTTCTTTATCAACTGTAACCTTTATCTTTGTATCCTGTGCAGTTAGGTTTGAATAATTTGCGTAAGCTGTGCAGGCATCTTCGTATATGAAACCGTCAGATACAAGATTATCATAATAGAAAGGCATTCGGACTGATATCTCGTCATTGAACATAGAAAATAAGTTCAGGTCAGTCATAGGTTTTGTGGTGGATTCATTGAAACATGATTCAGTTATTGGATTTGTGCAATTTTTGAAATCACCTAATCTGGAGGTAAATACCTGGTCAAATTCATAGGTATCTATGAAAGTCAGGTTGACATAGCCTTCAATATCTTCAAATAAGGTTTTATTAATGTAAGAAATCTTGAAAGTTATGCCTTCAGGGGTTGTTGAGTATCTTGGGGGGGCAGGTGAAATTGCAACAGTTATGTTTGTGCAGTAGTTTTTCTGAACAGAAGTTGTCGTTGCACTACAATTAATAATTGAAGTATTACCACTTGTAATAGTTATAAATTTTATCATTTTAGTCTTTGCTTTGTCTGTGTCGAAATTGACAAGATTGGGATCCATTAATGCAAGTGTCCCCACATCTAATGTGTCAAGGTTCTCTTCATTTTTTTCAGTCGTAAAAAAGTTCAGTTTTTTGGCAGGACCAGATATGAAAGAGATAAGCATAGCAGCAACAACTAAAGCTATGACAAGTATAAGTATGATAGTTATGGAATTACCTTTTCGATTCTTTGTATTTGATATCATGTGAATATCCATCCTTAGGGCTATCAGTATTATTATTTGGGTCTATGTTGTTTAAATAAGTTGTTTGGGAGAGGTCAGATCTAATTTCTTGAGAGTAGGGATTTATGACCGTTAGAGAGTCATTTATATTTGAGTTATCTTTTGAGATAACAGATATTACTTGTTGTGTGTTTTTTTGCACTATATGTTGTTTTTTGCTAAAATTTAGGTACAGTCCACATATTGTAATCACAACAATTATAATTACAATAATCAAAATAAATAGTGTCAAATTGTTAGAGCTATTATCTGTTTTAATATTTAATTTATCCTTTATTTTTGAGATTAACCCGTCTTCTGAAATGAGATTATCAAATAAGGTCAGACTTAGGAAATCATCATTTAGGTCTTCAAGGTTTTTTGATTCTATATTTTGTGTTGTGATTTTAGAAGGTCCACGTTTGTCAGAACCATTAAAAGTATCACCTGCGTTATCGTCTGTTTGAGTACCATTTATCTCGGTATTATTCAGGGTTTCATTTGATGCTTGCTCTGTGATATTTATAGATGTAATATTTAATGTTTCTGTCACATTTTCTGTCGCATTTAAGGTGATGTTGTCAAAGGTTGTATTTATCTCATTTATAATTGGTGGAGTGTATGAAAATGAACCGCCACCACCACTACCCGAATAACAAATTTCAGATGCAGTATAAGTTGTGCAGTCTCTATTTGTGTGCGTTCTTGTTCTTGAACTTGAAATGCAGGATGACCAGTCTGTGACGGATTCAAAACAGTAATAGATTTCTGTTTGGAGGTTTATGGTTGAATTTAAGTTACCTATTGTGTCATTGACATATATTATGTAATTGTAGGTTCCAGGAGATAGTGATGTCTTGTTGATGTCGCAGGTAGTTCCTGTTTTATTCATCGTGATGTTTTCATCCTGCCAATTTAAGATGCAGGTGTCTGGCGTTTCTGAAACTGTTAGGTTTATGTAAAGGTAATCGTCAGTCGTGTAATTTAATGCGGTTATTGTTATGTTAGGGAAGATTGTGTCAACTGTGAAAAAAACATCTGTATAATTTATGTTACCATCTGTGTCATTTGCCCAGACTGTCAGGTTGTTGAGGTTTTCAGTGGCTGTAAAGTTCTGTGTTCCTGTGCAGTTGACTGTTATGTTTGGTTGGGCGTTTAGGGAGTATGCGCACCAGTCCAAATATTCATCTGCATGAATTGAGATGTTGATTTGGGTCGTGTTGTAGGTCTTGTTTGTGGGTGAATCTATTGTTATTTTAGGTGAGGTTGTATCTGTTATATTTATGTATACTGTAAAATTGGTTGTTAGGTCCGAGTCGTTGACAGTTATTGTTATCTGTTTATTGGTTATGGTCTCTGTGTAATTGAAGATTAATGTATGGTTTATAATTGTTATGTTTTCCGGGTCGTCAGTTGTTATTGTTAAAATGTCGTTGTCTGGGTCTGAGATGTTTGCTGATATGTTGATTATTGTCTGGTTCTGGATATCCATAGAGATGTTTGAAATTGTTGTGATTGTAGGAGGACGGTTTTTGTTCAATATTTCAACAGTCCATGTGAAGATGTTGAAAGTGTAATTGTTTGAGACATTGACTGAAATGTTCGTTATCCCGGCGTCATCAAAACTGGTAAATAAGGTATAATTTTTTGAATTTGTTCCGGTTTCTGTGCTGTTTAAATACCAGGTATAGTTCACAGGGACATCTGTTGATATGTTAAAAAATACGGAATCTGTCTCATTTATTGTGAGAGTTGAACTGTTGTCACCTGTTATGTTGTTGTAGGTGTCTGTGATGTTGATTAAGAAATCTGTGATGTTTATGTAGATTATCTGTGTTGCGGTTAAATCTGAGTCGTTGACAGTTATTATTATCTGCTTGTCTGTTATGGTTTGGGTGTAATGGAATATCAATGTGTGATTTTCAACCGTTATGTTTTCGGGGTCGTTAGTTGTTATTGTTAATGTGTCGTTGTCTGGGTCGGAGATGTTTGCTGAGAGGTTTAGAGTTATCTGATTTTGGATATCCATTGATACGTTTGATATTGTTGTGATTATTGGAGGACGGTTGAGATTATTGATTGTCATATTCCACCCAGTGTGTCTTGTGCCATTATCATTTTCGACTGTGACATCAATTGTCCAGAATCCTGAGTCGTTGTATGTGGTATTGAAGGTCCAGTTGGGCTGGTTTGCACCAACTTCTGTACCGTTTAGTTTCCAGGTGTAATTGACTGGTGATGAGACTGTCAGGTTGAATAAGATTGAGTCTGTTTCATTGACAGTTAGGATTTGTGAATTGTTGCCAGTTATGTTATTGTAGGTGTCTATTATGTTAGGGGGAGTGTTTATGAATAATATTGCTGCAAGGACGTCTATGCGCGAGAAGTTCAAGCCTGTTTGGCTGTCAAAGATTGGAATCCCTGTGAGGTTTAAAACAGTATCAATGTAATCTGGAGTCGGTCTTGTGCCTAAACGGTCTTTATATGCCTGAACTAATATTGCTGTGGCACCTGATACGTGCGGTGTTGCCATTGATGTGCCACCTAAAGAGAGATATAAAGAATTATCGCATAATTCTTTGCTAGGATTACCAGTACATAAACTTGAATGAGGCACTGATGAATATATAGCATTACCAGGCGCAAGGAGCATGTCTGGGAAATTAACACTTCTTTGAGTATAGGACATAATGTTATCTGTTTTTGATGTTGAACCAACTCTAGTTGCGTTTTCAATACAGGCAGGAGAACTGATACCTGGAGGATTATCATTTCCACTTGCAATTACAACAGATATGTTTTTTTCAACGGCAGCATTTATTGCATTTGATATTGATGGATAATCACCGTCACAATAAGAATTATAATATACCTCGAGTTCCCCAAGACTCATGCTGATTACAGATATATTGTATTCATCACTATTTGAAACACACCAATCAACACCCGCAATTACATCACTATTATAACCACTGCCGTCTTTATCAAGTACTTTTACTGCAACTAGATTTGCATCGGGTGCAACACCAGTTATCGCACCAGAACCTGCAACAATTCCTGCAACATGAGTCCCATGACCCATATCATCTATAGGATTAGTATGATTACCTACAAAATTCCAGCCACCTATCACTTTAGGACAATTGTTCCAGTTGTTATATGTTGCAGTACCATTAAGTATTTTATCAATCACAAAACCAGAATTATTTTCATAAGGATCAGCTATAAGGCGCACCTTTATTGTATCACCAGATACTGAAGGAGACCAGATATCATTAGATATTACTGAATATTGCTCTATAAGCGTGTCATTCTCATATAATATCTGAATATAATCAAAATCTAATTCAAGACCAATATATGAAAAATGAACTGCTATATTTGTAAAACCGGTACGGTTTATTGTCCATTCAACTGTCGTATTGTCAGTATAGGGGTGCAGTGATTCTTCGGAATATGATTCTACATTTCCTGTGAGGTTCCACAGACTGCAGTTTCCAAGATCTTGATGTGTATAGTCAATGCCTGTATCTATTATACATACAGTCGTACCTTTTCCAGTTAGGCCTGAATCTTGCATCTGTTGTTGCCAGGCGTCATCTGCATTAATAAGCGGTACGCTCTGATCAAGAAATGCATGGACGGGTCGGTCTTCTTCAATGTATGCAATTGATGGGTCAGTCTTTAATTCGTCAAGCAATCCTTGAGTTATCGTTGCTGAAACACTGTCTGTTGTCTGGAACTCGTTTTTTAGATGACCGTTGTTAGTTATTTTTTCTTTTATTTTGTCTTTTGGGTCTTTTTGTGCGATACCAAAAGCATTGAATATGTTTTCTTTTGTAGTCTTGGGCTTATCCTTAAATGTTATTATCACTTTGACTTTATCGTCTTGCTGTGAGACAATTGTGTCTGTGTTCTCGGTTTGTGTTGTGGTTGCAGAGATTTCAGATATAAATGGGACTGATAAGATTAGTGCAAATATAATCAGTATGGGTAAATGTCGCATAAATCATAATTGATTTAGATAGTGATATATAGTTATTTGATTGATTTTCTTCGAGATGAGAAAAAACTTAAATAAGTATCAGACATATTATATATTATGGCTAGCAAAGGTGTTAAGAAAAAAGGTATAACTGTATCCAAAAATGATGATTTTTCGGGTTGGTACAGTGAACTTGTGCAGAAGGCTGAACTTGCAGACTTAAGGTACAATATCAAAGGGTTTGTCTGTTATATGCCTTGGGCTGTTATGAGTATCAAGAAGATGTTTGCGACCTATGAGAAAAAGTTAGAGGCTTATGGGCATTTACCACTTATTATGCCATCACTTATTCCTGAAAGCAATTTTCATCTTGAAGCTAAACACGTTGAAGGTTTCACGCCTGAAGTTTTCTGGGTGACTGAAGCAGGGGATGGTAAGAAAAAGTTTGAGGAACGCCTTGCACTGCGCCCAACAAGTGAGACTGCACTATATAAGATGTACAACCTCTGGATACAAAGCTATAATGATCTACCTTTTAAGAGATACCAGTCAGGTTCTGTTTGGAGATATGAGACTAAGATGACAAGACCATTCTTTAGAGGTCGGGAATTTCATTGGATTGAGGCACACAACGTTTTTGCAACTCTTGCCGAGGCTGAGGCGCAGATTATTGAGGATATGAAGATTACACATGAGATGATAGGTGACGAGTTTGCAATACCTATCATATTTTTTGAAAGACCTAAATGGGACATGTTCCCGGGAGCTGTAAGGACACATGCAGCAGATGCACTGACTTCAGCTGGGAAGGTTATACAGTTGCCATCAACACATCTTTTAGGCACCAACTTTTCAGTACCGTTTGATGTCAGTTTTATTGATAAAGATGGTGAAAAGAAATACGGTTATATCACTTGTTATGGTCCTGCTATAAGCCGTATATACGGTGCTATGATTGCAATACATGGCGACGATACAGGACTTGTACTGCCTTTTGAACTTGCACCACTGCAAGTTGTTATTGTGCCTATACTTTTTGATAATACTAAAGAGATGGTTATTTCTGAATGTAAGAAAATTGAGAAATCACTTTCAGGTAAATATACTGTCAAGGTTGATGCGCGTGACGACAAGATTCCGGGCGAGAAGTTTAGTGAATGGGAAATGAAAGGTGTTCCGGTGCGGATTGAGATTGGACCTAAAGATGTTGAAAAAGGTCAGGCTGTAATTGTTACAAGACATGACGGTAAGAAAGAGTTTGTTAAGGCTGGCAATATTGAAAAGAGAGTTCTTGAAATTTCAAAAACATTTACTAGGCAACTTAAAGATGCGCAGGCACAGAATTTTGAAAAAAGACTTATTGATTGCGAGACATTATCTGAACTTGAGATGGCGGTCTCTGACAATAACATGGTGAGGTGCGGGTTCTGCAGCATGGAGCTTGAGGGCGAAGCTTGCGCTAATAAGATTAAGGATACGACTGGGGCTGAAGTGCGCGGAAAGAAATTTGATAAGGAAGATAAGACATTTTCTAAATGTGTCGTCTGTGGCAAGCCTGCAAAAGTTACTGTGTATGTCGCTAAAAGTTACTGATTGTTATTGCAACTAATTATTCGTTACAATCAAAAACAGATATAAACTTTGGCGCATAATAAATTTTATGGATATTTTTTCTAAGAAGCGCAAGGGTATGGAATTGCCTATTAATACTATTGTCGTGCTTGTCGTGTTACTTGTTGTGCTGGCGATTATGTTGATACTTATTACGCGCTCGGGGTCTGACCTTGTTGATATTGGTGGTGTGAAGATTGAGGGCGCAGGGGGGGCGAGTGAGTGCCAGGTTT
>JAHYJO010000018.1 GCA_019429125.1 Nanobdellati archaeon | reverse complement strand
TGTACTTGTTTAGCAAAAAAATAATCGGCATGCTACGACCATTATGATGTAACTTACATACATTATACTTTTTATAAAATCAATAGCTACAGCTTGAAAATGTGTAGTTAATTTTTGTTAAAAAATATTTACCCTTTTTTGTAAAATCGATAGCCTGCAAGTAACGTAGAAAATTATAACTTAAAAATATTTCAACAAATACTGACCCTATCAAAAAAATCGTAAGCAAGTAAGACAAAATTTAGCTAAACAAGTACAAAAAAAGATTTATAGTCATTTTTTATTTTTTATCAAATACTATATACAATCCGTTCCCATTCATTTGATTTTTATGGACCTTCAGGTCTCTTTTTTTCATAAAATCACAATTTATAGAGGACATAACCAAAAAAAGTATTCATAAATAATAGTATATGTTTGGATATCTGTTGTTTTAGATACTGCACCGTGCTATAAAACCAAAAAAAACTGCGTTTCACATAAAATGACCCACACATTTTTAATATTCAAAAACTATATGTATAACATAAAAACTTCAAGGGGTGGATTGATTATGATTGATGATATATCTAGTTTTAATGCTATCGATATTATGTCCCGGACAATTGTAACTATTGATGAAAGTTCAACAGTAAATGATGCAATAACACAGCTTAGAAACAACAACATAAAAAATTTGATTGTCCTTTCAAAAAAAAAATACAAAGGAATCTTCAGTTACAGACAACTTTTCAGCATTTACGGAAAAGATATCCAAAAAATATCAATAAAACCATACATCCAAAGACCTCCAATAATACCCCCCGACACAACTCTTCCGCAAATAGCAGATAAGATGCACAAACTCAATCTTAAAATTATCCCGATAGGTGATGATGACGCACTGAGAGGAGTGATAACTCAATCAGATATAGTTAAAGAAGCAATCAACTCAAAGATATTCAAAGAGATAAGAGCGCAAGACATAATGTCACCAAAACCTATAACAATGCAAGATGACGAGACTCTTGCAAAAGCGCTTCAAATCATGCGCGAACACAACATAAGCCACATCCCCATACTAAACAAAGATGGAATAATCAAAGGACTTGTGGAATCAAAAGACATAATAGGACATATCCTAACTCTAAAAGAGAGTTATGGTGGCTTAATGGAGATATCACCCTCCGGTAAAGGGTCAACAGTTGACAGTCATTCCTATATTTCACAAAAGATATCTGACAAGACAATAAATATTTCATCATTTATGAAAACAGAAATGGTCATTGGCCACCCAGACGATAAAATCTCAGATATTTACACATCAAAAGGTGAAAGACCCATACCTACAGTCCTCATTAAAGAAAATGACAGATTAATAGGCATAATTACACCAAAAGACATTGTTCGCCACACAAGCGATCTTGTCGAAAAAAAGACAATGCTCATATGGATATCTGGCGCCAGAAATATTGTTCTTGATAATTTTTATCTCAGGGAAATGTATCGCATGATTGAAGAGACAGCTTCAAAGCTTTCAAAAAAGACAGATATAAATGCATTTTCAGTCCATGTCAAGACATATAACATTGAAGGCAAACGGATTAAATACAGTTTAAGATGCCGTCTTTCCACAGCTAAACACATCTTTGTAGCAAGTCATGATAGTTGGGACATGCGTGATGCATTCGGCCAGCTGATGGATAAGATAGAACGTCTAGTCATTCAGTCACAAGAAAAAATAATACACAATATGCAAGAAAACAGAAGACAGACAATATATTTTGAAGGAGTTGACTAATATGCCAGAACAAGTAAAAGTTTCAGAAATCATGTCCAAAAACGTATTTGTAATAGATATTGATGAAAACATCCAGACTGTTGCACATATGATGCGAGAAAAAAACGTATCAGGCCTTATAGTTATTGAAAACGATAATGCAGTTGCAGTCCTCACTCTTGATGATATAGTAAAAAAAGTAGTGGCAGAAAATCTATCACCAATAGATGTCAAAGTACGTGATATAATGAGTTCAAGTATGATAACAGCGCAAGTTGATGAACTGTTGACAGATGTCGCAATGAAGATGGGTGCAAACAATGTCTCAAGAATACCAATTCTTGACCGTGAAGGAAACCTGAAAGGAATAATCACAAAGACAGACATGCTAAAGACAATACCAGCAATCGTCAATTACCTCTACGAAAAAGAATCAGAACGTGAAATAATCCCTGTAACAGAAAGAATATTAAGTGATGGAATCTGTGAAGATTGTGGCAACTATTCAGATGAATTAAGAAATTTTGAAAATAGATGGATCTGCCAAGAATGCGAAGAGCTTAAAAACATTTAATCACAAAAATCAATAGTGATTTCAGATGTCAAATATAATAATAGGCATAACAGGTCTTGCGCGAGCCGGTAAAGACACCGTCGCAGATTACATTGCAGATAAATACAATTTCAAAGTATTTACCATGAGTGACATGCTTAAAAGCGAATGTATGAAACGAAACTTGGAAATAACAAAAGATAACTTATCTCATGTAGGAGATGCAATGCGAAAAGAATACGGCAACGATATAGTTGCCGTAAAGACCATTGAAAAAGCTAAAAAGTTCCCAAAATCGATAATATCGGGGGTGAGAAGCCCAGAAGAGACAGACCTTTTCAAAAAGGAATCATCACATTTTATCCTATTATCCATTGTAGCAGATGATGACAAAAGATACAAAAGACGCTCCGAAAAAGACCCTAAAACTGAGACTGATTTTTTTGCGCGTGACGAACGTGACAGGAAAAACAAAGGTATGGGTGACGTGCTCGAGATGGCAGACTATGATATTGAAAACAACGACACTTTGGATAAACTTTACGAAAAAGTCGACGAGTTCATAAAAACTATAGATTTTTAATCTTAATAGTCAAATAAATTGATATGGTTCCAAAAACCACAAGAATCCTCATGGTAGGTTGGGGCTGGCCACCACATATTGAGGGTGGTCTTGACACACACATATACAACCTTACAAGTGCTCTGTCAACCCATAAAGACATTCATATTGACCTTTTTCTGCCAAAGATGAACATACCCGAACAGAACCGATGTCCAGATAACATCAAGATACATCCGATAGACACAAAGATAGGCAAAAATACTACAGATGACCTGATAACATCTGTTGAAATCTACAACAATAAGATTTCAACCACCCGCTTTAAGCCAGACATTGTCCATGTCCACGACTGGTTAGGTATCGAGGCAGGTATCGCCCTAAAAAAAAGTCTAAACATACCATTGATATTAACAGTCCATTCTTTAGAATACATGAGGACCATAATTGATAACCCGCAATCACAAGGACACATCAGTAAAATCGAAGAAAAAGGAATTAAAGATGCAGACAACATAATAACAGTAAGCCGATTAATGAAAGAAGAAATCATAAACAGATACAATAAGCCAAAAGATAAAATAACAGTAATACCAAACGGCCCGACATTCAAAGACGGCACAAAAAACACAGAAAAAGAAAAAAATCTAATTGTCTATTGCGGACGTTTAGCAGGCCAAAAAGGTGTGGAATATCTACTTCTTGCAGCAAAAGATATATTGAAAAACCACCCTAACACAAAATTTGTAATAATAGGTAAAGGTTACATGGAAAAACAATTAAAAGACCTTGCTCAGCTCTTAGGCATAGACAATTCGATTCAATTCACAGGCTTCATACCTATAGAAAATATAGAAGAATATTACCACAAGGCAGAAATAGTGGTTGCACCTTCAATATACGAACCTTTTGGCATATCAATCCTTGACGCACTTACAGTCGGCACACCTGCAATAACAACAAAAGACGCAGGAATAGCTGAAGACCTTACAGACAGAATTGACATATTAAAGATAGAGAAACGCAACTCAGAATCACTAAAGAATGCAATATCATCAATACTGGAAGATGAAACATTAAAAACTACTTTGTCTGAAAACGGAAAATGCGCATCAAAAAACTATTCATGGACAAATATCGCAAAAAATACAAAAGATATCTACCTAAACCTACTGTAGATTGGCTCTTCTTTAAGCCTCTTGCGCTTGATAAGATTAGTAATGCTTCCATATTCACTTTTAATAAACCCTGCAGCAATATTAGATATCACACCAATCCCAAAACCCATCATAAGCTCATTATTAGAAATAGTGCTAAGATAATCTATACTTGAATTTGAAAATCCATAAAGTATCTCTCCACCATCAACAACAGACATATATATGTTCTCAAACATAGTATCAAAACCCCCACCACCATTAACATACTCAATACCCTCTTTAGCACCAATAATACCCGCACCGATTTTCAATGTATCAAATATATGCTTGACTTTTGACATATAATTGAATTAAATATACAGCCCATATATAAATGAGTAACCACCTAAGTAGGTTAATATAGGTAAAATATGACAATTTATATCGCACTATACCAATATACCGCCAAACCCAAACACTTATAAATCCCAAAAAGTATATAAAGCTTACGCTATTTTTAGAAAGCTTTATAAATTTATTTCGCTTTTTACAAAAAATATTATAAAGGTATCTAAAAACATCGAGTATTTTACAAAATAATCACTATAGAGGGATTAATTATGTCTGAAAGTGAAAAAAAATGTAAAGAGTGTGGTTTTGAAAAGTTCACAAGAGATTCTACAAAAGGAGAACTTATCTGTATGAGATGTGGCACAATGATTGATATCAATGATGTTGACAGTTCACCAGAATGGAGAGCTTTTGACGTTGAACAGCAATCAAAAAAGACAAGAACCGGAGCACCGATAACATTTACAAAACACGACAAAGGTTTTTCTACAGACATAGGCAACAGCACAGCAGAACTTTACAAGGTTCCAATCAAAAAAAGAGCACAGTATTACAGATTACGAAAATGGAACAAAAGGCTTACAAAATCAAAAGACCGAAACTTATCCTATTCCTTATCCGAACTAGTACGACAGATTTCATACTTAGGCCTTAACAACAGCATCCATGAAGAAGTCGCAAGACTTTACGAAAAAGCAGTCACTATGGGTCTCGTAAGAGGACGGTCCATGGAAAGCATAATAACTGCGTTAATCTATGCTATTGCAAGAGAACACGGTTCGCCAAGAACTCTAGCAGAACTGTCAGCTGCATCAGGTATAGAAAAAAGAGAGATTGGCCGTGCATACAGATACATTTGCCGTGAATTAAACATAAGAATCCTTCCAGCAACATCAAAAGAATATATACCACGATTCGGTTCACTTCTTGGTCTTTCAGGAAATGTCCATGCAAAAGCAAAAGAGATCCTTAGTAAAGCAGCCGATGAAGATATAATCTCAGGTAAAGGCCCTACAGGAATAGCTGCTTCAGCCCTTTATATTGCAGCAGTACTCTGCGGTGAAAAGAGAACACAAAGAGACATAGCAGACGTTGTCGGTGTGACTGAAGTGACAATAAGAAACAGATATAAGGATCTTGTAGAGAAACTAGGCATAAAAGAAGAAGTTGAAAAGAAAGCTGCCGAAAACGAAAAGCGCGGAATCAGTGAAGAACGTAATTAATCTACCTTCTTTTTTATTTTTATTTTTTTATACCATTTTATTATCTATTCAGATAAACATGAGCACTACCCAAAAACATAGTCAATGAGCCAGGTCTTGTACCTGTTATTGAACTTATCTTATCAAGAATTGTAGCAAAAGCATAAGCGTTAGCAGGAAATGCGTTTTTTACATCATGAGACCTCATGTGCGCAGTCGCATGCAACTCCCAGAAATCTTCATAACTATTATATCTTGGGAAAAGCTGGTAATCAATAAAGCAAGGAACTTCACTGACTTTCTTAAATATCTTAGGATCAGGCAAAGATATCAATATACGTCTTGAAGGTTCTTTATTTTTAATACTGTCTGCTACCTCATTTGCAACCTTTAATATCTGCTGGACTTCATAATGTTTCTGTATGAAATACCCGTAAGTGTACTCCATCCCGTCTTTACCTTTCTTCTTTGTCACATTTGAAATCTTACCATTTTCAAGACCTACAGCCAAATCATCGCTGAAATATGTATTTGCGTACTTTCCAAGATACTGTTGAACTTCTTTTGAATCTTTAAGCCATGCTTCAGGCTTATATCCAAGAGGTACCATATCTTCAAGCGGTCTTTCAATATGGACTATAACATTAAGAAGCTCACGAGTATACGCCAGCCTTTCATCAGGCAGGTTCTGTTCAAGCCCTGCTGACATCACAGCATCAACAAGTAAAGGATACGCAGTAGCTATAGACGGCGCAATAATTGATGATGAATAATGAGTAAGTGCTTCATATAGACCATTAGATGCAATTGTATCAGTTATAGATATGTTCAATGGCGCCTTATCGAATTTACCAGGATCAAAAAGAACAAATGATTCAATAGCTCCATCACAGACAATATCTATCTTAATTGCATTTTCGGGTTCCTGAATTGTAAAATGTATCACTTTTTCAAGCACAGATAAATCATCAATACCCATGACATTAATTACAGATATTATCTGTTCACGAAACCGGTTGATAGCTTCAATAGGTATATTTTTAAGATATGGAGTAAGCCCTTTTGACCCTATGACCTTCCTCTTTTCATCAACACCATTTGCATGAAGATTATATATTGCATCACCTGAAAAATGCCCAGCCGAATCTTTACCGAAAAGGACAATGTATCTTATATTAGGATTTGATATCGTATTGAGGACTATCTTTTCAACACCGATGTTTGCAGTGACCACAGACCCGGCCATTGCAGCACCCGCCTCAATTGCGCTCTGTATAGCTTTCTTATCAGGCATAGGGATTACAACCGAAACAGGTGACAATGAATTGCCTTGGCTATAAGTCCCGCGTTCAGGATACGATTTATCATCTTTATCCTTGTATTTCCCTGCAAACTTTTTATCAGTCCCAACTTTAGAGAATTTAATCTCAACACCATCTGCAGAATAAAGTGTACCCGAACTAGGAATATCTATAATAAAAACCACCAAAAGTAATGACAGATAAAAGCTTTTAAGTATTGTTATAATCCCATCAACATTTATAGAAATATGTATTGCAATGTCTATTTTATTTTTAAACGCACACAAACAGAACTGTTCATTTTCGAAGTGTTTTCAACTAATACAATCATTTTAAAACAAACCTAATGTCTTATGCAAAATACATAGAAGGTCCTTATCAGACCTGTATTAATATAGTATTATAAACAAAAATACTTTTCAAAAAATCCAAAATGACTCACTTTTTGAACAGTGCCACCCCCCCTTAATCTTTATATAGTTCCCTCCACAAATAATTTTCATCCCTTTATTTAAGGTGAGTGGCTTCTGATGAAATTATGCATAATCGGTCCTGATAAAAGATCACAGGGCGAAATTGACCTGATGGAACTGGCAAAAAAAGAGTTTGACTCAGTCCTTTATGCGCCAATTGAGATGATTCGGATAGAAACCTGCAAAGAAACGGCAGCGCCTTTCTTCAAAAACATAAATCTTTTAGATTTTGATGTCATATTTCCAAGAATTAGCAAAAGAAATGCAGACTTTGGTTATGTGCTCTTGAAAATATTTGAACAGCACAAGATCTTATCACCATTAAGCAGCGAATCACTTCTTTATGGCTATAATGAATTCCTTCTCCCATTCTCTTTAAACAACAATAAGATACAGACACCACGGACATATCTTTCAATGTCCCGGACTGCAATAGAAAAAAGTATAGATACAATGATTTATCCAGCAATACTAAAATTACCATACAGTAAGACTGGAACAATTGTTCTTGATTCAGCAGAATCCGCAAAGGGTGTGGTAGATACACTTGAAACTTTGAATCAACCAATAACATTACAAGAGACATTTAAAGATGCAACCGCAATAAGCGTTCTTGTCATAGGCAACAATACATATGCAGTCAAAGGAAAAAATTCACGATATAAATTAACTACTGAAGAAAGAAATACCATAATGTCTGTAACCCAACTATTAAAAGCGACAATATGTCAGATAAACCTATTAAAAGCTAATGATAAAGCCATGGTTGTAGGATTTAACATAAAACCAAAAATCCATTTTTATGGAGATATATATGACATTAATCTTTTAGATAAATGTCTTTCTTACCTAGGACAACGCACAACAATAAAAGATGAGAACCCAATATTCAACAAATTCTTAGAGTGGCTTCACGATATGAGGTGGAAATCACATGAATAAGATACTTATAGCATCGCCAGGAAAGCTATCAACTACAACGCGGATGATAATTGATGAGGCAAAAAAAGTGTTCAATGTAAAATATGTACCCATAAACCGTATGAATCTTATAGTGGACAAAGATAAGATAAGATGTGAATACAACAGGCAAGATCTTACAAATGTTGATTATTTTCTCCCAAAAATTGATGCACCACGAAAAGAATACGGATACCAGATAATTAAAGCATTTGATTTTTTTGATGTACCAAAACCATATAAGGCTGAAACAATACTTATAGCGCATGACAAATTCCTGACGACAGAATTGCTTGCAAGAAATAAGATATGTGTCCCCAAAACCTATCTTTTCAAGACCGGAGAGAATTCTGAAGAAATGGTAGACATAATAAAATTTCCGATCATGGTAAAACTAAAAGGTGGCAGTGGTGGCAAAGGTATAATGTATGTCAAGGAATCAAACACCATGAAATCAATATTAAAATCGATGGAAGTATTAAAACAAGAAGTCTTGATACAGGAATTCATAGACAATCCAGGTGAAGACATAAGAGTTCTAATAGTAGGCGGAGAGATTGCAGGCGCATACAAACGAGTTGCAAAAGAAGGAGAGAAACGCGCAAACATAAAGATTGGCGGTACCGGAGTACGATATACACCCACAAAAGAAGTTGAAGAGATAAGCCTTAAAGTTGCAGAAATCATGAATTGTAAAATCTTAGCCGTAGACATCCTTGAAAGCAAAGACGGACCAGTAGTAATTGAAGTCAATCTCAACCCAGGAATAAAAGGGATGACAGAAGCAACAGATATAAATATAGCAAAAAGAATAATAGATTATATAGAGACTCAGGTGAAAAGATAGATGGTTTTTATTGTTCAAGACATGTTGACAGATATATATTATTTTAATCCTGTTTTCTTTAATTTTATAGGGATAATCTTTTTAGGTCACCTTGGTGGGATCCTCATCAAATACATCATACTCCGATTATCTAAAATGACAGGCATTGACGATATGATGAAATCAAGCAAGGTACACATTATTCTTAAAGAGATTGGATACCGTGGTTCAGCAATAAATCTTGTTGCAGACATCACACGATTATTTGTATACATGCTCGCATTATCCTCAGCATTTGAGATAATAGGCCTTAAAGAAATTTCAGCAATATTTTCGACAACTGTAAAATATTTACCAAACATTGTTGTTGCAGTAATAATAATAATAATAGGTTCTTTTGTTGCTGACCTTTTCAGTAAGATAATATCTGAATTGATACATGGCAAAAATAAAAGAAGCGAACTTAATGGACTTGTGACATTGGTATCTGCATTCACAAGCATTATGCTATACATAATTGCAATAATAATAGCGCTTAGAGTATTAGGTGTTGACCCCACTGCAATAACTGTCCTTATGGGAGTCCTTTTATTGACCGCTTCAGCACTATTTATAATATCTTTGAAAGACCTTGCACCCAATTTTATAGCAGGAATTCAAATGAAAAACATAGGCCTTAATGAGAAAGACAAAGTAGTCATATCAGGCATTTCAGGTGAAATTATAAATATTGGCACATTCGTTACAGAAATAAGATCCACACACAAAAACTTTATTATCCCAAACAATAATTTCATAAAAAATAGTTTCGAGAAGGTATAAGCTTTTGTTTTTTTAATAATTCTTTTAATTTTTCATTAATTTATATCAATTAAACCAAAAAATATCTATTTAAAAAGAAAAAGACTAATTATTATTGACATGTGATATATATGGAACGCAAATTTACTGACTTACACATCTATTCAAACTTATCCATAGGTCAAAACAGTATCGCAGATATTATAAAGATGGCAGAGTCCTTAGGACTTTCATCCATTTGCATAATAGATTATGTCAAAGATAAAAATAAAGATAATCTAAATGCTCTAAGAGACGAAATTATAAAACACAAGACCGACATTAAAATCTACACAGGTATAGAAGTAAGCACAGATGACCCTGAAATAATGAGACTCCAAGTAAAAAAATTAAGAGATACAGCAGACATAATAATTGTTTCAGGTGGCAATCCAAAAATAAATAGAGTCGCTGTTGAAAATCCAAGAGTAGATATCCTTGCGCATCCGGAACTGGGAAGAAAAGATTCAGGTCTTGATAATGTAATGGCAAAACTTGCAACAGAAAATGGAGTAGCTATCGAATTAAACTTTAAATATGTACTTAATTCTTATAGAAAAGTCAGGTCACATCTGCTCTCACACATGAGAACCAACGTCGTTCTCGCAAAAAAATACAAAACACCATTAGTAATCACAAGTGGTGCTGAAAGTATTTTTGATATGCGTGCAGGACGAGAACTTGCATCCATTGGTTCTTTGATAGACCTTGAACTTGCGCAATCTCTTGACTGTATCTCGCAAATACCTGAAAATATCATCAACCATGCAAAAAAAGTAAAAGACACAAATTACATCATGCCCGGCGTTGAAGTAATAAATAACAAGGACATATGATAATTATGAAAATAAACAGACTGCCTCCAACAATGGAAATCCGTGAAAGATACATAATCTTTAGCATAGTTTCAGAAAACAAATATTCTCTTGAAAACACAGTAAAAACCATATGGTCCTCAATCCTGCAACTTTTCGGAGAAGTAGGTTCATCAGAATTTAATGTATGGATTCCTTCAAACCTATACAATGAAAATACAAATACAGGAATTATAAGATGCAGTCATAATCATGTACAGCAAGTACGCGCATCACTCGCACTAATAAAGTCCATAGATAACAAACCATTGATATTTAAAACGCTTGGTGTAACAGGGACCATAAGATCCGCAAAAGACAAGTTCTTGACTGTGAAGTGAACAAAAAATAATAGCCAAACCTTTTTATAATAATAGTTTGAATTATAATAAATTAAATAATAGTCTAATAATTATAATAATACGGTGATTTTTTTGTTGAAAAATATTAAAAAAATAATAAATAAAAGTCAAAAACCCAAAATTGCACTTTTTCTTGATGGTCCAAATCTTTTAAGGAAAGAATTTGAGATTGATTTAAATCAAATTAGAAAAGATCTTGAAGCATATGGTTCAGTTAGAGAATCAAAAGTTTTCCTTAACCAGTTTGCTCCAGATAAACTTATAGAAGCAATAGCAAATCATGGTTTTGAGCCAGTGATAGGCGTGGGCGAAAAAAAAGATGATATAACAAGTGATGTAGACGTATATGTCGCAACTGCAGCAGTATCTGCAATTTATAATCCTCACATAAACATAATAGCACTTGCAACACGAGATGCTGATTTCTTACCAGTCATACAGCTTGCAAAAAAGATGGGCAAACAGGTTTTTGTCATAGGGCTTGAACCAGGATTTTCAAAATCATTACAGCACGCAGCAGATAAAGTGATAATTTTAAAGACAAAAGATCAAAGAAAGAAAGATAAAAAGTCACAATACAATTAATGCTTATACCTCAACACTGCCCCAATCCCACCCAACTGTATAAACTGTGCGCCTTCAGGAGTCTCAGAGCTTACTTCTTTATATTCAGTACCCATATCCTCAGCTGTATTTTCAAGCATCTCAAAGATATTACTCTTTTCAGAGATAGTCAATTGTGATGAACATTTAGGACAGACATCAGGAATACTTTCTTTTTTAGCAACTTTTTCTTCAGAAAAGCCACAACGACATTTAATCTCCAAATCACGCAATGGCAAATCTTCAGACACCACCAATCTTTTGACTGCACCCATCTTAAGCGCATTCATGACAGCGTGATATCCATAAGTTGCAAGACCGTCCTCTTTTTTCAGATGTTCAAAAAAATCAATTATTATGTTCCTCTCAGTAGTAGACGATGCATCTTTTAAGACATCTTCTGACCTTTCAAGAAGTTCTTTAAGTCCAGGTTCTCCTGAATATGAAAGGTCTTTTATGCCAATTATCTTTTTTTTCAAGGCTTCAGAAAGGAAATCACCATCTGCAAATGTCTCTTTTACAGGTCCAGGACCGCCAATAAGTATACCTTTAAGATACTTATTAGTCTCAAATGATTTTGTTGCACTTTCTCCAATCATCTTCATAAAATTTAAAAGAAGTCCTGCACGCACTCTCTCAAACCGCTGAGCACTCTGCCCACCCTTACCAGTCTTACCAGGCACCATAGAATCAAAATGATTGAGCATCTTTATGCTTTTTCCAATAAGAAACCCAATACTAGCCTCAGACTTATCAATAGTTACAAGGCCATACACTTCTTTTTCTTCAACAAGTTCTTTGAGATGATCAATCAAGAATGTCTGTTCACAACGATAAGTCCTAAGATTTATTGGTTCCGGAGGTTCAAACATCCAAAGCCCGATATCCGCCACACCTTCCTTTTCAGAAGTATTGCCACTATAGATGCAAAGACCGTTAGTAGGTGTGACTTTATAATCTCTCAATGCCTGCTCAATCCGTCCAAGCGCAGTCATGACATTTTTTCTTGTAGTCTTGGATTTTATGTTTGCACAAGTGCCTGCTTCTTGACGCACAAGATTTGTTATCTCATTAATATTATAACCTGAAGGGACGCTTATAGATACAAGTTCAGTATGACGCCCCCTATATGAACCAAGTTCACGGATGAGAGCTTTCAACTGTTTTTTTGTGACCAGAATTTCGCTAAATAAGAACACCTTATAATAAATTACATATTACGGACTATTAATTGTTGCTATTACTTTTAAAAACATTGCCATATTACTTACATTTTTACCAAGGAATATTAAATGAACTATAAAGCGGACCTATTATCTCAGGTCCCCAGAAAGTGCTCCCTGCAAGCTTGAAAGTGCCTTGTGTGAGTGCGTCCAGCATCTCGCTCTGGTATGGTCCGTCCTCAACCTTCCATTTAAAGTCGACACCAAAATTCTTGAAAAACCCTTTTGTAGTCTTTACAAATTTGCTCTCATTTTTAACTGGCGCAGAAACCCTCTGCAACACAATATCACTATGATCATTGAATTTACGAATCTTTTTTTGAACAATTTTTTTTAGTACATCAAGTGCAACATCACGAATCTTACGCACACCACCATCATAATAACTACCAGGTATTAAAAGATTGCCCGCCTTATCAAAAGAGAGTCCACCAGCCCCTCCATCTTCCTCAAGCTTTTTAAGGTCATCTTCAGCAAACAATATGAAATCTGATTCAACATACTTTTTCCCATCAACATCCAATTTACCATTTTCATCTGCAGCTTTGAAATCTTTGCCTTTAAGTATCTTTTTTTTGTGTGCATACACCATATTCTCTTTAGTCATCATATATGACCCGAACTCTTTTGTGCAATGGTATTTAAGATAATATTTATCCGTATCCATATTGATAATATCATTCATCTCAATCTCTATCTTTTCATCTTCACACGTTCGTTCTAAAAGTTTCATAAGCAACATATTTTTTGTGACAATATATCCGTGTATTGTCCAAGTACCATCCTCAAACGGTGTAGGCGAACCATTTGCCATTACATTAAATATTATTTTTTCAAAATCAATCGTAAAGACTGTATAATACCACTCATTCTCATCTAACTTCCCATGATGATCAAATTTATGTTGTGCATCACTCATATGAGTCAGACCTTCAACATAAGCCTCAATCTGTTTTTCAGTAATCCAATTATATCTGCCGACAAAACCACCTTTATTAGAGTCAGCATTATAAATAAATTTTTCCTGTACATGATAATCGTAAGCTTTAACCACTCCATATTTAGCATTTTTACCCAAATATCTAGGATTTTGATACATCTCATCAGGAACCCTGTCAATATTATGCCGTGTCCTTATAGGTTTCCAAAGCCATACAGTCTGGTTTGTAAAGCTTCTTGACTCCCCTGGTCTGTCAAAGAAATTATTATTCTGACCAGCTCTTCCCCCCTCAGTAGACAATGAATTATTGAGCATCTTATGCTGCATAACATGTGGCTTGAGCCAATTCCGTCTCTCTGCAATAAATCTCTCTTTAGAATTGCAGAGTGATTTCACAGTCCGGTATCTTTCATCTATCCCGTCCTTGAACAGATTTTTCCACTGCGCAAATGCAGCCCATTTAGCTTTAAGAAAATTCTTTTCCACCTGTGGCAGTTTACCTAATGAGCCCCCTTCAGCAAGATCATCCAAATTTGCCATACTAAGAAAATCTTCAACAATAGTGGGCATTATATTTGATTTGCGCATAAATGCCATACTGAGCCGTCCTTCACCCTGGCCACCACCACCGCCAGTATAATAATCAACCTGATCAACAAAAATAGTTTTAAGTGCTGCCTCATCATCAGAAGTATAATAATTGAGCATCTCCTCAGCTTTCCTTACATCATGCTGAAGAAGCTGCCATTGCCCTACCTCATTACCAATATCATTAAGAGTAGTACTTATGATTCTTTCAAGCTCACCCCTCTGTGCCTTTGCATTCTGGTAAAACGGATTCTGTGCATGCGGAGTTACATGAAAATCTTCATTGACTTTCATAATTTTATATTCCTTATTACCCAACCCGAAAAGAAGACCATCATATATACCTTGTGTAGCTCCTAAAGTAGATGTTAGATTGACTTTACGATAAGTATTGAGACCTACAGCCACCCAACCACTCCGTTTCATATGATCAGGATGACCATCACCCAGACCGCCTTTCTCCCAACTTAAACTATCAACGCCCATAACAAACCCAACTGATACAATTACTTATAATTAACTAGTATATTAAAATTTTGTGAAAAATACTTACAAAATATATAATACTCAAAAGATCAAGACAATAAGACCTACAATAAATATGATTATCCCAAAAAACATTGCAGTCCCATCCATTCCACGATTATATGCACCACAATATGGAAACTTAAATGTGAGGAAAAAACCAAATAAAGCCAATACAAGACCTATAAATTTCATCCTCAATAACGAAGCAGACACACCAGAAAAAAGTATATAGGCACCTATACCCACAAGAAGGATTGCAAAAATAATATTTTTTTGAAATATCAAGTCATTCACTGCTTTTTCATTTCGGATTGCAGTATAGAAAATAATAAATAATCCGAAACCAACCATAATTGCAGGAATAATTTCCATATCAATTAAATATATTTACATATTTAAATAGATTATTGGTATTTATTAAAATATGAATTTATAAACAACCGCACTAAGCCATTAATTACACCACATCATATATCCAATCAAGACAGATAATATATATATACCACAGACATCAATAATATTTAAAGAGGATATTTATGGTTTTTGCAAGGACAAAGTTAACAATTTACGATGACGTTTATGATAAGTCAAAATTCAGGAAAGACATAACTATAAACTATTCAGGTCCAAATCCACAAAGATTCTACAACAAAGTCCGTGAACTGATGGTGACAGTATTCAAAGTACCTGAAGAACACATACAGGAAGTAACTTACACTTGGGAAAAGGCAGGAGAAAAACAAAAATTCAAGTTCAGCTGGATAGTTTCTAAAGTATTTGATGTATATTCTTTTGCAAAAATAGAAGTGGGACTTGAAGGTTTTGTTGAAGGTTCTAATGGAACCGCAAAAATATTATTTGAGCCTCAACTCTGGAGCGAATTTCCACAAGACACACTCTTACAACAGACAATATTCTGGCAATTAGGATGGCGTCTTTGGATGACTCTTTTCTATCAGAAAAAGAGAGACAGATATCATGAATTCACCAAAAAGATTACAAATGACTTTGCTGAAGGTTTAAAACAGTATGCAGAGGAGTTGAGACAAGGTGGCTAAAGAAAGTTTGAATGAAATAACCATCAAAGATTATGTACTTTCACCAGTTGAAAAGATAACGATAAACTATAAAGGTCCAAGACCTCTGACCATTTTTAAACAAGCAGAGATGATAATGAAAATTGGAGCTGATGTAGCTTCAAGTGGTCTGTACACATCATTATTCAAATACGATGCAACAGATGGCAGTTTTCGTACCCACATACATGCAAAAAGAGGTTATGACCAATTTACAAATGTATTTCTATATACAGATTATAGTGGCCAGGAAAACCTTAAGACACATGAAGGCTCAATAAACATAAAGATATACGGAGTTCTTGAGACTAAATTTCCTTACGTAAATTCTTTTCAGAAAACGCTCTGGTGGATGTATTACAAGTCATTCTACAAAACATACAGGAACAGATGCAGAATAACTTCTGAGAAATATATATACAAATTAAGAGACACATTCAAGAACATAAGTGGTATGCAAGAATTGAAATAAGAAATAAAGATTAGAGAACATTAGAGAGGATTGCTATGGCTGAGACAAAGAAAAATAATACAAACAATGCGCCACAATTTCCTATTAATTACAAAGGTCGCAGAACTGTTTACCACACACCCCTTGACCCCAAAACCAACCGCCCAACCGACTATATAGTTGCAGGAACACCTGGTGAACCAACAATTGTAGGGGGTGCAATGCTCAATTATGCTGGGCTTGCCGGAAAAATAGTCAAGGGCGCAAAAGAAGGTTACGATTTTCTTGAACTTGATCTCTGGAATGATGCAGAAATTCTTGAGCCACATCTTGCAGAAAGGATAAAACAGATACGAGAGACACATAGAATGGATTTAGGAATTCATCTAAGAGTTAATCTAGACCTCACAAGCGCACTCGGTCCCATCTGGGAAGTCAATCATAAATCTTTAGTGACAGGTGTATTAGGCGCAACCGAAGTCGTAAAGGCAAACTTTATCCTGATGCACAGCGCATCAACACCTATCCTTGAATTTGGAGAAGCAGCATCAAGAACACAACCAAGCACATTACTGACACCTTGGAAAGACAATCTTGCTACATTCATTGAATCACCTTTATGTTATGATCATGAGACACGAAAGAGATTACTTGATAAGACAACTCCTCTTGTGCCTCGATTAAAATGGAATATCTATTCAGCAAATGAGGATAGTATTTTAGACCAAGACAAAATAGACAAATATAATGTTTTACTAAAACCAAAATGTAAAGAAAATGAAACAGAACCTACACTGAAAGACTGGGCCATATCAAAATTTGTCAAAGACATCTGGTTTCCAGGAACAATACCTGAAGCAAGCATAATGGTTTCTATGAAAAATGTAGAAACGTTCCGTGAAATAAAAGATAATTATAATAAAGCATATGGTGTATTTAAAAAATTATTCGACAGAGACATTGGTACTTGGAGAAAAATAATAGATAAACTTGATAACTCTAAAAATATGGAATTACAAAAAATAATAACAAAATACCTCCCAAAAGAAAAAGATATACCCCCTGAAAACCTAATCAATTATGTACAATATAAAATAAATGAGATGCTTAAAACAAGCAATGAAAAAGACTCAATTGAATTAAAAAAAGATGATGCAACCATTGACGAGTATTTTGATTTTAGAAAAGAATATGATTATTATTTCAATACAATCCTCACACATGAAAAACAACATGGTTTTACTACTAAAGATATTTTTGACAGAGATTTTTCTGGCATTCTGGATTTATTTAATAAAAGTATTGGTGAAGGAACAAAAAATGATGAAAGTGAAACAACACCATCAGAACACCCATTTATAACTGAAGTTTCAGAAATAAAAAACCTTAAAGAACAAATTAAAATTCTTGAAGATGTTAAAGAGAACGGTTATCTTGATGTTATGCAATATTATACACGAAGAAACGTTTCCAAAAATTTTGACTATTGGGTTCAAAAAGGTTCGGAAGGCGAAGAACAGGTAGCTTATAGAACACTTGCCAAATGGATGTATATCATAAAAGACCACCTTTACGAAAAGATTGTCATAGAAGATCGAGAAGTAAGTACTTGGTGGGATGAAAACAAAAAAAATGTAGAAAAACATAAACGCGAACTTTTCGGAGACTTTAATGAAACAGACAAAGAAAATAAGATTCGTTTTCTTGACCCCGATAACATAATTGCATACACCAACGTTACTGGTGGTGGTATTATTATACCCTTAAGAAAATTAGTCGCCGCAGTATCTGCAAAATATATTCAAGGACACCTTGACAGACCAATGGAAACAGACAGAAATCTTTATCTTGAAAGTTCAAAACCAGGAGAAAAAAATCATTTCAAAGGCAGTATGGATAGACAAGAAAAAAATATAATGATAGACTCCTCAAAAGTGATGGTATTTGAAAATATAAAAAGTATATATAGATATATGTTTGATGAAGGTGTTCATTTTTTCATAGAAACACAAGATGTCTTAAATGAAGAATGGCGAGGCAAAGTACGAATAATGAGTTTGACAGACCATATAGAGATAATTAAAGCATTTAAAGACCATTATGGTTTCGATAATGTCTCATATACAATGGACTTTGAGCACCTAACAGGAAATCTTCTTAATCCACGTCAACAAATAGCTCTTTTAGAGGGGGATGACGCAAAATATATATCAATGATTCACATAAATCCACCATCAGGTGCGCAAGGTCTTCATAAAATAATAAAAAAGATGTCTTTTGATGTTGAATACATCTATAATTGGCTCTACGTTTTAAAAGATAAAGGTATGAAAGCTGCATACTTAGTTTGGGAAGTTGGTAAAGATACAGGCGGTGGCACTTATGAAGCGCCATTGGCCTTAAGAGCCCTAGCAGGAGAACTTAAAAAAAACACAAAACCAACTGAGCTCCCAGAACAATTCTTCGGCATTGACGCCAATTTCTATGCAATGCAGGTACAGGCTATAAAAGCGCACGGTCTAGATCCTATGCGTGACATGTTCTTCTACAAACCAGCAGATTTCACATTCATGGGTAATATAGCAAGAGCAACAAATGCCGAGATTGCAGACAAAGAAAAATTAAGATAATCCTCTAACCGCGCGAACCACGACCAGTTCTTCAAAATGTAATTTTTGTCTACCTATAACATCAACCTGAAACCCCACAGATTCAAGAGATTTAATAGATTTCTCATAAGAAGACAGAGATGACTCTAAAAAGAGAATACAACCTTTTTCAGAAAGAAAATCCGAAACTCCAGATAGAAACCTATCAATGACTTTCCGACCATCCACACCTCCATCCCATGCATAATTAATCTCACCGGAAACATCCTCATCAGCATCTTGCGGAAGATAAGGAGTGTTAAACACAATCAAATCAAATTTACCAGAAATATTACTAAACAAATCAGATTCAATAACTTTAACATTATTACATCTATTTTTTTCAACATTAGATAAAGCCAATTTTACAGCATAAGAATTAATATCACAAGCTACAACTGATGCAACTTTAGAAGACAAAGAAATACTAACAATCCCAGTACCACAACCAACTTCAAGAATCTTAAAATCTTTTTTCAGAACAATCTTCTCTAGCGCAGAAATCAAAAGATAAGTATCCTCCGATGGTTCATATACATTGTTATCTGTCTCGATTGAAAAATCCTTATATTGAAATATCATAGACTGCTTTTATTCTGAATACTTAAAAATTAATTGTTCAAAAAAAAACAAAAAATCAAAGAAAAAACGGAACCAGTATATTAAACATTAAAAGTAACAATACTGAAATTGATACGAATCGTGCAACATTTTCAAAACGTTTAACACCCGTAGTCTTGACAATCTCATCAAACATAAATCCACCATCAAGGGGTTTAATTGGAAGAAGATTAAAAAGACCGATTCCAAGATTAAGACCAAATATGAAATTAAACAAAGTCAAAAGATACAACAATACAGAAACTATAATTCCACCCATATGTCCAGGAATTGTATTGACAGTTTCCTGTTCCAGATTTGATATACCTATAAACGCGCGACTTGAATTATCAGGATTAGCTGCAAGAACCAAATCATAATTCGCACCATCAACTGTAACTGTTATCGTATCCCCTGGTCCAAAAGAGTTCAACACTAAAGATAAATTGTAAATATCAAGAGTTTCATTTCCAGAAATCATAGTTATTGTTCCACCCATAGGAAGAAGACCATCCGCAGGCATATCAGAAATCGTATCATTATAAGATACACCGACAACATCAACCGAATGTGAATATGCAAACATAACTCCAATTAATAAAGGTATAGACATCAAAGCGACAATAAAATTAGCAAATGACCCTGCCCCATATATACGCGTCTTAACAAGAGACTTTGACTTCTTAATCTGTTTCTCATCAGGCTCAGCAAAACCTAAAGGCAATATCGCAAGGAACCCGTAACCGAGTGCTTTGACATTGATACCTTGTGCCTTTGCGACAAACGCATGAGAGAATTCATGAGCTACAAGTATGACAAATATAGATATCAACCATAAGTCAATAGGCACATAAAATATTGGTATATTAGGTATATTGATTGGCAACACTAACTGAACCGCAGCAACACTTGCTGGCGCAGTAATTATATCCATGGCAGATTTTAGTAGATAAGCGACAATGAATCCAGACGCACCAAACAAAGACAAAACTCCAGAAAATATAATCTTTAATAGCACACCAAATACCATATAAAAAAGTGAAAATGAAATAATAGTCTTCCATAACACACCTGTTGCTTTCTTACACTTTAAAAGATACCATGCACCCAGTGTCCCGAAACTGAACAGTATCCCAAGATCAGCAAATATCCCAAAAAATTTCTTATGTTTAACAGAAAAAAGTTCAATAAACTTCAGACCTTTCTCAGTCCTGCGCAGATAAAACAAAGTCCCTTCTTTTTTGAAATTCTTACGGTCCAATATATATACGAGGGCAATGAGGGCAAGAAGAATAAAAAGAGATGAATAATTAGACATATACCATAATTTACAGCTATGTGTTTATATAGCTTTGTCTGATATGAAAACAAAATGTCTGGGTACTTATGAATTATCTAGGTCAACCTTAAAAAGATTTCACATGGCAACAATTTGTTGAGGATGAACTTAACCGAGGAGAGATTATGGTAATGTTCTATTCAATAGGCGAACCAGAATATATACAAGACAAAGAATTAATGGATTTTTTGCTGACAATATACAAAAATAAAAATTACATAATAATCGGAAAAGAGACCTCATGCATACCGCAAAAAATTGTAGACAGCTCATATATCTCAAGTTTGGGACTTCCCGGAAAAGACCGCCGAATTTGGGCACTACAGCCAATTTCCTAGTTACGAATTAAATTTAAAGAAGGTGATTCAATCTTAAGTTTTTTGAAAATATCTTCAGTTTCTTTACTATATTCTGTAATTATTTTTGTCTTTAAAGAACCCATATTAATTTCAGAAATTCTAACTCTTTTAAGTTCATCAATTATACTTTCTGCACTTCCATTTGTGAATCGTTCTATAATTTTTTCAATTAAGAACGCCAAAATACAAATAA
>JAHYJO010000017.1 GCA_019429125.1 Nanobdellati archaeon | reverse complement strand
AAGACAAGAATTATTACAACTGTATTCATTCTCTAAAAAAACAGAGTTGTTGAGTAGTTTAAGTAAATTATGGGTAAATGGGTTTTTTACACATAAACTTTCTAATTATTTGTCGCTTTGACTATATATGGGTAAAATAAAGCTTGCAGTTTTTGATCTTGATGGTACTGTTGTTAAGTATGGTGGCAGGTGGCACAGCAGTTGGGATGCAATAGGTGATGCAAGTGGCCACAAAGAAGAACATGATAGAATCTGTGATTATTATTACCCTCGTAAAGATAAGTATGATGAATGGTTGCAGAAAAATGCTGAACTCCTTATTGGGATTAAAATTTCCGAGATAGGCAAATCTATTTTTCCACCACCTTATGCTGATGGTGTGAAAGATACTGTGGACTTTCTTAAAAAGATGAATTGTCTATGTGGGCTTCTTTCAAGTGGTGTTGATTTTGTGGCTGACAGGGTTAAAGAGGATCTTTTGTTAGATTTTTCTGTGGCAAACAAGCTTGATGTAATTGATGGTGCTTTTACTGGTACTGCAAAGACAATAGTTCAACTGTGGGATAAGGATAAGAAACTTGTTGAGTTGGCTGAGAAATTTAATGTGCCGTTAAGTCAAGTTCTTTTTATAGGTGATCATGAAAATGATATATCTGCGATGAATGTCGCTGGACATAGTATTGCTTTTTGTCCCAAGACTTCTGAGGTCCGGAATGTAGCAGATGCATCTTTTGACTGCTGGAATAAAATTACTAAATATATTGAAACTGAGTTTTTTAACTGAAAAACCAAAATGGTTATATAGTGATATGTTTTTGTTAGCGAAACCTTTATATACTTTAGTTATCCTATATATCTTTATTTGTTTTATTGCAGATGAAATTTATTTTAACTTAAAATAAAAATATTTGAATAACAGTACTTCTGTTTTTTAATATTTAAATACGGTGATACATATCAGTTTAGAACAACTAATGGCAATGAAGAGAGAGATGCTAGGTATGGGTAACTTTAGGGAAGTTGAAAGAATAAATAAAATAATCAAATTCCGTGGGTCCCAGTTTAGCGCAACTATAAACGAATAAACTAGAAATAATTCTTTGAGTTTTTTTCGACGGTTTTTGTTTTGATAGTTATTACTATATTTGTATTTGTTTAGCTAATTTTTGTCTTGCTTAATTTTGATTTTTTAAGAGATAACTACTATTTTTTAAAATAATTATATTTATGCTTTTTTAAGTTGGGTGCAAGCTATCGATTTTATAAAAATAAGATTAAATAATTTTTAAGATTTTTTAACAACACATTTTTAAGCGTTAGCTATTGATTTTGTAAAAATTATAACTTATTGAGAATCACATCATAACGGCCGAGGCATATTGATTATTTTTTTGTTAAACAAGTACCTATATTTTACTTTATTTTTATCTATTTTTTTATACATCTTATTTGTTATTGTCTTAATCTGTATTTTTTTAAAAAGAAAAGCGAAGAGTGAGATTTGAACTCACGATATGTTGATCTGCAGTCAACCGCCCTACCGAACTAGACTATCTCCGCATTGATTATGATTTAATTGCTGAGTTAATTTTATATATGTGATTGTAGGTGCAGATTTTTGTTTGCCATAATCAAAAACCTTATAAATATAACACTGTTATGTATTGTGTGTAGGTAGTTTTTATGGCATTGAATACTGATAAGATACGGGCGGATTTTCCAATACTTAATTCTGGTAAGCCTCCGGTCTATTTTGATAATGCATGCATGACGCTTAGACCACAGCAAGTAATTGATAAGATATGTGAATATTATGTCGAATATCCTGGATGCGCAGGCAGAAGCCTTCACAGTATGGCACGCATGGTAACTGAAAATTATAATGGTGCGCGTGAAAATGTTCAACATTTTTTTAATGCTGGGGATTCTTCAGAAATCATATTTACAAGAAATACTACTGAGGCGATAAATGTTGTGTCGCGCGGTATGAATTTTAAGAAAGATGATGTTGTCCTTACGACTGACCGAGAACATAACTCTAATCTTGTGCCGTGGCTTGTGCGTTCCGAAAGAGATGGGATTAAACATAAGGTTGTTGAGTCTAATGTTGACAATACTTTTGATATGGCGCGTTTTGAGGACATGATGACTCGTGATGTCAAGCTGGTGTCTATGGTGCATACATCTAATCTTGACGGGTACACTATACCTGCTGAGAAGATAATCAAGATTGCGCATGACTATGGTGCTCTTGTCATGCTTGACGGGGCGCAGAGTGCTCCTCATAAGAAAATTGATATTAAAAAGCTTGATGTTGACTTTTTTGCATGTTCGGGGCACAAGATGCTTGGTCCGTCAGGAATTGGAATGCTTTATGGGAAAAAAGAGTTGCTGTCTGATTTGAACCCTCATAATGTTGGGGGTGATACTGTAATTGACACTACTTATTCTGGCTATAAGCTTTCAGGATTGCCTGAACGGTTTGAGGCTGGGTTGCAGGATTATGCTGGCGCAATTGGTTTTTCTGCAGCAGTTGATTATGTTCGCGGTATTGGCATTGATAATATTTCTCGTCATGAGTTGAATCTTAATAAGCTTATGACTCTTGGGATTAAAGATATTTCCGGTCTTGATATAATAGGTCCAGGTGATGCTTCTTTGCGAGGGGGGATACTTTCATTTTCTGTTGAGGGTATAAGTCCGCATGATATTGTTATGCTTCTGGACCAGTCGTCATCTATAATGATGCGATCTGGTGCGCACTGTGTACACTCTTGGTTTAATGCACACAAGCTTCCAAATGGTTCTGCTAGGGCATCTGTATATATTTATAATACAAAAGATGAGGTCAAGGTGTTTATTGAAGCATTGGGTAAAGTAGTTGATTTTTTCAGGAAAAATTAGGTTGTGACCTTATCGCTTCTGATGCTATTTCTTTAATTGTGTTAAAGCTTTCTTCTGCATCTTTTTTTGATTTTGCCTGTTTTATCCTTATGAAACTGTTTGAGAAGATGAAGATATGTCTTGTATCATATGTGAATGATATTGTGTCTATATCTTTTGAATAGTTGATGTTTGTAAAGTATTTATTGTCTTTTAGGATTGCATTTAATTTTTCCATATCATAATAATTGTCGATGTCTGAAACTCGTGCCTCTGCCATTATCATGCCTTTAGTGTGGCAGGGTCGTATGATTAGGATGTTATTTTTTTTCATAGGTATCATTCTTTTTGTATTATTTGAGAAATTTGAAATAAAAGAAAAAAAAAGAGATAAAGGGTTTGACCTTTTATCTTAACAAGCGCCTGAAGGTGCGATGTTTGTATTTGTGGATAGCGTTGTCTCACAACCTTCTGAGTCTTTGTTTACTGCGCAGAAGTTTGTCTTGATCTCGTCTGCAGGCAGTGCCCCACCGAACTTGACTTGGTTGTTTACAAGGAATGTTGGTGAACTTCCAATGCCTAATTCATTTGTCAATGCGATGTTTGCACGCAACAGTTCTTTACCTTCATCACCAGTGAAACATGTATCTATAGTTTCAACGTCAATTGAAGTCTCTGTTGCGCAAGTTTTCCAGGTAGTTCCTAGGTCTTGTCCTGCTTCATAGTTCTTGTTCTGGCAAAGTATATAGTCAAAATATGTATCTTCTGCGTATTTGATTGCACATACCTGTCTTATGTTTTCATCTACTTCTTTTTGACCGTGAAGACTTGAGAAAGTGCCGTCACCGTTGTCTGTCGCTATGAAATGGATTGAGAAATTCATATTGTTGCCGAATGTGTCAATTACTTCTTTCATGTTGTTTTCTGCCTGGACACCGTATGGGCATTCACTCATAACAAATAAGTCTAGCTTGTTTGTTATTGTGTCTCTACCTACTAGTTTTGGGCTTGATATGTATTGGCTCACTATTTCAGAACTTAACATGTAGTAGTCGCCTTTCTTTGTGAAAAACTGTGCAAGTCTTGGGTATTCGGATGATTCAAGGACTGTCTCGTCAAAAAGGTAGACTGGAATCACTTGCGGGTTCAGTTCTGCAAGAAGCGCTTTACCTTCAGTAGTTGATACATCTACTGTTGTTATTTCTATGTTTATGAAAATCTGTTCATTTATGCTATTAAACGTTGCTGTATCGCAGCCGTCACATGTTTCATCATTTAATACCTTTATGTTAACGACAGGTGGCTGTGTGTACTCACATTTAGCTGTTTCTGTGTTGGCATCAATACATTTGCCTACAAATCCTGTTTTTGTGCAGTCTGCGTCTGATGAACATGTGGGTATTGAGTCACATGCGGGGTTTTCAGGTGCAAGTTGACATATTGCTCTAGTGAATGACTGTGTGTCCCGTCCTTGCTGGTATGGTTTGTCGTTTATGTATATTGTCGGTGAACCTGATGCTCCTACGGATTTTGATTTTTTTGTGCTTTCTGATAAAAGTGCTTTTCCTTCATCACCTGTCTGGCAGGTGTTTATTGCATTTATGTCTATATTGTTTGCAGTTGCACATGTTTTCCATGCAGTTTCAGCGTTTCTGTAATTTTTGTTGAGGCAGGTGATGTAGTCGAGGGCTTGGTCTGGATATTTGTCTATTATGCATACCTGTCTTAGATTTTCGTCAACTTCTGGCTGACCGTGAAGACTTGAGAAAGTTCCGTCACCGTTTTCGTTTGCGATGAAATATATGTTGTAATCAACTGAATCTATAAGTCTTTTTACTGCTGGTATTGCTCCGTCTTCTGCCTGGACACCATAAGGGCACTGGCTCATTACATACATGTCTAAGGTTACTGGTTTGTCTGAGTCATCAATGTTGTTGGTTTTAACTGTGTTTTTTGGCGAGGTTATCATCTTTTTTTCGGCTACAAGGGCTGTTGTCAATTCTTCTTTTGCAGTTGTAAGGGCGGTCTTTGCCTCTGAAGTTGTTGCTGAACTTAAAAGTGTGTCTATGCGGTCTATTGTTGTGTCGTAATCATTGCTCTTATTGAAATTGAATCCACCTGTAAACATTGACGCAATTAGAAGTATTGCAAGGACTGCGGTTGAAAGCATCCAGGTGTTCTTATCTTTCTGCAGTGAGTTCCTGTCACTTTTTGTTGTTAATGGTTCTTTTTTTTGTGCAGTTTCAGTCATATTCTTTTTTTTTGGGACTGTATTTTTCTGTGTCTTTGTAACAGTTTTTATATGTCTTGCCGGTTTTTTAACCTTTTTTTCAGCCATTTAATTTTCACCTTTAATATGATTTGTATTAAATTTGGAATTATTGTGTTTAGATTAATTTTATGTAAACAGTTAAATATGTTTCTGATAATTACTTATTTGTGTGGTTATTTTGTCATATGGATCTCCTGAACTTTCAATAATTATTCCTACCTTGAACGAAGAAAGATATTTACCTAAATTGTTAGAGGTCTTAAAAAGACAAACCTTTAGGGATTATGAAGTAATTGTTGCAGATTCTGATTCAAAAGACAAGACGTGTATCATTGCAGAAGGGTATGGGGCTAAAGTTTTGAACATTGCGCGAAAAGGTCCAGGTCATGGACGTAATTCTGGTGCTAAAATCGCTAAAGGTCGCTCTCTTCTTTTTTTGGATGCAGATGTGCTATTGCCTCATGATGATTTTTTAGAGAAATTTTTGTGTGAAGTTAAATCTAAAAAATTAAGGATTGCTAATTGTTTTCATTTTCTTTATCCTTTTAATGTAAAAGATATTCCTGCAAATATTGTCCTGAATCTTTATTTTAAAGCATATTCTTATATAAATCCTATAACTCCTGGTTTTTTTATATATGTAGATGTGGCTCTTTTTAATATGGTTGGGGGGTTTGATGAGGGATTATATGTTGCTGAAGATGTTGATTTTGTGCGCCGTGCATATAAATATTCTGAATTTAGGATGATTAATACTTATATATATTTTTCTAATAGACGATTTGAAAAAGAAGGACGTCTTAAATTATATACTAAATATATTTATCTTAATTCTCGTGAGGTTTTGCCGAAATATTTAGCAAATATTAAAATTGATTATAATTTTGGGCATTATGGGGATTTAAGTGATGATAGAAAATATAATTTTCTCATGAATAAAATTAATTATTTTTTTGAGGACAATAATAATTTAATTAATGAAATAATAAGTATTCGTTTGAAATCAGTCAAGAAGACTAAAGAAAAAATTGTTGAATTAATAAATCAAATTATGCATATATAATATTATTTGACTTCTATTATTATTGCGCTATTTACAGCATCATCTACAAGATTTTTAACATCTAGCTTACTTTCTGCGTATTTGATGTCTTCAGTCTTTCCGTGAGTTTCAGGGAACATAGGGGTTAGGCCGCAACATTGTCCGGGCAGGATTGATATAGGGTATGTGTTTATTTCTTTTGAAATCTTTATTATTTCTAGTTTATCAAGACCTATCAGTGGTCTTAGCACTTTTGTTGTTATACAGGAATCCTCGACATATAGATTGTCAAGGGTCTGGCTTGCTACCTGACCTAAGCTTTCGCCCGTAATTATTCCATCTGCTTTTTCTTTTTCTGCAATCTTTTCTGCTACCATGTACATGAATCGTCTGCAGAGGATACAAGTTAGTTTCCTGTCGCATTTCTTTACTACTTCGGCTTGGGTAGGTCCGTGTTTTGCAACGTAGAGTTTTATTGTTGTCTTGTGGTGTTTTGCAAGTATTGTCAAAAGTTTCTTTACTTTCTCAAATGGTCTGTCGTCTATGAATGGGCGGTTGTCCATGTGGAGTGCTATTATGTTGCATCCTTTTTCAAGCATTAAGTGAGTTGCTACTGGGCTGTCTATACCGCCTGAGAGAAGTGTTATTAGTTTCATAATTATCATTTTTGGAGTTGAGTTTTTATAAATTAGTTGCCTACATATCTTGAATATATGCTTTTTGCTTCGTCAATGCTCTTGACATTTTTTATTATTGCACGGCCATCATTGAATATTGATATGTCTATAGGGTCATGCTTGAAATGTAATACTGGGCCGAAGACGCTTGCAGTCCCTATGTTTTTAAATTGCGGGTACATCTTTACAAGGTCTAGTTTTTTCTCTTTTGCAGGTACTATTTGGTATGCGCCTTTTCCGCATAAGGTTATTATCTTAGTCTCTTTTTTTCTTTCAAGGAATTCGTATTCGCCTTTACAGGATGGGCATTCTGTTCTCTTCTTTACATATATCTTGTCTATCTTCTGGTTCCAGAGATCTATGTATATAAGTGTGGTCGAGTGTTTTTTCTTGGTCAGAATCTTTATGGCTTCGGTTGCTGCAAAACTTGCAATGGCCGTCGATGCGCTGTTTAAGATACCGCTTGTTTCACAGGTTTCGGTTGGGCCTTTAGGTATGTCTTTGAAGACACAACGAAAGCATGGTCTGTCTTTTGGGACAAAGTTCATGGTGGCGCCTGTTGAGCCTATGGCTGCTGTATAGATCCAAGGTATCTTGTGTTTCATTGAACAGTCATTTATAAGAAAACGGGTTTCTATGTTGTCTGTGCAGTCGATTATCAGGTCTTTTCCATCTATTATTTGTTGGATGTTTGTTGCGTTTATGTCTTGTGTTATTGAGTTTATTGTTATTTCGGAGTTTATCTGTATGAGTTTTTCTTTTGCAACGTCTGCTTTTGCTTTTCCTATGTCTTTTTCGTCAAAGAGTGTCTGTCTTTGGAGATTGCTTGTTTCTATGTAGTCACGGTCGGCGATTGTGATGTCGCCTACGCCTGCGCGTGCTAGGAGTTCGGCAACAACTGTTCCTGTTGCACCTATACCTATTATTGCAATCTTGCTTTTTAGAAGCTGTTTTTGATCATTTTCTGAGAATTCTTTGAGTCTTACTTGGCGAGAGTATCTGTCTGTGTTCATGACTATCGTTGGTATAGTAATATTTTATAGTTTTTGATATTTGTCTGTTTTTTTAAGAATTATATGATTTATAAAGATTAACTGTATTTATTAATCCTTATGAAAATGGTTGAATCAATTGATTTGGATGAAATCTATAAAACTGAATTTCTTAATTCAAAATCATATGTATCTAATCATAAGCTTGATGAACTTTTGGAGATGATTCAAAAAGAGAATAATCCTCTGTGGATTTTAAAGAACAGCTTTTTATGATAACTCAGTTGTATTAGATGATATATTAAAAAATCAAAAATGGCAGGATGAGGTTTTTGGTAGAAAAAGTAAAGTTTTTTCGTTAAAATTGGAGATATTAAACAAATTGATTTTAGCGGGTACTGTGTCAGTTGGTTCTTTTTATGAAGGTAAAGGTATTGATACTTATAGGGTATGGGATATATTTATGCCATATTTATCAGATATTTTTGAATATGGTGAAACTGATATATCTTCAAAGGTTCGTTATTTGAGACATTTTTGGTATGGGGTTCAAAAGTTAGGTATTGCTTTGCAGGAAAATTTTGATAGTGAGTTTAAAGTGCACGACGTCATTGTTTCTGTTGCATCTGGTGGTTTTGAGCCAGCTTATCTTATAATGCATATAATGGAAAAAGATCATCTGTTTGTTTTAAGATATTCAACAAGAAGAAGCGATTGTAAAGTACAGGTTTTTGAAAAAGATAATAATTATTTTTTAGGTGAGAATCTTACTGGTCAGAATGTATTTGTGATTGATGATGTTATTGAGTATGGAGATTCAATGTTTGAGGTATTAAAGTATGTTGTTAATCTTAAACCTTCAAAATTATATGGTTTTTCTGTTTTTTGTAGATATATAACACCATTAGTGCCTCATATTGAAAAAATAGGTTCAAAACCTTTTGTATTCAAATATAATTTGGATTCTTAATTAGTTCATTTCAAGAAACTGAATATCTTTGAGAAAAGACCAGATGCTCTTGCTTGTACCGGTGGTTGGTAATCAACACCTATTATGTTTCCTGCAAGTTTCTTTATATCATGGGATGTGATAGAGTTTGGTCTATAGGAGACAAGAGGTGTCTTTGCTGCAAGACTTTCCTGCATGTATTTCTCTTCAGGGATTATTGAGATGATTGGATAACCCATAAGAGCTTCTACTTCAGATATTGATAATTCAGAAGGTTGATTTCTGTGCTTGTTTAATACTATGCCTAAGATGTGTGTGCCCATCTCTTCTGCAATCTTTACTGTCTTTAGGGCATCTGTTACGGCTGGCAGTTCGGGATTTGTAACAATTAATACTTCGTCTGCAGCTTTTAGTCCTGCTATGCCTTCATTGCCAAGTCCTGCAGCACCATCTAAAATTATTATGTCATGATTGCCTACAAGGTCAAGGATTACGTTGTCCATGTTTTTTGGGTCTGTTTTTTTAAGGTCGCTGAGTGAGATTCCAGCAGGCATTATGTGTACGCCTGAGGGATGTATGTATGTGGCTTCTTCAGCATAAGCTTCACCTCTTAAGAGATCGTGGAATGTTTTTGGGTATAAGGGTATACCCATGTGGAAACCTAGGTTTGGGGTTGTAAGGTTTGTGTCTATAATCAGTACTCTTTTGTTGAAGTCGTTCAATGCAAGAGCGAGGTTTGATGCAAGTGTTGTCTTTCCGACACCACCCTTTCCTGAAGCGATACATATTACACGAGTCATTTGAATCTAATCCTTTTTGCTTTTTTAAATGATATATTTTTGTTTTGATGTTATGGGTTTTATATTTGTTAATTATATATTCTATTGATTTATTTGATGATATATATAAATGTTTCATATTTGTGTCATTATTTTTATTGTAATATACATTCTTTACAAGCTGTATTTTTGCATATTTTGTTTTCAAATTTCCATTTTAGTCCCCATAATTTTATGTCTTGCAAAATTGTTATCAGATCTTTGCCACAATCTGTAAGGGAATAGAAGGTTTTTATTGGTATGTTTGTAGAGTCTATCATCTTTTTGATTATTCCTTCAGTCTCTAGTTCTTTGAGCCGTAAGGATAACATTTTTGGTGTTATGTCTTTCAGGTCATTTTTAATTTGGTTGTATCTTTTTGAATTGTTGTTGTCTTTGTAGATGCTCAATACTATGAAAAGGCTCCATCTCTTTGATATGATATCAATTGTTTTTTCGACTGTACATTCTCTATCCATAGTATCTATTTTGATACTATTTGGTATATATAAGTATTTTTATTATACTTAGTATATAAAAGGTAGTTATTATGGTTTTGCGAAAAATTGTGTTGATTGATGAAGAGAAATGTAATGGTTGCGGGCAGTGCGTTCCTAATTGCCATGAGGGTGCACTGCAGATAATAGATGGGAAAGCACGGCTTATAAGCGATATTTTTTGTGATGGTCTTGGGGTGTGTATAGGGCATTGTCCATTGGATGCTATTACTATTTCTGAGCAAGATGTAGAACCTTATGATGAAAGAAAGGTTATGGAATTAAATATAGTGCCTAAAGGGGTTAATGTAATACGTGCGCACATGGAACATTTAAGAGATCATGATGCTAAAGAGTATCTGGATGAAGCTGTAGATTATCTTCGCGATAATGGTATTTATAATCCACTTTCTGATGTTTGTGGTTCAAAGAGTATGAATGTGCATTGTAATTGTCCAGAGTCAAATGAGCGTGTGTTTGAGGCTGTGTCTAGTGGTGATGAGTCTGGTAAACGGGCATCTCAATTGATGCAATGGCCTTTGCAGTTGCATTTAGTGTCTGTTTCTGCACCGTATTTTAAGGGGAAGGATGTGTTGCTGGCTGCTGATTGTACAGCTTATGCGCTTGGTGATTTTCATAAAGATTATCTTTGTGGCAGAAGTCTTGCTATAGCTTGTCCAAAGCTTGATTCGGGTCAGGATGTTTATCTTGGTAAGTTAGTGGCATTGATTGACGATGCAAAGATAAAGTCATTGTCTGTTATCATTATGGAAGTGCCTTGTTGTAGTGGTCTGTTTTATTTGGTTCTTAGCGCGGTTCAAGAATCAGTTCGAAAAATAGATGTAAGGTTGATTGTTGTAGGTGTTCAGGGAGATATAATATCAGATGAGATTGTAAAATGAGTTTTGAGGTTTCTTTTTCATTATTTTGTTTTGAGCGGTTTTTTCCTTTTTAGATTTTTTAGACTTTCAAATAAGGATATTACTAGGTTGTATGAGGCTAGAATAAGTATTATCAGAATTAATCGTGTTTGATTAGGTGACATTGATGATAGGTCTGTAATCAGTATTATAATTATAATTATTGCTGCTGAGATAATCCTTTTTAGGTTGGCTGTGTCTTTGATGATTAATGAGATTAATTTTGTTTTTGTATTTTGTTTCATGATAATCTGTTTATAATTTAGTCTTATCAGTTTTATATCTCTATTTCATGACTTCAACAAGCTCATGGACTGCTTCATTTATCTTATTGTGTCTGTTTTTTATTATGTTTATTGTGGAACCGCTCATGGTTCCTGAAACAATTGTCGCAGAACGGTTCATCATCTGGTGCTCTTCAATTGCTTCTTCGGTCTCGTGGTCTCTTATTCTTGATTTATCTGCCTGTCTTCTGTGGTGGATTTCTTTTGGTGTGGCTTCCATGATTACAAGGATGTCGGGTCGTATCTCTTTTACGACCCATTCAGGAAAACCTATAAGGTATCCTTTTGGTGTCTTGATTGTGGCGTGAGTGTCAAATACTATGTTTGTCTTTTTTGATATTTTGACTATTTGTTTGGATGCTTTTACCTGTATTTTTTTTTGTGTTTCTGTGTCTATCTTTCGTAGTTGGTCACGTGTATTGACTATGCCCTCTTTTTTTGCGATATCAAACATCTCGGTTCCGAAACTCAGGTGCGTATAATTTATGTTTTGGGTTTTGAGTGCTGTTAAAGCACGGGTTAATATGGTTGTCTTTCCTGAGCCAGGGATTCCGGTTACAACTATAATTTTATTTTTTGGTTTAGATATCATAAGGCACACATAGATTAAATGGTCAGGTCTGTATTTATAGGTTATTGGATGTTTATGATTTTGTTGTATGATTGTGATTGTTATAACATAATAATATTTATATACACTTGAATCAATAGTTTTATGTGTATGGTGCTTTTGAAATGACAGTGAATAAATATCTTAAAACGTTGAATCCTAAACAGGCAGCTTATGTCAATTTGGATTTGTCTAATACTCAAAATGGTGAATATCTTCTTTGCGTGTTTCATTTTATTGCCGGTGATGGTTTAAATATTCTTCAGGCTGCAGCTGAGATTGCGGCTGAATCGTCAACTGGTACTAATTTTAAGGTCACTACTGAGACTCCATTTTCAAGGGCGATGAATGCGCTAGTCTATAAAGTGGATATGAAAAAGAATCTGGTATGGGTCGCATATCCTTGGAGACTTTTTGATCGTGTGGGTAATGTCCAGAATATCTTGACTTATATTGTAGGCAATGTATTGGGGATGAAACAGGTTTCTGCACTGAAACTTCTGGATCTCTGGTTTCCGCCGGCAATGCTTGAGCAGTATGACGGACCAAGTTATACAATCGATGACATGCGAAAATATCTTAATGTTTATAAGCGACCAATTTTAGGGACCATAATAAAGCCAAAGATGGGGCTGACTTCAGCTGAATATGCTGAGGTATGCTATGATTTCTGGGTTGGTGGCGGTGATTTTGTAAAGAATGATGAGCCACAGGCAAATCAGGATTTCTGTCCGTATGATAAGATGATCAAACATGTTAAAGAGGCAATGGACAAGGCTGTGAAAGAGACTGGTTGTAGGAAGGTGCATTCGTTTAATGTATCTGCATCTGATTTTGATACGATGATTACTCGGTGCGAGATGATTCGAAATGCCGGTTTTGAGCCGGGAAGTTATGCTTTTTTAATTGATGGTATTACTGCGGGCTGGATGGCTGTTCAGACGTTAAGGAGACGATATCCTGATGTTTTCATACATTTCCATAGGGCTGCGCACGGTGCGTTTACAAGATCTGAAAATCCGTTCGGGTTTACTGTTCTTGTGCTTTCTAAGTTTGCTCGTCTTGCGGGGGCGTCAGGGATTCATACGGGGACGGCTGGAATAGGTAAGATGCAGGGAGACAAGAAAGAGGACATAACTGCAGCTCATGGGATTTTAAATCTTGTTGCTCGTGGGCATTTCTTTAGTCAGTCATGGGCTATGGTACCTGACAAGGATGATGATGTCTTGAGGCTTGTGCATGAAGATGTTGCGCATCATGTGATACTGACTGATGATAGTTGGCGTGGTATGAAGAAATGTTGTCCTATCGTTTCAGGTGGGCTTAATCCTGTTTTACTTAAACCGTTCATTGATGCAATAGGTGGTGTGGATTTCATCACTACTATGGGTGCGGGGTGTCATGCGCATCCGTCTGGGACAAAGGCTGGGGCTCGGGCATTGGTGCAGGCATGTGATGCGTATCTTGCAGGCATTGATATTGTTAAGTATTCAAAGAAACATGTTGAACTGGCTGAGGCTATCAAATTCTTTTCAAAGAAGGCAGAAGATGTTTGTGAACATGTGGCTTGATTTTTAAAAAATAAAGAAAAAGAGTTTTTGAGTTATTTTTAACTCAATTCTCGTTTTAAAATCTTGTGCGCATTATTTAGTTTCTTGAATTTTTCCACGTCGCCTGTTGGCATGTCAGGGTGTAATGTTCGAGCCATTTCTTTGTATTTTTGATTTATAGTTTCTATATCTGTTTCATCGTGAGCCACACCTATATGTTCTCGTGCGTTTATTCTTTGTTTATCAATATCTTTGTCTTCTTTGAATGATGCGACGAATTCTGCAAGTGTGTGTTCTTTAGAAATAAGCAGTTTGCTTTCAAGTTCTATAACTTTGAGTACAACCCATAAGTTGTCTACAAATTTGTTCTGTAGATTGTAGCTGTAATGCATTCTGTAACCGTCTAAGTACCATGTTGCTTGAGCTTTTGCTTTTTTTATTGAGATACTTTCAAGAGGTATTGTGATGTCGTATTCATCGACGCCGATAGATCTTAGGGTTGAGATAATATTATTTTTGAACTGTAAAGCTTTTCTGTTATATGCGAGTTTAGTAATTACTGGAGTAATTTCGTGTCCTTTAATTCGTACCATATTCAAATCACATTTGTCTTTATGAAATTAGTATTGTGATTATGTTTCTTTATAAAAGAATAGGTTTGTTTTTGAATTTTATTTTGAACTCATCCAGTTAAGCCCAATTTTGCAATCCTTAATTGGATGCTATTTTTTTAAATTGATTAAATTTTCAAAAATATTAACAAATTCATCAAAAAATCAATTTTATCACATAATTATTTATTAAACATATTACTATTTTGAGAAAAATCAAAGGAATCTAGAACTCAAAACATAGCACAAGCTAGGCAAAAACCCGTTTTAGGGATTAAAAACTATTTTTATTGTATAAATTCAAATTGATTTGGATTCATATCATTTTGAAGAGCACATAAACACAACAATTGATATGATACGAATGCAGCTTTTATATGCAATCCCTTTTTTGAATTTTTACGTTTACGCACATCGAATTTAACAGTGATTTTCATGTGTGCGTGTATGCGTTCCTGTCGGGAAAGCAAAGCTGTAATCTCTTTTGGCATATTTAAATGGTTGATATTTCTATAATATGCACCAACTTGTTCTATTCTATCGTTTTCAAATAGAAATTGAAGCTGTTCTTCAATAGTCTTGTATTTTGACCCACCTTGTTTCCATAGCTTATTGCAAAAATGTTTGATTCTGTCTACTGTTCCATCCTCATTTTGAACTGCATTTATAGGTAATCCAATATACGGGTCAGCACCAATAACATGCTTTACTAACGCATGATTTTCAAATGAATCATAACCACCATCAAGATTCATCAGATCAAAAGTTATGCTAGCATCATGCAGTTTATATGCAAGTGGTTTCAGGTATGGAGAATCATTTGCAAGACCATTACTAAATGTCATAATTAGTGGTATTTTATCAATCATAACAATATGTGATTTATACATTTTGCATTCATAATGTGGGTTAAATTTTGCATGTTTGTCATACTTTTCAGCTTCGTTCGGTGTTGAATCAAGATTACCATTTCGTTTTGTGACATACTTATTTAGACTTTTTGCGACATAAATCATAATATCATCAAAACCTTGTTCGCTCAATCGCAGATGAACAAAATCATTAAGTGTTGAAACTGACGGAATCGTTTTCAATTTCAATATTTTTTGATTAAATTCTGATAAGGACCTTAATATTTTTTCATATCCACAATCATAGAAATAATATGTATTAGCCAATCTTATCATTGTACCAACACGGTGTGTTGGTGTTCGAAGATAATATTTTTTTAGAACATAATCTTCAAGCTCCGATATATCTAAATGTGCAAGATACTCAAAGAGCGTACAACTATTTTGTGTCAATTCAGTTAATGTTTGTTTTATATAAACACCAGCTGAATACTCCACTGTTATCGCTTTTACCATGAGCCATTCGAAGTTGGAGTATATATAGTTAACTGTTGATAAGTCGAATTAGGTCTTCGTTAAAAAAGAGATTGCTTTAAAAGGGATTATCTTAACTGGAGGGTCTTCAGGTCAATTGCAAGAATAAGAAGAGTATATGGAGTTGTTTAGGGTTGGGTGAAATAATATTTGTTTAATAGACAAATATGGTTTTCAAAGGAGACTATTTAGATGTTCTTTAATCAATTTTTTGGTTTGTAATAAGAATTCATAATTTTGGTTCCAGGGATTTGGTATATCCCAGAACGATACTTTTTCAGAGTTTAATAGGTAATTTGGGCATTTGTCTTTTGAACAAAGGACTATTACTTTATCTACTTTAGTTAGCATGTCTTCTGTCAGTTGAGTTTTTGGTTTATCTGTGATATCTATGTTTTCGGATTTCATCAGTTTAAACATCAATTCTGTTCTTGGTAAATCTGAAACGTTTAGGCCTGCGCTTTGAGAATCTGTTGAGTTAGAATGTTTGTTGTAAAGTTCTTGGGCAATTACGCTTCTTTCCGAGTTTCCTTGACAAATAAAAAGTAGTTTCATGTTTAGAATATCTATTTGGATAGTTATAAGATTATTCGTTTAGATTATTGCGCTTTATTGTTAATTTCATCTTCTGTGAATACTTTGATATTATTTTTTTTGAGAAGTTTTGTGAATATTCCGTCGCATGCTGTTAAATTACCTGAGAAAGTTCCATCAAAAACTTTACCGGAACCGCAAGACAGTGAATTTGCTTTTAGAATGGTTTCAGTACAATTTGCAAGTTTTGCGATTTTTAGTCCTTCTTCTGCGCCTTTTTCAAATTGAAAAGTTAAGTTATATCCATCTTTTGTAAATATCTTATCACCTTTTTGTTCTGCTACATCTCGGGGAGTTGTTAATCTACCTAATTGTTCAGGGCAGACTGGAATTGCTTTACCTTGTTTAACTAATTCAATAACTTTTTGACAAGGTTTTGCTTTGCCATTTCATTTACAATTGATTCCGGCTAGACAAGTATTTACAAGTTTCATAATTACGGGTCAATGCGCAGGAACTCTTGAACCTCATCACGCTAGACAAGTATTTACAAGTTTCATAATACTATTGAAATTAATATAGATATAAAGTTTTTGTAAACTGGGCACAGTTCATTTTTTGAGTGATTTCAAACAAAATGTAGTTAATTAAATACCTTTATTTCTTTTGTAATTAGACGTGAAATGTGTATATTAAATGAGTCTCTGTAGGAGTTTATAAACAAACAATATTTAAAAAATATTCAAGAGTACTCACTTTTTGGACAGTGCCTTAAACTGTGATTCTAATTATTTCATTTAAGAAGGAAAAATATGCTGTTAGTGCCTAAAAAGACAATCAGTGCAGCTGCAAAGATGCCGGCGGTTATGATATAAAAAGATTTTCTCATGTCAATTTTTAAGATAGTTGCAATTAATGCGCCAGTCCAGGCACCGGTTCCAATTGCGGGAATTGCAACAAAACTAAATAGCGCCAACTCTTCATACAATTCAAATCTTTTTTTGTTTTTTTCAATAATATTTGTTATTCGTTTTCCTATTATCTTGTGTATAAATGTCATTATTTGTTTCAGTCTTAGGATGTATAAAAGCGGTATGATTGCTAATGTGTTTAAGGTTATAGAGATAATGAATACGTTTAAGGGATTAAGATTTTGGGATAGACCGTAGATGATTGCGCCTCTGGCTTCTGTAATTGGTGCCATTGCAAGGATTGCTAGGATAATCCAAGGATTTTGGAGGTTTAATATGTTGATAAGATTTTCAAGCATGAATCCTATTGGTGTTTAGAGTTTTATATAGTTCTGGAGGTCATCTAGTTAAGGATTGAAAAATTGAGTTTAACTGGATGACCTTTTTTGTAAGGTTAATAAATTTTCGTATTATATAAAGGTTCAAGGTCAAAAAATATATAGTGATAATATATGGCATCAACTCCAAAAGGTGTAAAAAAGATGAAACTGGACTATAGTGTTGATAGAACTACTTATGATGGATTTATCAAAACATGTGTGCGTAAGGGATATACTCCAAGTACTGTACTTGAAGGACTTATGAAAAAATATGTAGAGACTGCATAGGTTTGAGGATTATTTTTCTTTTTAGATTTGTGTATAGTGCCTAAATGTTTCTTTTTTTATAATTTAGATTTGATTGAAGACAATTATTCGAATAAATTTAGTATATATAATTATTAGAATAAATAGGATTATAGATATTACTTTTGCAGTAATAATTGGTGTATTTACTGTATTTATCGGAATTCTTGTTAAGGTACTTGGATTTCCGGATTAATTTATGAAAAATTATAAGAGAAAATCCACTGAGGGATTATCTACTATTTTTATAGTGCTTGCATTTATATCATACATTTTATGGATAATTCATGGTTACTTGCAAAACGATTGGGTTTTAATTATTGGGTGAGGGGCAGGAATTTTAACAACTGGGATGATTGTTTTTCAGGTATTTTATTATAGGGAAAAAAAATAAATTTTTGGTATTTTTTAGCTAATTTTTGTCTTGCTTGATTTTGATTTTTTATGAGATAACTACTATTTTTTGATATAATTATGTTTATACTTTTTTAAGTTGGTTGCAAGCCATAGATTTTATAAAAATAAGAGTAAATGATTTTTAATATTTTTTAACAACACATTTTTAAGCGTTAGATATTGATTTTGTAAAAATTATAACTTATTGAGAATTACACCATAACGGTTGGAGTATATTGATTATTTTTTTGCTAAACAAGTACAATTTTTGATTTTATTTGAATATTAATTGTTACATTAAGAACAGGATTAAAAAATCATATTCTGAAAACGTGTTTTGGTTTATTTTTGCTATTGTTTTCAGAAGCGTTTTTATTTTGTGATTAATGAGTATGGAGTTTCTTTAAGAAAATTATTAAGAAATTCTATAGGTCTGTTGTATAGTAATAGATCTTGCCTTTAGGTCTTTGAGGATGTCAAGGTTATTTTAGAGGTGTGTTTAACTAAATTTTTATATAGTTTGGAGGTATATAGAATATTATGGTTAATTATTGTCATAAATGTGGGAAAAAAGTAAATCCTATTGACAAATTCTGTAAAGAGTGTGGGACGGTTTTAACTGAACCCTTAAAGGAAATTATGAAAAAAGAACCTATAACTGAGAAATCTCTTGTTCCTAAAGGTAAAAGGCAGGTGAATTTTTCTAATCCTCTAGAGGCTATTTTTATAGGTATTCCCCTTCTTTTTGTGGTTTTAATGATATTATGGTTAGCAGGATATAGTGTCCTATGTGCAACAGGTGCATATCCTGATACTGTAGATGAGATTTGCCAGTCGCTCAGTCAATCTTTTAGTGGGTCTTCTGACTCTTCTTATTCCTCTAGTGTCTCCGATTCTAAAACTTTAAGGGAGCAAAGCGGTTGTCCTGTGGGTACTTGTGTGTCAAATGGGCATTGTTGCCCTACTTCTGCCAGATATTATTGTAACGGTAAGTGCTATTCTTCAAAAAGTGATGCAGTAGCTGTTGATTATAGATGTTCAAACTTTAAGATATATTGCTGAGTGTTACCCATACATTATCGATAAGAATGCATGCCTGTTTTTTTGAATGATTTATTTTTACATATAAAAAAATTAAAATTTGATTGAGTTTAACATTAAATGGCACATTAAGAATTGGTAGTGAACATGATTGAGAAATCATCTTCTGAAACCGTGTTTAGGTTTATTATTAGAACTTTGTTTTGGCTTATTATTTGACCTTGCTGTTCTTGAAAAGGTTCTTTTTCCTTTTGGTGCAGGTTTAGCTGCTGAGCCTGTTGCGTTTTTTGCAGTTTCTGAATGAAATTTGTGATTAGTAACTTCAATTGTCTGCTTTATCAATTTTTCGATATTACGAAGATAGTCCCTTTCTTCAGCTGAACAAAATGAGTAGGCGGTTCCATCAGTGCCGGCTCTTGCTGTCCTTCCAATTCTGTGGACATAGCTTTCTGGTTCATTTGGAAGCTCAAAATTTATGACATGAGATATGTTATCTATGTCTATTCCTCTTGCAGCGATATCTGTTGCGACCAATACTTTGGTTTCACCGCTTTTGAAATCTGTTATGGCTTTAGTTCTTGCGTTTTGTGATTTGTTTCCGTGGATGGCGTCGGATGATATACCATTTTTGTCAAGGAATAATGCTACTTTGTTTGCCCTATGTTTTGTTCGGGTGAAAACTAAGACACGGGTAAGATGTTTAGGTCTTAGAAGTTCTAGTAATAATTGTTCTTTTGAAGATTGATCAATGAAAAAGATCTGTTGTTTTATCAGTTCAACCGTTGTTGCCTGAGGTGTAACTTCAACATGGATGGGATTTGTAAGCAGGCTTTTTGCAAGTTTACTGATTTCTGGTGACATTGTTGCTGAGAAGAATAGTGATTGTCTTTTTTTTGGTAATTTTATAATTACTTTTTTGATGTCATTGATGAAACCCATGTCTAGCATTCGGTCTGCTTCATCTAATACGAAAAATTCTATATTGTTAAGGTTGACCTTTCCCTGATTCATTAGGTCTAGTAAACGACCAGGTGTTGCAATTACAATATCTACACCCTTGGAGAGTGCATGAACTTGGTTTCCTTGACCGACACCACCGAAGATGACAGTGTGTTTAAATGAAAGAAACTCGCCATATGCGGCAAAGCTCTCGCCAATTTGCGCTGCAAGTTCTCGGGTGGGGGTTAATACCAAAGTCTTGATTGTTCTTGGACCTTTTTGGGTCATATTTTGCAGAATAGGTAATGTGAATGCTGCGGTTTTGCCAGTGCCTGTTTGCGCAATGCCTATTAAATCGTGACCTTGTAACAAACCGGGGATTGATTTTTCTTGTATTGGTGTAGGGTGGGTGTAACCTTGTTTAGTCAATGCTCTTTCGAGTTGGGGTATTAAGTTTAGATCTTTAAATGATGTTGTAGTTTCCATTAGAATCGTATCTCGTGTATAATATATGTTTAAGATTTTTATTATATACATTGTTATCTGTGGTTTATTTATAAAGTTAACTGTGGGGTGCGGGTGTGGGAAGTTGTGTTTATCATTTTAATCCAAACAGAAAAGAAAGTGTATTGTATTCTCTGTTCTCAAATACAAAATTGAATATAACATCGGGATTTAGAGAAGTTTTGCAGTAGGCAAAATTTGGGTGGAAGAAACTGCAAGGTTTCGGAGCCCTTTAAGCCCTGTTATACGCGTCTGACTAAAGGGAAGACCAAGGTTTAGTGCAACGTTCCGTAGCGAAGGAAAACCGCAGAGTTAAATTTTCACGATAATAAATTTCGACCGCAGGGAGAGAATATGTCCGAAGGACTAGAGAGGGGCGTCATATTTTTTATTTTGTTATATCAAAAAATTTTTCAAAGAATCTAGTGAATTTTTCAATTATGGTTTCTATTTTTTTGGTTCTTTCTCCAGTTTTTGAAAATCTTGATATTGGAGGAAAAACCTTAGGTAATGCTGTTCCAGTTGTTGGAATATTTCCATCTCTGAATGCATTTTTTATAAATTTGTATGTTTCATCCTTATTAAGATTTTCATCTTTTATTATTTTCTCTAATTCTTCAATTTTCTTTTTCTCTACAAATTTTTGCCAATCTTCATCTACAATAGATTTCATATTAAGAGATTCAATAAATTGATGGATAAGATCTTTTTTGTTTCTTAATTCTACACTTGAATCTATTGCTTTATTTATGTCTAATAAAATTTCTTTATCTTTTGTATGTTCTTCATGATATTTTTTTATTAATTTTAGAATATAATCAATATTGATTTCTATTTGTTTGATAAGTTCCATTTCAAAAACAATATCATCATTAATATTTTCTTTTTCTACATCTTTACCTTTTCTAAATTCGTTATAAAGGTCAATGTATAAACTATGATAATCTTGAACATCTCTTTCTGATAAAATTTCGTTTCCTTCAAATTCATCAAAAGTAGTAAGAATATTTCTAACTCTTAAAATTCCACCATAAAGTTTAATGAAATCTTTTTGATTTTGTTCTCCGAGTATTCTTTGCCCAATCGGAAATTTGTCTTGTAATTCTTCAACTAATATTTTATATCCTTTTACTTCTTTCCCTTCATTCTCATAACCGTTATAATATTCATTATATGTTTTTAATAGTACAATTCCACTTGCTTCTTTATCTCCGAAAAGCGATATGGATTCATTAGTAGCTTTTTCTAAATTTCTAAAACAAATAATATTTCCAAAAGTTTTTATGCTGTTTAAAATACGGTTAGTACGAGAATATGCTTGAAGCAAGCCATGCAATCTTAAATTTTTATCTACCCAAAGAGTGTTTAATGTAGTTGCATCAAATCCGGTTAAAAACATATTTACTACGATTAAAATATCTATCTCCCTGTTTTTCACGCGCTTGCTAACATCTTCATAGTAATTTTGGAATTTGTCTGAGGAAGTATCGTACGATGTTCCAAACATCTTGTTATAATCTTCAATGGCATTTTCTAAAAAATCTCTTGAACTTGCATCTAGTCCGCTTGTGTCTTCTGAATTT
>JAHYJO010000032.1 GCA_019429125.1 Nanobdellati archaeon | reverse complement strand
GCAAATTTATCAGTTTCATTATTGATTGCATCAATAATGTTTTCAGAGGTAAAAGGTATATCTTTCATACTAGATATTTAGTTTTTGATGTATATATAGTTTCTAAGTATTTATCGCATTGACTATATATCATTAGGGTCTTTACTACACTATAGGACTGATGAAAGAGCGAGGATGAGTTCAGCATCAAAAGGGATAGGAACCATCCTCTTACCAGCTGAATATGTAAACACCTTAGCATTTGAACCAGGACCATAGGACATTATGTTATTTTCGACACTGTAGTACTGAACACCCAATACCTCCTCAAAAAGTCTAAAATAAGATAATGGTATCATGGCATCCTGCCCGTGTACAGAGACATATCCAGATATTTTATCTTTGGATTTAATGTCTTTTCCATTATCAATAACTGTATTTAATTTATCTAAATTTAAATCCGGGTCTATGTTGGGTCGTACCAGATTTACAATATCTTTTTTTGAGTCTACAGCAGATAAGACGTTTATCCAATATTTAGTATTACCTATGATATCCATATGTATTTTTATATCATCTGGAAAATCGTGTAGCTCTATATAGTCCATAATCTAAATATTGGTATAGATGTTTATAGATATTATCACTTGTTCATAACTACAACAGTTCAAAGACTCAAGACTAATCACTGCAGACCATAACACTATGATTAACCTATTTATACAATCATACACAAAAATACTGTATATGTCTAAAATCACTATTGAAAAAAGAAACACGAAAGACAAAAGGTATAACCTGCACAATAAAGACATACTTATGCGACAGCCGGCAGACAAGACTTCATGGGATAATTTGGACGGACTGTGGAAACCACCAGTCAAGTTTATTGACAGCTATTCAATCAGTATCAATGGGATAGCACTTGACAATAAGAATATGGACAAGCTCACACTCAAACCATGGGCAGGGATACATACGTTTAAAATGCCAGGTCTTGATGTCGAAGAACTTTGCTTTGCACCAGATAATGATGCAGGATTCATAACTGCACTAAAAATTGTAAACAGGTCTCAGGTGAGCAGGGAAGTGTCTGTGTCACTTGAAATACAGATTGATATGCGCAATGATTTTGAAAGTGCGCACGGTAGGAAATATAAATGTGAATTTGACAGCATACGAAATGCCAATGTTGTCGCAGTACCTGAGAAAGGATGGACACTTTATTATGGTGTAGGTAAAGCGCGTGGCATAATGATAAGACAGACAGGCAAGGAACAATATTTACGGTCGGATGGAAAAGAGAGATATGTCCCTAAAAATATACAGGTCACTTCTGAGATTCATCCAGGATACGAGATAACTATTCCTTTTGTGTTTTGCGCAGATGATGGGGTAGGATATGATGCAAAGACTGTCTTTGACAAGATATCTCTTGGTTGGGGTAGACTTTATACTGAAAAAGAACGAAAATTTGATACTTTAAAGACGGTACCTAACAATTGTGGAAAACATATAGGGCTTATGACACCTGATGAAAATATAAATAAGGCATTCTCTTTTGCAATTTCAGACATTGAGTATCACCCTAACCACCCTTCAACAGATGTTATAGATATCAAAAAATTGTTATGGAACGTTTTTGGGCTTGTCGAATTAGGCGATTTTATAAAGGCAAAAGAGATTATTTCGGATATACTCGCTTTAACTGAAGATACAATACCCTCAAAGATTGCATCAGGCAACACCATACTCTTTGATAGTGAAGATGTGAACCCGCTTTTCCTTATTATCCTTGACAAATATGTGCGAACCAGCGGAGACATAGCTTTTGAAAAAGGTCTGCGTGAAAGAATAATCTTAATTATCCGAAAACTTAAACTTGAAGATAATCTTGTAAGACCTGTGATGAAAGTCTGTGTTTTAGATACACATTCTTATGATGATACTAGAATTGAATTGCAGTCATTATGGATTGAGGCGTTGAGGATTTATCATCCGTCACGATGCAGAGCCATGAGCGAGGCGCTTGATGTTTATTTTTGGGATAATAGGTCTAAATTTTTAAAAGATAGCCTGCGAAATGATGCGGTCAAAAGTGCAAATGTGTTGATACCTGTTTTCTTTGACCTGATTCGCGAAATCAAAAGGGATACTGTGCTTAAAAAAATTAGGCAGGAATACGTGAGTGCGCACGGGGTCAGGACACGTGGTATATTTGACCCGGATTTCAAGGCAGGGATTGCAAAGTCTGGGGGAGTAAGGTCTTTTGCGACAGGTCTTGCTGCGTGCACTTATTTTAAAAGTCAGGATATTGCAACAGGTCTTAAATTATTGCAAATTCTTTCAAGGCAGATATTCAACTATAACCTTGGCATCTTTGAAAAAAATCTCAATTCTTCTGACGGGTCGCCATTGAGCAATGTGAGCTCTTACGGGACATCATCACTTTTTGTACATGCTGTAGATTCCGGGATATTTGGGATAAAGCCTGAACTGCATAACAATGAGCTGACTATCGTACCTAAATTTATTGAAGGATGGATGGAGTATGAACGATTCGGGAAACCTATCGGCAACCATGTGATGCATGTCAAGGTTGACAGGAGTCATGAAAGGTTTGTTGACATCATAATTAATTTTGATTTGCGTCCTGGATTGAAAGTCACTATATTGTTGCCAGATGTGATAGAATGGATGGAGATAAATAAGGTCAAATATGAGGGCAATAAAGTCACATTCAGCCCAGGGAAAAATAATCGGATCTGGGCGCATTACAAAAAGAAGGTAAAGCAGGTTGAGTTATAGAATTTATTTCGGAGAATATTATTTGATGAAACATCAAATTTATTAAATTAGGTTAATCATTATCCATCCTAAGTTTGACTAAATATTTTTCTATTATGCAATCAGCTATACGAGTCTTGCCTGAACCTGCTGGCGCGGAAACTATAACAAAATAATTCTTATCGATTAAATAATATTGCATCTACCTGAAACTTGTCTAATGTCAGACCTTTATAGCCCATAATAATTTTTCGTGAGCTGAAATAAATAAATAAATAAATAAATAAATAGTATTTGTTTAGCAAATTCTCCTACATTTTTATATATTTATAGTCTACATAACCGAAAAACAAAAATTCAAGTAGATTTTATTATAATATATGGATTGTTTACAAAATATAGATAATATGGAACGAT